>CAYTJG010000005.1:0-50601 GCA_964437865.1 uncultured Bifidobacteriaceae bacterium | reverse complement strand
AATATGGCATAGACTCGTTCTTTCAACAGTTGGCCGACTTGTATGTCAGCAAAGGCATTCCTGTTATGATTGGCGAATTCGGTGCGTATTCGTCGTCCCCAACAAACGCCGCGGAGGCAGCTTGGAATACTGATTCTGTCTATTATTGGGACAAGTATGTCGCCGAATCCGCGCGCGGCCACGGACTCAGTCCCTTCTATTGGAGCACACCGAACAGTCCGTTCGATTGGACCACGGGCGCAATCACTGACGCACAACTTATTTCCGTTTTGACTGGCGGAGCCGCGCCTCCGCCGCCAAACGGTGCTCCGTATGCTGCCTCTGGTCTTACCGCGACGGGAGGCACGAGCCAAGTAATTTTATCCTGGACCGCCGGTAGTGGAGCTACCAGCTACAATCTTTATCGCTCAACGTCAAGCGGCTTCGAGAGTTCCAACGCAGCACCTGTTGTCACCGGTATCACCGGCACGTCCTATACCAATACCGGCCTCAACAGCGGCATCACCTATTACTATCAGGTGGTCGCCACCAACAACTCCGGTGCGTCAGGTTTTTCGGCCGAAGCCCCCGCCACGACTTCCGGCACCACCGACTGGGCGCAATTCAACTTTGAATCCAGTTCGCAAGGTTGGACAGCAAACGGCAGCCAGATTTCTGGAGTGGCAACTTCGACCGCGAAATCCTTTGCGGGCAACCAGTCGCTGGCCGTGAACTTCAATGGCTCATCAGCGGGCACCTCGTCTGCGTCCGTGGGCAACGTGGCTATCGTCCCAGGCACGACGATTACCTTTCATGTTTGGATTCCCAGCGGCAGCAACGTGACGACGCTCCAGCCATATCTACAGGACTACAACTGGGCATGGACCAGCGGTTGGTATCCAACTCTGGCGACTAATGCGTGGAACACGATTACCCTGACGGTGCCGACAAACGGCGCCACGCCTTTGCAGAGTTTGGGCATTCAATTTATCACAAGTGCCGGCTGGACGGGCACCTGCTACATTGACTCCGTGTCGTTTGCTACTCCCACGCCGGATTTCGACCTGTCTGCGAACCCGACCAGCCTGACCCTGAATGGCGGAACGAACGGCTCGAGCACGATTACGGTGACGGCGATGAATGGCCTGAATGCGTGCTACACGCTCAGCGTCAGCAATCTTCCGAGCGGCGTCTCCGCCACGTTCACCAACAATCCAAGCACCGGTGGCGCGAGCCTGCTGACGCTCACGGCGTCCAAAAACGTAATCTCCGGTCCCATCAACGTTACCGTCATCGCTACCGCTGGTTTGATCAGTCACACGCAGACCATCGCCCTGACGCTTGCCGGGCCTACTAATGCGCCACCCGTGCTCGCCGCAATCACCAATCGAACTGTCAACGTCGGCCAAACCGTCGCCTTTACTGCCAGCGCAACGGACACGGACTTGCCGCCGCAAACGCTGACCTTCGCCATGTTGACCGGCGCGGCCAACGCCACGCTCAACACCAACAGCGGCGCGTTTTCGTTTCGCCCGCTCGTCACGCAGGCGAACTCGACCAACAACTTCACGCTGCAAGTTTCCGACAATGGCACGCCGCCATTGAGCGCCACGCAAAGCTTTTCGGTTATCGTCAATCCGCTTTCAGCGCCGGGGATCAGCAACATTTCATCCACGGGCGGGCAATTCAGTTTCAACGTCAACGGCCAGAGCGGTCCGGATTACGCGATTGAAATTTCGACCAACCTCACGCAATGGAGCAGCGTTTTCATCACTAACTCGCCGGGGTTGCCGTTCAATTGGAGGGACACAAATTTCATCACGTCGCAGAGTTTCTACCGCGTCCAGCTCGGCCCGCCGCTGCCGTGAGCAGTTGATTTCAGACTAACTTTAGCTGAAATTGAACGACAATGAAACGGACCCTATTGACTGCTCTGGCCGCGTTGTTTTTTTCCGTGTGTCTTTGTGGTGCGCAACCCTATTTCGTTTCGCCGGCGGGCAATGACGCGAATCCTGGCACGCTGGAAAGACCGTTTGCCACGCTACAAGGCGCGCAACAAGCGGCGCGGTGGAAACCCGGTGGCGTTTTTGTTCGCGGCGGAACCTACTATTTGCCGGCGACACTCCGGTTCACCGCGCAAGACAGCGGCACGAAAGACGCGCCGGTGGTATATCAAAACTATCAGGGAGAGGCGCCGGTCATCAGTGGCGGGGTGAGACTTGAAAAACTCGACTGGCTGCCGTTCACCAATGGGATTTTTCAGGCCCAAGTTCCCGCGGACTTGCAAACCGAGGAAATCTTCGTCAACGGCGAACGGCAGATTCTCGCACGCTACCCGAACTTTGATCCCAAGGCCCAATATTTCGACGGCTTTGCCGCCGATGCCAATTCAAAGGAGCGGGCGGCGCGGTGGTCGGACCCGGTGGGAGGTTATTATCATGCGATGCACCCGGCGCTATGGGGCGATTTCACATGGCGCATCACTGGCAAAGACCCGAACGGCGAGCTGCGATTGCAGGGCGGGTGGCAGAACAATCGCGGAGCGGCGGCGCATCCGCAAATCCGCTTCGTGGAAAATATTTTCGAGGAATTGGACGCGCCCGGCGAATGGTTCCTGAATGCCAGGACGCACACACTGTATTTCTATCCGCCCGCCGGACTCGACCTAAAGAACGCCATTGTGGAGGCGACACGGCTGCGAACTCTGGTTGAATTTCAGGGCGACGAGAAGCGGCCGGTGAAATGGATCACCTTGCGCGGCTTCGTTTTCCGCCAGGCGGCGCGCACGCTCATGGACACGCGGGAGCCGCTCCTGCGTTCAGATTGGGCCATCTACCGCGGCGGCGCGATTTTCTTCAACGGTGCGGAGGATTGCGCGCTGGAAGACAGCTTCATTGACCAGGTGGGGGGCAACGCCGTCTTCGTCAACAATTACAACCGACGCGTGGTTATTCGGGGAACGGAAATCGCCAGGGCGGGCGCGAGCGGAATTTGTTTTGTTGGCGACCCGCAAGCGGCGCGGAGTCCGTTGTTCAATTACGATCAAATCCAACCGCTGGAGGGAATTGACCGCACGCCCGGACCGAGAAGCGATCGTTATCCGGCAGACTGTCTGGTGGACGATTGTCTGATCCATCTCACCGGGCGCGTGGAAAAGCAAACTGCCGGCGTTGAATTGGACCTGGCCCGGGACATCACCGTCCGGCACTGTTCGATTTACGACACGCCGCGCGCCGGCATCAATATCGGCGACGGCTGCTGGGGCGGGCACGTCATCGAATTTTGCGACATCTTTGACACGGTAAAGGAGACCGGCGATCACGGCTCGTTCAATTCGTGGGGCCGCGACCGTTTCTGGCGGCCCAACATTGACGAGGTCAACGCGTGGGTTAAACAAGCACCCGACCTGCCGAAACTTGACGCGGTCAAGCCCATCGTGCTCGCCAACAACCGCTCGCGATGCGATCACGGCTGGGATATTGACCTCGACGACGGTTCGTCCTTTTACCTCATTACGAACAACCTCTGTCTGCATGGCGGCATCAAAAACCGAGAAGGCTTCGGTCGGGTGGTCGAAAACAACATTTTGGTGGATAACGGTTACCATCCGCACGTTTGGTATGACGAAAGCGGCGACATTTTTCGGCATAACATTGTTTGGACGTCCTATCATCCGGCCAACATGCATGGCCGGCCATGGGGTGCGGTAATGGATTTCAACCTGGTACAGGATGCCGGCGCCACGGCCAGCTTGCCCGCGACGCAATTGCGGGAACAAAGCGGGCGCGACGAACATTCCATTGTGGCTGACGCGGATTTTGTTGATCCGGTGCACGGGGATTATCGCGTGAAGAATGGGTCGCCAGCGCTGGCTCTGGGGTTTGTCAACTTTCCGATGGATCAATTCGGCGTGCGTAAACCGGAACTCAAAGCCATCGCGCGGCGCCCGCAACTGCCGCCATCCGAAATGCCCGCCGATCGAGGCGTCGCGCGCGACACGACCCCGGCAAAGTGGCTGGGTGCCAGCGTGCGCAACATCGCTGATGAAGGTGAGATGTCCGCGTTCGGTTTGGCCGGCATGGCCGGAGTTCTGGTCCTGGACGTTCCGGCGGAGTCAGCGTTGGCCAAAGCCGGACTGCGAAAAAATGACGTCATTCTTTCCGTCAACGGCGCGAAGACGGTGGAAGCCGCGGTGCTGCTGCGGCAAACTTCCACGTCGGCCGCCGGGCGCGCATTGACAATTGGAGTCTCTCGTGACCAGAAGGAATTGGTGGTGCAGTGCCGACCTTGAAAACTATGAAATTAATGACCTTGAATCGAACCCTGTTGACCAAACTGGCGCTAGGCTGCCTGGTTGCCCGTATTGGCGTGGCCGTGGCGGAGCCGATTCCGTATGCAACGTTGCAAGTGATTTCCAACGGAGATTCCGACGCTGTGATCGCCGAAAAAGCGGCGAAGGTGCTTCCGCGCGCCAATCAGAGCGATTGGATGCGCCTGGAATGGACGTTTTTTCTGCACTTTGGGCCGAACGCGTTCCACGATGTCGAGTGGGGCAGTGGGCGCGAGGAGCCTTCGCTGTTCATTCCCACCGCGTTCGACGCCGACCAGTGGGTCAGCGCGATGGCCGGGGCCGGCGGCAAGATGATTGTGCTCGTTTGTAAACACCACGATGGTTTATGCCAATGGCAAACCCGTTACACGTCGCATTCTGTCGCGTCCAGCCCGTGGCTCGACGGCAAAGGCAGCGTCGTGAAGGCCGTGGCCGACGCTGCCCGCAAACAGGGGTTGAAACTCGGCGTTTATCTCTCGCCCGCCGACCTTTATCAGTTGCGGACGAACCCGAAAAACCCGGACGGCTATTACGGTGACGGCAGCAGCAACGTGCTTTCCGTCATCCCTACCGATCCGGCCAGTTTCAAAACGAATCCCGCTTTGGGCCGCACGCCCACGCCGGGTTTTACGAATTACACCTACGTGGTGGACGACTATAATCGCTACTTCCTGAATCAGCTTTACGAGTTGCTGACCGAATATGGGCCGATCCAGGAAGTTTGGTTCGACGGCGCGAATCCGGATCCCAGCGTCCACGAGACTTACGACTATAACGCGTGGTACGACTTGATCCACCGCCTGCAACCCGGAGCGGTCATCATGGGCAAAGGGCCGGACGTGCGGTGGGTAGGCAACGAAGGGGGCGTTGGCCGCACCACGGAATGGAGTGTCGTCCCGCTGCCGATGTCGCCCGATCAATGTCGTTGGCCCGACCTGCAGGACCGGGATCTCGGCGGCCGCGCAAAATTGGTTCCCGGTTCGTATCTCTGGTGGTATCCGGCGGAAATTAACGTCACCATTCTCGCCAACGGGCAGTGGTTTTGGGCTCCCGGGAAGCATCCTCGAAGTTTGTCGGAGTTGGTGGATGTTTATTACCGAGCCATCGGCCGCAATGGAAATCTCATTCTAAACCTCTCACCTGACACGCGTGGTTTGATTCCCGATGACCAGCTCGAGGCCCTAAGCAGGATGGCACAAGTGATCAAGGATACGTTTGCAACCGACCTCGCGGTCGGCGCTAAACTGACTGCCGACAACTCCAAAGACGGCCACGGTCCGTCGCTGGCGTTGGACGGGGATTTGGACACTTGGTGGGAAGCCGCGCCCGGCCACACCAACGGCACCTTGACCTTGATGCTGCCAAAGGCTGTCACTTTCGATGTCGTTTCGCTGCAGGAAGCGGTGGATCATCGCGGTCAAAGAATTGAATCTTTTGCCATCGAGGCCGGGAACGGATCGGCTTGGGTTGCGGCGGAGAAGATCTCATCGGACGAGCTCACCACCGTCGGACACCGCCGGCTCATCCGATTGAAATCGCCCATGACGACCACCCAAGTGCGCGTGCGCATCACCGGCTCGCGTTTGGAACCGACGCTGGCCGAGATGGGACTCTTCAAGCAGTCCATTTACGGCCAGGCTCCCGCCATTTCGGATCGTGGCGTCGACAACCTGGTGACCATCACCAATGCCGGCGGATGTAAAATGGTTTACACCGTGGATGGAACTGAACCGACGGCCAATTCTGCGGTTTACCAATCGCCCATCACGCTGCCGTTGACCGGCACGGTGCAAGCCGCCTGCGTGATGCCGAATGGCAAGCTTGGCATCGTAACCTCCAGGACCTTTGCCGGTCTGCCGCCCACCGGTTGGAAAGTCGTGGCCGCCGACAGCCAGGAAACGGCCGGGGAAAACGATAGTGCCGCCAAGGCGATAGACGGGAACTCATCTACGATGTGGCACACCCGTTGGAACGAAGATTTGAACCTGCCTCATTTCATCACTGTAGACATGGGAACCCCGCATCCGATCGGCGGATTTACTTATCTCCCGCGCCAGGACGGAAATCCCAACGGCACGGTCGAGAATTACCGCTTCGAAACGAGCGTGGATGGAACCGATTGGATAACCAACGTGGTGGCAGGAACATTTGCCAACATCCGGAACAACCCTTCGTTTCAGAAAGTCAGGTTTGCCCCGGTAAAAGCCCGTTTCTTCCGCTTCACGGCCCTGCGCGAAATCAATGGGAACGGCTGGACCAGTGCCGCCGAAATCTCCGTCTTGCCGGCGGGCGACAAAGGTGACTGACGGCGGGATTTGCGTCGCTACCTGGGAAGACCGCACCACGGCGCGGATCAATCCAGACCAGATCAAGCGGATGAATATTTCGCGACCCCGGCGTTCAAAGCCAACCTGCGATTGAAAGTCAAGATTGGCGGCTGACTTGCACCGCGAGCCTGCCGATGCGGATCGGGCGGCCAAACTGCTCGCCAACGCGTAGCGGACTACCGGTCGGCGCTGATTGTGACAGATGTCCCATTTCGTTGCAATCCTCCTTCCAGTAGAATCACGGCAAATCCTCTAGCAACACGATGCGAACTGGGCGCATCAATTAAGCCGGGAAAGACCAAACATGAAATCTGATAACGCAGAATCTCCGTGCCGGCCTGGAGGGCTTGGGACGGCGGGTCGCCGATTGAATTCAATGAAACGTTCCGTTCTACGGGCTGGGCTTCCGGCGGTATTTTTCGCGATGCTCGCAAGTGTGATGGCGCAACCGTTCCCCATTATGCCGCCGGCAGATTATGAACAGGTGGGCGTTTACCCGGCGGGCTCGGTTAGTACCATCACCTACTATTCCTCCGTGTATGGGACCAACGAGCAGATGATGGTTTACACGCCAGCGGGCTATAATACGAAGCAAAAGTATGGCGTCATTTACGCCTATCAGGGCATCAGCACCGGCATAGACACAATCTTCGACGATTGGTGCGTTTATGCGGGAGCCATTGCCGATAATCTCATTGGCCAGGGGAAAATCAGGCCGGTGATCATTGTGGCGGTGAACGATCAAATCAACGGGAGTCCCAGCGCGGATACGATCAACTGCGTCATCCCCTACATGGATTCACATTACTCCACTATTCCAGGCGCCGATCACCGGGGCGTGTACGGCTATTCTTGGGGCGGTGGATATACGTTCGACATCGGGTGTGAGAATCTGGCCACCTTCCACCATATCAGCCCCACTTCCGCCTGTGTATACATCATAGATTCGAATAGCACTCTTTTCCCGAATAACGGAGCCCAAGCCAAGCAGGTCATGAAAACGCTGCTACTTTCCTGCGGGACCGCGGATTGGGATGGTTTTTATCCTGGCAACCAGGCGATCCATGATTTTTGCGTTTCCAACGATATTCCCCATGGCTGGTTGCCTGTTTTGGGGGCGGGCCATGATGCGGGCGTGTGGAGCCCCGCCATGTGGAACTTTCTCCAAATGGCAGACGCCGCCGGGATTAGCGATCCTTCGGTTCCGAGTGCCGCCAATTTGCAGAACGAGGCGGTGAATTTCGACGGGCAGGGCGGGGGAGTGGTGCCTGAAACTTGCAGCGACACCGGCGGCGGCGGGGAGGACGTTGGAACGATTCAGAATGGGAATTATCTGGTCTTCAACAACGTGGATTTCGGCAGCGGCACGGTCACTAATTTTGTGGCCCGGGTCGCCTCGGCAGCCAGTGGCGGGAACATTCAAATCCGCCTGGATGGCACCAACGGAACGTTGGCGGGAACCTGCGCCGTGACGGGAACCGGCGGTTGGCAGACTTGGGTGACCGAGTCGTGTTCAGTCAGCGGCATTACCGGGTTGCATGATTTGTATCTGAAATTCACCGGCGGCAGCGGCTACCTGTTCAATATCGAGTGGTGGGAATTCAATTTTAGCAACCTCCCGGCTCCGCCGGCCGTACCGGGCGGTTTGGTGGCCACGGCGGGTGTCGAGCGGGCGGCATTGAAATGGACGGCCGCCGCCGATGCCACCAGTTACCACGTGAAACGGGCCACCACCAGCGGCGGACCGTACACCACCCTCGCCACGGTGGCGGGGACGAACTATGCCGACGTCGGAGTCGTCGGTGGTGCGACGGTGATTGGTGGCACGACTTATTACTACGTGGTGTCGGCGTTGGACATGGGGGGCGAGAGCACCAATTCGGCCGAGGCCAGTGTGACGCCGGCGGTTGCTGTGCCTGGCCCGTGGCTGACGCAGGATATCGGGGCAGGGGGAGTGGCCGGCGGGGCGAGTTTCTCCAACGGCATATTCACGGTGGCTGGATGCGGAGCGGACATCTGGAGTCCGTCCGACCAATTCCGTTTTGTCCAACTGGCCGCGACCAACAATTGCACCATCATTGCCCGAGTTACCTCGGCCTCGGTTGAGGACATTAACCCGTGGTCGAAAGCCGGCGTGATGATCCGTGACAGCCTGGATCCCGGCGCGGCCAACGCCTTTATCGGAGTGACGCCGGGCAACGGAGTGATTTTTCAACACCGTGCGAGCGATGGTGGCGGCAGCAACTCCAACAGTGTGGCAAACCGGAGCGCGCCTTACTGGGTCAAGCTGGTGCGCAACGGAAACACGTTCACCGGATCCTGTTCGCCGGACGGCGTGAGCTGGACGCAGGTTGGAACCGCGACGTTCGCCATGGCAACCAACGCTTATGTTGGTTTGGCGGACAGCAGCCATGACGCTTGCACCCTGAGTACGGCGACGTTTGATCACGTGACCGGGCCGGGTTGGGCACCGTCGCAGGCGGCGACGCCGGCCGGTTTGACCGCCACTGCGGGTGTCGAGCAGGCGGTGTTGCAATGGAACGCCTCCAGCAACGCCACCGGATACAATGTGAAACGGAGCACTGCCAGTAGCGGGCCCTTCACCAATGTCGCCAATGTCACCACCACGAACTATACCGACACCGGGTTGGTGGGCCGCACCAAGTATTACTACGTCGTTTCGGCGGTGAACGATCTCGCGGGCGAGAGCGGAAATTCGGCGTCGGCCAGCGCGATCCCAACGGTCAATGTGCCTATGCCATGGATGACGGAGGACGTTGGCAGCGTGGGCATTTGGGGCGGCGCGGGTTACACTAACGGTGTGTTCACGGTCACGGGGTCTGGGGACGACATCTGGAATTCGGCTGACGCCTTCCGTTTTGTTTTTGTGACGAATAGCGGGAATTTCACCTGGGCGGCGCGAGTCAGCGCGGTGCAAGACATTGATCCATGGTCGAAAGCCGGGGTGATGATCCGTGACAGCCTGAATCCAGGCGCGGCCAACGCGTTCATTGCGGTGACGCCGGGCAACGGCGTGACCTGGCAATACCGTTCGAGCGACGGCGGCAGTTGTAACAACAACACGGCCAGTGCCAACGCGCCATACTGGGTCAAACTGGTGCGGAGCGGCAACACTTTCACCGGTTACGGTTCGGCGAATGGCAACACCTGGACGCAGGTCGGCAGCACGACGTTAACCAATATTTCCACCGCGTATATTGGTTTGGCGGTCACCGCTCATAATAACTCGGATTTGTGCCGGGCCACCTTCGACCATGTGACGGGGCCCAATTGGCCGGCGGTGCCGGCGGCGCCAGGCAGCCTGAGCGCGACCGCGGGCAACGCGCAGGTGACTTTGGATTGGACCGCCGCCAGCGGCGCCAGCAGCTATAATGTGAAGAGCGCCACCAACAGTGGCGGACCCTATGCGGTCATCGCGAATGTGGCCACGACCAATTACACCGACACCGGTCTGCTCAATGGCGTCAGCTATTTTTATGTGGTCTCGGCGCTGAACCTGGCCGGTGAAAGCGCCGATTGCGCGCCGGTTGGCGCCACCCCGCAAGCGCCGCCCGGCCTGGTGATTTTTCAGACAGGCACGAATCTCTTGTTTTGCTGGCCGGCGGCCTCGGTGGGGTGGGGCTTGCAGTCCTGCACGAATCTGGCGGCGGGCAACTGGGTGAACATGACGTCGCCTGCGGCGCAGATCATCAGCAACCAATGGTGGGTTAACGCGCCTCTGCCCGACTATGCCCCGGGGGTGTTTTACCGGTTGGCGCATTGAAACAAGTGAGCCAAATGTCGAACGTCATGCAGTCAAATGCAACTGAATGTCCAAGCCGACCGGCCGGGCTTCCGCCGGCAGGCTGCTGGTGGCACTGCCTAAAACACTATGTTCTGAAGGTTGGGTTCCTGGCGGCGCTGTGCGCCCTGTTCGCATCGACCGCGCACGCGTCGTTTTCAGGCGTCGAGTACTCGCCATGGTATGGCGGCAGCGATTACTTTTATGGCAACACTTGGATCAGCCATTCGACGACTCTCACCAATTCCGGGGCGCTGAGTTACAACACCTCCGCATTGCCCGCAGACACCGGTGATCTGACCGCTAGTTCCGGGAATTACTATTATGGAGTGGGCTTGCTGGATGACGGCAGCGACGGGGCCGCCATCATTAACGAGTCGGGCGCAACGATTCAAGGCATTGTCACGGGTTCTGGCCAGGGGATAGCGGCGGGAATTTATACGATCCAGAACGTCACGGTCAACAATTCGGGCACAATCAATGCGGAATTCCAGGATAACGATGGCGATGCGTATGGAGTGTATCAGAACTCCGGGTTTCTCGCTCTCACCAATAATGCCGGTGCGACAATCAGCGCCATCGGCGCATACGATGTGGCAGGCGTTCAGGCGGGGCAATTGGCCTCCATCGTCAATAACGGTACGATCACGGCGACCGCCACCGGAGGCGTGCAAGGGGACACGGCCAATCAATGCAACTCGGATGCCGTGGACATGTTTGCCTATTGCACCGACGGTAGTTGCGCCCTCTACCTGGAAAACAACGGCACGCTGGTTTCCTACGCCACTGGCGGCACATCCGTCACCAACAGCGGCCGACCAGCCGCCGAATGGGGGGAGGGCTCTCCGGTGACCTTCCGGAATACCGGCCTGGTCACCACCGGCATGACCCCGGGTTCCCACGGGGAGGTTGATTGCTCCTACATCGGCGCAGACAACGCCGACGTTTCCTTCTACAACAGCGGGACGTTTTCCGAAACCAACAACGGCGTTTGCGTGTGGCTGGAACAGGACAGCGACGTTGGCGACATGCGCATTGACAATTCGGGCATCATCTATTCCAGCCAGACATGGGCTATCGAGTTGGGCATGTATAACGACGGCAACAGCAGCGGTCATTGCTACGTTACCAATACCGGCCCGATTACCGGCGGATGGATGGGGTTGGGTTGGAACGTGTCCGGCGGCATGACTTTCTACGATTCCGGGGACGTCAACGTCACCTTGAACTGGCTGGGCGGCAACGCCGATGTCCATGTCTTTGGTTTGCCAACCTGGGGACCCGCAATAAACAATTATGGCGGGTGGTGCAGCAATCTGGTATTCAACCTGATTGGCACGCTGCAAAAAGTCAACGGCAGTGCGGCCAGCGGCACCAATCTTTCCGCTTTCAACCTGGGATCAAGCGGAAGCATTGTGGTCTCCGGAAAATCCTACGGCTGGAACAATTTCTCCCATGTGTCCGGCGCGGTCAGCGCCATGGGTGGCGTGCCTCCGCCCTGGCAGCAGCGGGACATGGGGTCCGTGGGGGTCGCCGGTGGCGCGGTTTACGAAGGCGGCATGTTCGCCCTGCTCGCGTCCGGAAACGACATCGGGAGCACGACCGACGCGTTCCATTTTGTTTATCAGCCGGTGGGCACCAATTGCGCCATCATTGCGCGGGTCAGCGCGGAGGGAACCACAAGCGCGAACGCGAAGGGCGGTGTGATGGTCCGCGACAGTTTGAACGCCAACGCGGCCAACGCCTTTATCGGGGTGATGCCAGGCAATCGGTTGGTTTTTCAATTCCGTTCGAGCGACGGCGGCGGCAGCAGTTCCAACAGCGTGACCGGCTTGGGCGCTTCGTATTGGGTGAAGCTGGCACAGAGCGGGAACGTGTTGATGGGGTACTATTCGGTGGATGGCGCGAACTGGACCCAGTTGGGGACGGCGACGAACCGCATGGGGTTCACCAATTACGCGGGACTGGCGTATTGCAACAATAATAACTCCCGCTCCGGCACGGTGACGTTCTACAGCGCGACCTGCGCCGGCAGTTTGTTCGTGCCGTCCGCGCCGACGGGACTGACGGCGATCGCGGGGGTTGAGCGGGTAACGTTGAACTGGCTGGCTGCCAGCAACGCGGCGGATTACGACATCGGGCGGTCCACCAGTAGCGGCGGCCCATACGTGACGGTCGGCAGCACAAGCGGGACGAACTACATCGACGCTGACTTGCCGGGGCGCACGACATATTACTACGTAGTGACGACAGAAAACATCGGCGGCCAGGGCGAGAACTCGGTCCAGGTCAGCGCGACCCCGGCGGCCAACGTGCCGCCGCCATGGACGGCCCAGGACATTGGTCCCGTGAAAATCAACGGCAGCGAGAGTTACACCAACGGTGTGTTCACCGTCACCGCGTCTGGAAACGTTACCGCGAGCGCGCTCGACGCATTTCGGTTTGTTTATGCGACCAACAGCGGGAATTGCCTGCTGGTTGCGCGGGTCAGTTCCCAGCAGAACACCGATCCGTGGTCGGAAGCCGGGTTGATGATCCGGGATAGTTTGGATGCCAGCGCGGCCAATGTTTTTATCGGCACGACGCCGAGCAACGGCGTGGCATGGGAATACCGCCCAACCGGCGGCGCCTTGGGAAGCGTTGCCAATAACGTGACCAATCTGGCCGTGCCCTGTTGGGTGGCGCTGACGCAAAACGACAGCACGTTCACTGGCTATTATTCCACAAACGGAGAGATCTGGACTGCACTGGGGACAACAACGGTCAGCATGAAGGGAACCGAATATGTCGGATTGGCGGTCTGTTCCCACAGCGGTTTAAAAATATGCACGGCAATGTTTGACCACGTGAGCGCGCCGGGATCGACGCTTTCGTTTGCCGCGACCAATTTCACTTGGTCGGCACCCGTATCCATCACCACTGCCGAGGCGACACTGGCGTCGCCTGCGGGACAGGCGCTGGCTGGCGCGGCAACTTTTGGCGGTACCGCCTACACGGTGGCGCTGACCAATGGCGCGCGGATCAATTTCACGTCCGACGGGTCGGTGGCAACCGCCACCGGAACCGGAACCGCCACCGGCGCCTTTAACGGCAACACTGGCAACGCAAACTTCAACGCCGTGCTCAACGAATTCAATTATGATAGCGGCCCCAAGACCATCACCCTGAACAACCTCAAGCCCGGAGCGTTTTATACGGTGCGGTTCTTCGGACTGGATGATCGCTCCCCTGAAAACCTCCGCCAAGCGTATTTGACGGATCCGAAAGTGATCATAGACGTTTCCCCGACCTGGCAGATGGGCGGCAACTCCTATGTGACGGGCACATTTACGGCATTGAGTTCCACCGAGACGTTCATTGAGCAACTGCCCGGCGACAGTTCCGGCGACGCTGTCAATTCAGGCAATGCAAACGCCCTGGTGCTTTGGATGACCGTGCCGGGTCCCACTGGGTTGATTGCCACGCCAGTTTCCACCAGCCAAATCAACTTGGCGTGGAGTGCGCTCAGCAATGCGACGAGTTATGCTGTAATGCGTTCGTTGACTAATGGCGGTCCCTACACCGTTGTCGCCGGCGGTATAACATTGACAAATTACAATGACACTGGCCTGGCCGGCGGCACGATGTATTACTATGTGGTCAACGCGGTTGCCGGCGCCAATGAAACGGCGAACAGCGCGCAAGCCTCGGCGGCGACGGTGTCGCCCGCTTACGGCCCGCTATTTCATCGCTATAGTTTCAGCGAGACCAATGGCACGACCGTCGCGGATTCCGTGGGCGGTCCGGTGTGGAACGGCACGCTGCCCAATGGCGGCACCTTCACCAACGGCCAATTGTCCTTTTCGTTGGACGCCAATCAGTATCTGAATTTGCCGGGCGGCATCTTGAGCAATTACACAGCAGCCACTATTGAGATGTGGGTTCCGGGCATCTCTGGCGCCAACACGTCGCCGCCGGCCGTTTACTTGTTCGCTATCGGAAATACTGACGGCAGCGGCAACGGTTATGACTATGTGTTTTTTAATCCCAATCTGGCGCGCACCGCCATCAGCGCCGTGGACCCCGGCTACCATGGCGAGCAGGGCGGGAATCTGGCTTCGTCCTTGGGGTTGGCGACCAATCTGCATCTGACCTGCGTGTTCAACAGTCCCGCCGGCACCATCAGTGTTTACACCAACGGGGTGCTGGCTTCCACGTTCACCGGCGTAACGGATTCATTGAGTTCAGTCGGCAACCAGTTTGCTTACATTGGGCGTTCGCTCTACACCGGCGACTCCTATTTGAATTGGACGCTTAAAGAACTTCGCATTTACAACCAAGCTCTGAACAGCGCCGAAGTGGCGGCCACGGACTCGCTGGGACCCAATCAATTGTTGGGCACAAACAATCCCCCGATCAACGTGGTGTTGACAGGGACGATTTTGACGTTGTCGTGGCCGCTGGCCAACGCTGGCTTCACGTTGCAATCATGCACGAACTTGGCTTCGGGCGGTTGGACTAATGTGAGCAACTCCGCGCCGCAGATCAGCAACGGCCGATGGCAGATTTCGCTGCCGCTTGGTGATGTCAGTTCGACTTTCTATCGGGTGGCAAAATAATTCAAAATAACCATTAACCTTGAAGAATAATCATATCCGCTGGTTTTGCGCTGACCGGCTGTCGCTTGCGGTTTTGGGTGTCGTGTTGGCCAGATCGTTGGCTGTGGGTTTGCTTTTAGGCGCCCAGGTCATGAGGGCCGAACCCACCGGGTTGGACCGGGCGGGACAATTGCAAGCGGTGATTCCCGCCTCCGCCAGCGGATTCTCCTATGTGCGCTTGGCCAGCGGCGTTCAGGTTTGGGCCGGGGGCATAACGAAGAATGTAATCTTTTACGGGCCTGACACGGTTCGCGTGAATGCGAGCCGGGGCGAAGCGTTCACGAAGCAACCCAGCATTGTGGTGGTGGCCCATCCCGCTTCGGTGGCGTTTGATGTGCTGGAGGGGGCCGAGTCCATCAGGGTGATTTCCCCCAAGTTGCAGATCGTCATTGATAAAGGGACGGGGGCGCTGACTTTTCTCCGCGCTGACGGCGAGGAAATTGTGCGCGAAAAGTCGGATGATTTCGAGCTGAAAAAGGTGCTTATCTCCAACGCGCCGACCTATGAAGTGAGACAGACTTTTCTCCTGTCGCCTGACGAATCGCTTTACGGGCTCGGCCAATATAATGAGTCTTATATGGATTACCGGGGAAAGAAGGTGAGGATGGTGCAGACTAATATCGGGATGGTGGTTCCGTTGATGGTTTCCACCCGGCGCTACGGCATCATGATGGATATTTATTCAAAGATGTTTTTCGAAGATGGAACGAATGGCGCCTCGTTTTGGGCGGAAAGCGCGCCGGCGGGAATGGACTATTATTTTATGGCTGGCAATGATTTGGACGGGGTGATCGCGGCGTATCGTCGATTGACCGGCGCGGCGCCCATGTATCCGAAAGCGGCGTTTGGCTTGTTCATGAGCAAGGAGCGTTACCAGACGCAGGCTCGGGTGCTCGAAGTGGCGCGGACCTTTCGCCAGGAGGGCTTCCCGCTCGATTACATGGTGCAGGATTGGCAGTATTGGGGCAGCGACAAGGATGGGACCTGGAGCGGCATGATTTGGAATAAGGAACGCTATCCTGACCCGGCCGCCATGACCAAAACGCTCCATGACGACCTGCACATGAAGCTGATGATTTCCATTTGGCCCTCCATCGGAAATGACACCGAATTGGCTCACGAATTGGATTCAAAAGGACTGCGCTTCACACCGCTGCACTGGATTTCAAAGAAGGCCCGCATTTACGACGCCTACAGTCCCGACGGTCGCGCGATTTACTTCAAGTACATCAAAAGCGGACTGCTTGACGTCGGTGTGGATGCGTTGTGGATGGACGGGACCGAGGTGGAAGTGGACAGTGCTTGTCACGATCCCATCAAGGTGGAAGCGGACATCAAGTCGCTGGGCACCAACGCCATGGGCGATTTCACCTGCTATTTGAACCCCTACAGCCTGTTGACGACCAAGGGCACCTACGAAGGCCAGCGCGCCACCAGCAACCAGCGCGTTTTGACGCTGACGCGTTCCGCGTTCACCGGTCAACAACGATACGCCGCGTTGCCGTGGTCGGGCGATACCACCGCGAGTTGGCTGACGTTGCGCAATCAGATTGCCGGCGGCATCAATGTTTGCATGTCCGGCCTGCCTTATTGGACGCAGGACACGGGGGGATTTTTTGTGAACTATCCCGGCGGCGAGAAGAACCTGGAATGGCAGGAACTTTACGCGCGGTGGAATCAATTCGCGATTTTTAATCCCATCTACCGCATTCACGGTACGAGCGTGGAACGTGAGCCGTACGTTTTTAAGACCCTGGCGCCCGATATTTATCGGTCTCTTCTGGGCATGGCCAACCTGCGCTATGAGCTACTGCCTTACATATATTCATTGGCGTGGCAGAGCACCGCCAATGGCTACACGATGATGCGCGGCCTGCCAATGGACTTCCCGGATGATCAGAATGTGCGGCACGTTGACGATGCCTTCATGTTCGGTCCGGCTTTCCTGGCACACCCCATCACCCGCCCGATGTTCCATGTGGGCGATCCGCCACCGGCCACCATTCCGACCGAAGCTTTGACGACGCCGGACGGCCAACCGGGGCTGGCGGTGCAGTATTTTGAAGGCACGGACTTTGAAAAGCCGGCCGGGAAGACAATTGATGCGAGGGTGGAACACAACTGGCCCGGACCACCACTGGCCAATCCGCCGCCCGGGCTGACCGGTTTTGATAATTTCTCCGCCCGTTGGGAAGGCACCATCACGGCGCCCGAGGACGGCGAGTACGAGTTTGGCGTTGAATATGATGATGGGGGCCGGCTTTATCTGGACGGCAAACTTATTGCTGAAGACTGGGGCTTCGGCCCCAAGCGTTACCGAGGCGGGAAGGTCACGCTTGCCAAAGGACAGAAAGTATCCGTGAAAGCGGAGTTTCACCAAGGTACACTGGATCGCTACTTCCGTCTGGGCTGGCGCACCCCGAGTGATTTGCGGGCCATGGCGAATACGAAGCGAGAACTCAATACCACCATGGAGACCTACTTGCCTCCGGGCACGGATTGGTACGATTTCTGGACCAATCAACGTTTCAACGGCGGCCAGACAGTCAAGCGGGATTGCCCGCTGGACATCCTTCCGCTCTATGTGCGCGCGGGATCAATTGTGCCGATGGGACCGGTTGTGCAATATGCCACGGAAAATCCCGAAGCGGCCTACGAAATCCGCATTTACCCCGGCGCCGACGCGAAATTCACGATCTATGAGGATGACAACGAAACTTACAACTATGAGCAGGGCCAGCGCGCCACCTACGACCTCGTTTGGAACGAAGGCGCGAAGACACTGAAAATTGGCGCGCGCCAAGGCTCGTTTCCCGGCATGGTAGCCACGCGCAAGCTCAATATCGTACTGGCCGCCCCGGGCAAGAACGCCGGTGCTGCCGAGACGCTCGCCGAACCGCGGACGATTGATTTCGACGGTCAGGCAACGGTCGTGAAATTTCCATGATGCTGATGGTTGGCTGAAACAACATTGAAAAGACAATGAAGAAAACTGGTTGGTCATCGACGACTTTTGCGGATTTGCCGCAGAAGAATAATTTTAGAACCATGCCCAAAGCCGCTCTCTTGCGTTGCTTTCTCACAACGCTGTTCGCCGGCAGCACGTTATTGGCCCAAGCGGCGCCGCCGGAGGCCTCTGGCGTGCCGCTGGCGGCAACCCAACATTGGACCGCCGACAACGGGAATGGCACGTACTCAAATCCATTGTTTTACGGCGAGTTTGAGGATCCGGATCCCATCCGCGTGGGCGATGATTATTACCTCGTTGGCACCACCATGCACATGAACCCGGCGGTGGAAATTCTACACTCCAAGGACTTGGTGAACTGGGAATTGATCGGCTATTGCACCAACCGGCTCGATCTTGGCCCGGCTTATCGTCTGGAAGGCGGGAATATCTACGGCGGCGGTATCTGGGCGCCGTGCATTCGCTATCACAAGGGCATGTTCTTCATTATGTGCAACGTCAACGGGGGGGGGCTTCACGTTTTTCGATCCCAGTCCATTTATGGACCTTGGGAGCACAATCAGCTTCCTAACCGGCACGACATGTCAGTCCTTTTTGATGACGACTTCGACAAGGTTTTCATCATCTCCGGGGGCGGCAGCCCCTATCCCATCGAAGAGCTGTCGGCAGACTTGAGGTCGTTTGCCACCAATGCTCCCGTTCACCATCTCACCGGGCAAATGGGTGAAGGCCATCACCTCTACAAAATCAAGGGCAAGTATGTTGACCTCTCAGCCATTCCCGGCGGTACAGTGGATCAGATGGTTGCCGTGGCTGATTCCATTGACGGCCCGTGGAAGATCACCCACATGGTCGAGGGCGAATCTCTCGGCGTGACCGTGGCCACGCCGCTTCGCGCGGGACCAGATGACCGCGGACTAACGCTGCATCAGGGAGGCATGTGTGATACTCCGGCGGGTGAGTGGTGGTGCACCATCATGTCTGATCACGGCAGTGCTGGGCGCATGATTTCCCTGGTTCCAATCACTTGGGACGACGGTTTTCCGCTCATCGGGCTGCCGGGCAATTTGCGCAGGGCGCCCAACACTTGGCATAAGCCCGACACTGGATTCACCCAGCAACCCATGCCGACCTACGTTCCGGATGACAATTTTGCCAACGGTAAAATGAACCCGCACTGGCAGTGGAATCACGTCCCTGATGATACCAAGTGGTCACTGACGGAAAAGCCCGGCGTATTGCGTCTGCATTCATTGCCCGCGAACGATTTTTTTCACGCTCGCAACAGCCTTTGTCAGCGCCCGCCCGGACCGGAATCCGACGTGGCGGTGGAATTGGACACCACCGGGTTGCTGACTGGCGACGCCGCGGGATTGGCCTTGTTGAGTGCACCGTATGCCTGGATTGGCGTGGTTAAAAATGCTGAGGGCACGTTGCTGCAAATGGTTCAAGGCACAGTCGGCGGACACCGCGGCCCGGGGGGAGTCGCTGCTCCGATCAGCCAAGCGCTGGTCAGCGGGGCAACCAATCCGCCGGGTCATCTGTGGTTGCGCGTGCATTGCAACTTTGACAACGACCAGGCCGTTTTCAGTTGGAGCGCGGATGGCAAGGAATTTGCGCCGGTGGGCAAACCGTTCACCATGTCTTTCCAGTTAACCACCTTTCAAGGCGTTCGTCCGGCCTTGTTCAATTTCAACACCTCAGGTCAACCCGGCGGCTTTGCCGACTTTGACAACTACACGGTCGAGGAGCCACGTGCCCGCGGGATCGAGCGCGAGATTCCAACGGGCAAGACGGTTACTTTGACCAGCGGCGCGGATGGCAGCGTGCTGGCTGCCGATGCGCAGAGCAATCTGCTCGTCAACCTTCCCATAGCCAACAACCTGCCCGCGAAGAGCATGCAATTCAAAGTGGTTGATTTGGGCAAAGGCTGCGTGGCCCTGCAAACGGCCAGTGGCCGCTTTGTTTCGGCCGGGGAACAGGACGTCACCATAAGGGACTTCACTGGCCAGACACCGGGCGAGGCCGAATCGTTCCTGTGGATCAACCTCATGCGCGGCGATACCGCGTTCATGTCTTTGGTGAACCACCGCTATCTGGCCACGAAACCGAACGAACCTGGTCCCGTCACGGCAACAGCGGCCGGCCCAAGCCCGGCGCGCAAGAACGGCGTGTGTTTCAAATGGAAGACCGTTGATTGAAAAGCTTTGATGATGTGACCGCCAATGAACTGACAAGATGAAAACAAGATATTTACCGCCACT
Organism: uncultured Bifidobacteriaceae bacterium; assembly: GCA_964437865.1. Classification (GTDB taxonomy): domain Bacteria; phylum Verrucomicrobiota; class Verrucomicrobiia; order Limisphaerales; family UBA11358; genus UBA11358. The sequence goes on along the minus strand of CAYTJG010000005.1, from coordinate 30,294 downwards.
GCTGCTGCTTACCGCGTTCTCTGCGATGGCGCAAGCGCCCGCCCATCAGCCGGTCATTGCGATCGTGGACGCGACGAGCGCCGGGATGCCTATCTCGCCCTATCTTTATGGCCAATTTATCGAGCAAGCCGGCAACCTGATTTATTCCGGCCTCTGGAGCGAAATGCTGGACGACCGGAAATTTTATTACGCTGTCCAGCCCAGGCCGGCGGACGACGCCAGCCCGGCACCGGGTGGATTTGGCGGGCGCAGGCGCGGTGCCGGGGCGGGGCGCTGGAATCCGATCGGTCCGGTTGATTCGGTGGTTATGGATACGAACAATCCATTTGTTGGCGACCACACGCCGCTGATCAAGCTCGCCGGTTCCGAAACTCGAGGTCTCCGCCAGACCGGCGTCAAGTTCACACAAGGCATCGAATACCAGGGCCGCATTGCGCTGGCCGGCGATGCCAGCGCGGAGGTTTCCATCAATATTGTCTGGGGCACCAACTCCGGTGCCTCGGGGCAGACCGTTTCACTTGGCAATTTGAGCGCGGACTACAAGGAATTGCCCTTTTCATTCACAGCCGAGAATTCCGGCGCGGCGCGCGTTGAAATCATCGGCACCGGCACCGGCTCATTCCATGTTGGCGCGGTGTCGCTGATGCCGGCGGACAACCTTGACGGCTTCCGTCCCGATTCGATTGCCGCGCTTAAGAGTTTGCGCTCCGGCGTTTATCGTTTTCCCGGCGGCAACTTCGTTTCCGCTCACGAATGGCGCAATGCGATCGGCGACCCGGACAAACGTCCGCCGGTTTTCGACCCGGTCTGGCGCGCGCTTCAACCGAACGACGTCGGCACCGATGAGTTCATGAAACTCTGCCAACTCCTCGAGGTGGAACCATACATCACGGTCAACGCCGGCACCGGCGATGCGTGGTCGGCGGCGGAGTATGTGGAGTATTGCAACGGTGATGTCGCCACGCCCATGGGCAAACAGCGCGCGGCCAATGGCCATCCGGAACCGTACCACGTGAAGTTCTGGGGCGTCGGTAACGAAATGTGGGGCATCAGCTACCAGTATGGCGCCATGAAGCCAAACCAGTTTGCCTTCAAGCACAACGAATTTGCCAAGGCCATGCGGAAGGTGGATCCGAGCATCAAGCTCATCGCCAGTGGCGCCATGCCGGACACCATGACGGGTTCCAAGGAGTCGTTGAATCTGGGCACCAATCTCGTGCCACCTTACCTGTCTCCCGGTGACTGGAGCGGCATGCTGTTCTCGAATTGTTTCAACAATTTCGAAATCATGAGCGATCACTTTTACAACTTCGGGGCCACGCACTTCAGTTTCGCCGAGGGCAAGCAGGTGCCAAACGATCCGAACGAACCGGTTACGGACTGGATGCGGCGTCCGGCCAACCATGTCCGCATCAAATACGAGGAGTATCAGGACTACGAAAAGATTTTTCCTCAACTCGCCGCCAACCCGAAGCCGTTGAACATTGACGAGTGGGCCTACATGGGCGGCAAGTATCCCGTGTATCCGGCGTTTGCGTGGGCGTTCCATGAAATGTTCCGCCATAGTGACATTTTCCAGATGGCGGCCTTCACGTTTGCCACCTCCCTGCTCACCCATGACGGCCCGACCAATTCGCTGAACAGTAACGCGCTCGTGTTCAAAATCTATCGCGACCATTTCGGCACGATTCCCCTCGCCATCACGGGCAATTCACCGCAGCCCAAGCCGACCGATCCGCCCGGCGGCGAGCAGCCGGTGATCAACGCCGGTAGCGATACGTTTCCGCTGGATGTCGTCGCGGCTTGGACCGAAGATCATCGCGCGCTCACGGTGGCGGTTCTGAATCCCACCGACGCGGAACAGCCACTCAAACTCAAATTTGTGGGCGCCGATTTGTCTGGCAAAGGTACCTTGTGGCGGCTTGCGTCCGGGACCGCCGATGGCCAAAACCCGGATATCAACGGTTCGGTGGTGGATTCGACGCCCGAATCACTCATGATTCCCCGTTTCAGTGTGAACATCTACGCACTGGAGGTCAAATAGCGGTTAACCAATTGTGTCCAAACCCCATTCCCATGAAGACCTATAACGTGTATCTCGGCTTGCTTACAGTGGTATCTCTCGCCCTTGCGCCAAGGACTTGGCCCGCGGACGCGTCCACCCTCAAGGACGCCTGCCAAGAGGATTTCTATGTTGGTGTGGCCATCAACCGTAGCGTTGCCCTGGGCGCAGTTGGTGCTGGCTTCGCCAACCGAAACCTGGAGCAGGTGGACAAGGACATTGCTCTGGTGAACGAGCAGTTCAATCAAATTGCTCCGGAAAACGATTTAAAGTGGGCGCTCATCCATCCGCGGCAAGGCGCAAACGGCTATGATTTTGGCCCGGCTGATGCGTATGTGGATTTTGGTCTGAGCAATCACTTGTACATTGTTGGGCACACGCTCGTGTGGCATAGCCAGACTCCAGACTGGGTGTTTGCGGGCACGAATCCTCCCCCGGTTGGCCTGACTGCGCCCGGGTTCATGGCCGAGACCAATATGGGGGGAACCAATATCCCTGACCGGGGCAGATTTGGCCACGGAATTGGCCGCCGTGGCTTTGGTTACAACGGCCCTCGGGCGTCACGCGAGGAATTACTCGAGCGGATGCGCGATCACATTCACACCGTTGTGGGGCGGTACAAGGGTAAAATCAAAGTCTGGGATGTCGTGAACGAGGCGATCGACGACGGGGGCACGAACATTCTGCGGAATTCGCTCTGGTTGCAAATCATTGGACCGGATTTCATCGACAAGGCGTTTGAATATGCCCACGAAGCGGATCCGGACGCAATCTTGCGTTACAACGACTATTCGTTGGAGAACCCAACCAAGCGCCGCAAACTCATCACCTTGATCAAGTCGCTGCAAGAGCGGCATGTCCCGGTCATGGCCATTGGTTCGCAAACGCATGTCAGCGTTTCATCGCCAAGCTTCGAGGCTGAAGACCGGGCGCTGACGGAGTTGGAGATGCTTGGCCTGCCGATTCACATTACCGAACTTGACGTCAACGGTGCGCGAGGCGGCCAGCGCGAAACCGGAGCCGATATCGCGAGCAACGCCGAAACCACCCAGGGCGGATTGATAAATGACGCTGACCAGCAACTTGCCAATCAGTATGGCAGCCTTTTTCGGGCGTTTCTAAAGCATCGCCATTCCGTGAAGGTCGTGACTTTTTGGGGCGTAAATGATGGTGTTTCCTGGCGCGCCAGCGGCCATCCACTGTTGTTCAACACCAGCGATCAACCGAAGCCAGCCTTCGACGCGGTAATTGCCGAGGCGAAGAGGGCAGCCGTTGCAAAATAATTGTTTCGACATGAAACACACATTCACTTTTTGACAAAACCATGAACCTTATCATCCCACTCTCTGATCTGTTCCCGCTCAAAGTGGAAAACATAGAACCTGGCCGTAAATTCCGGCGTCCGTGGTGGCAGACCGCCGTTGCCAAACTCCGCAGCTTCAGTGTTGTTTTCGCGGCGTTCGCAGTTTTGTCTCTGACGTTTTTCGCGGGTGTGCCCGTGGTGTTTGCGGCGGACGAAGGATGCGCCACCTGTGGCCAACAGGTGAGCATTAGCGGCGACTTTGCGCATCGCAAGGACGCCGAGACGGTCACCATCGAAGGTGCTGGCGCCAACGCCGCGCTTTTTCGCGAAGAAATCTACGGGAAGAATTTCACCGTGACCATCGCGCATTTGCCCGCCGGCAAATATACCGTCAGCATCGGCGAGGCCGAAACTTGGGCAAGTGCTCCAGGGGAACGGATTTTCAGCGTGACTTCCGGTGAGACTTCGCTGGCGAAGGACTTCGACATCGTCACCACTGCCGGCGGCGCAAAGAAGGCCTGTTACATCACCGGTACGGTTGAGCATACGGATGATTCGCTCAAAGGGCCGTTGACGGTTTCTTTTTCGGCGAGCCGGGACGCGGCGAAGTTCAACACTTTCGAGGTGAAGAACGCCGCTGGCGCATCCGTCGTTGCGTTCTGCGCTTCGGAAATGGCTGACGTCTTTTCCGCGGCTGCGGTGCATGTGCCGGAGATTTCCGAGCCGCCCATCTGGCGTGATCCGACGCAGCCATTGCCTGCGCGCGCGAACGACTTGATTCGCCGCCTGTCGCTGGCCGAGAAGATCGCGCAGTTACAGAACGACGCGCCCGGCATTTCACGGCTTGGGCTGCCGGCCTATAATTATTGGAATGAAGCGTTGCACGGCGTCGCGAATAACGGCGTTGCCACGGTGTTCCCTGAGCCGGTTGGCGGGGCTTCCACCTGGAATCCTGAATTGCTGCATCAGGAAGGAACCGCCATCGGCATCGAAGGCCGCGCCAAGTTCAACGACTATGTTGCCCGGCACAATGGTGATTCCAAATGGTGGTATGGCCTGACTTTCTGGACGCCCAATATCAACATTTTCCGTGATCCACGCTGGGGTCGCGGCCAGGAGACTTACGGCGAAGATCCCTATCTCACGGGAGAGATCGGCGTTGCGTTCGTCAAGGGCATTCAGGGTGACGACCCCAACTACATGCTGGCGATGGCTTGTGCGAAACATTACGCGGTCCATAGCGGCCCGGAACCCGATCGGCACCGGTTCGATGCCCAGGTTTCGGAAAGCGACCTGTTTGACACCTACCTGCCGCAATTTGAACGGGTGGTGCGCGAAGGGAAAGTGGCTGGAGTTATGGGGGCTTACAACTCGGTCAACGGCGTTCCTTGTTGCGCGAACCCATTTCTGCTTAACGATCTGCTGCGGAAGCAATGGGGGTTTGAAGGCTACGTCGTTTCGGATTGCGATGCCATTCACGATATTTGGGGAACAGGGCAGCATCATTACGTGACCACCTCGGAAGAAGCCGCCGCCGCCGCGATCAAGGCGGGGTGCAATCTTTGTTGTGGCGGAGACTACAATGCCTTGGTGCGGGCGGTGCAAAAGAAACTCGTCACTGAAAAGGAAATTGATCAGGCCTTGGCTTACACTTTGTGGACGCGGTTCCGGCTCGGCTTGTTTGATCCGGCGGACAAGAATCCGTATTCCAGGATTGGCATGGATCAGAACGATACTGCCGAACATCAGGAATTGGCGTTAAAAATTGCGCGGCAATCGTTGGTGCTGCTGAAAAACGACGGCGTCCTGCCGTTGGACCGTTCCAAATTGAAACGGATTGCGGTCATCGGGCCGAATGGCAACTCGACGTCCATGCTCCATGGCAATTATCACGGGTCGGCATCGCATCCGGTCTCAATCCTGAACGGCATCAGGCAGTTGGCGGGGACGAACGTCGAAGTCACCTTTGCGATGGGCTGTCCGGTTACCACCAAAACCGAGCGGGGGACCGCTCCATGGAGCGGCCAGGATAACAACACGACTCGTCCCACGTCCGAACTCAAGGCGGAGGCTCTCAGCCAGGCGGCGAACGCGGACTTGATCATTTTTGTCGGCGGCATTACACCGGCGCAGGAAGGCGAGATGTTCGATCGTGATGCGATTGAACTGCCCGAAGTGCAGGAGCAATTAGTGCAGGCGCTCTATGCCATTGGCAAGCCGCTCGTGATGGTAGACTGCAGCGGTTCGGCCATCGCGTTGGCGTGGGAGGACGAACACCTGCCGGCGATATTGCAGGCTTGGTACCCCGGTGAGGAAGGCGGGCGGGCCGTGGGAGAGGTGCTTTTTGGCAACGTCAACCCGTCCGGCCACCTACCGGTCACCTTCTATCGCGCAACGGCGGACTTGCCCGCATTTACTGACTATTCCATGGCCAATCGCACCTATCGGTACTTCCAAGGCAAGCCGCTGTATGCCTTTGGTCATGGCTTGAGCTACACCACGTTTGATTTCAAGAACGGCAAGCTGGAATCAAAGCAAATTGCCGCCAACGGTTTGGCAAAAATATCGTTCACGTTGAGGAATTCAGGCACATCCGAGGGCGATGAGGTGGCACAGGTCTATTTCCGTCACCTCAATTCCAGCGCGCCGCAGCCGAAGCTCGCGCTGTGCGGTTTCAGCAGAGTTCATTTGAAGCATGGCAAATCAAGCCGGGTCACGGTTGAAGTTCCAGCTGCGCGCCTGCGTCACTGGGACGCGGCGAAAAAGCAATACCTGGTGGAACCTGGAGATTATGAATTTCTCATCGGCGCGGCGTCGGATGACATCCGGCTAAAACTGCCAATGACCGTCGCCGCCCAATGAGAGCAGACAAACCACCATCAAAAACTCATACTATGCGCAATATCCTTGTTCCAATCGTGTGTGCGTGTGCGGCTGCGGGTATCCTGGCTTCCGTGACCGGCTGCCGGACAGACAATCAAATTGCCGCGCCAGCCACGCCAACCGCGGCAGTCGCGTCAACGGCAGCAACAACTGCCGCGCCGACACCGCCGACCCCGGTGGTAAAAGGTGGTGTCATTCGAATCAAAGCCGGCTTGTCCGAGCCGTTCACGGATTCCGCCGGCAACGTCTGGCAGGCCGAAATTGGATTTGAAGGCGGCGACGTGGTGAGCCGCGATGCCAGCCTGGCCATTGGCAACACGAAAGACGCCGAGTTGTTCCGGACGGAACACTACAGCATGGATTCGTTTTCATGCGGCGTTTCGAACGGCAAATACATAGCTAAGCTGTATTTTGCCGAAACCTTCGACAGCATCACCGGGCCGGGCCAACGCGTTTTTTCCTTCAACGTGCAAGGCCACGAGTTCAAGGACTTTGACGTTTGGGTGAAGGCCGGAGGGTCGAACAAAGCCTACGTCGAAACCGTGCCGGTGGAAGTGACCGACGGAAAATTCAAGATCGTGTTCACGCCCAACGTGGAAAATCCGCAGATCAACGCGATCGAAATTATTCCGCAGTCGTGACTACTAAATCCGGGCGTTTCGTCGGCCATGACGGGGAGACGCCCGGACCTGAATGACATTTTGGATCGATTAAATACACATGATCAAGCGAGACTTTGCAATTTTGACGTCGGCCTCCGTTGTCGTCGTCAATGCTCTTCTTTCATCATCAGGCCTGGCCGCCCCGACGCAGATCGATATTGACTTGGCGCACCCCGGTCACGCGATCCCGCCGGCCTTCTACGGCTTGATGACGGAGGAGATCAACCACAGTTACGATGGCGGCCTCTTCGCCGAGTTGATTCAGAACCGGACTTTTCAAGATCCCGGTGATGGGCGGGACGGCGCGCCGATTCATTGGTCTGTGGTCGGTTCAGGCAAGGTCTCAACCATCACGGCCGATCCGGTCAATCCCGCGTTGCCCATCAGCTTGACCTTGGAACCAGGGGGTGGCACTGGCGGGGTCGCGAATGATGGCTACTGGGGCATCCCGGTCAGGCCGGACACAAAATACACGGCCAGCTTTTACGCGAGGGGGAGTGACGGCTTCCGCGGTCCGATCACGGCTTCCTTATTGACCGACGCCGGGGAGGTGACCGTGGCCAAGGCGGACTCCCAATCGCTTACTGGCGAATGGAAAAAATATACGGTGAGTCTCACAACACCCAAGGACGCCCCCACCACGGCAAAGGCGCGTTTCGTACTGTCGGCGACCGGCAAAGGTACGGTCTATTTCAGTTTCGTTTCCCTGTTTCCGCCGACTTATGAAAACGTGCCCGGCGGTTTGCGTCCGGATTTGATGAGCTTGATGGCGGCCATGCAACCGAAGTTCATTCGTTTGCCCGGCGGCAATTATGTGGAGGGTGGCCGTTTTGCGGATCGCTTCAATTGGAAGAAAATGGTTGGTCCCGCCGAACTACGCCCCGGTCACATGGGGTGTTGGGGGTATCGGAGCAGCGATGGTTTCGGCTTGCCAGAGTATTTGCTTTGGTGCAGGCAGCTGGGCGCTGAACCGGTGCTGGCTCTCTTTGCCGGCTACACTCTCAACGGTGACCACATGGATGCCGGAAGCCCGGAGATGGCCATCTATACCGAGGAGGCGTTGCAGGAGATCGAGTATGTCACTGGAGCGGGCGACACCGAATGGGGCCGTCGTCGGGTGGCCGATGGATTTGCCGGGCCGTTTCCTTTGCATTATGTCGAAATTGGCAACGAGGACTTCTTTGACAAGTCGGGCAGTTATGACGGGCGCTTCACCCAAATGGCCATGGCGATCCGGGCGAAGTACCCGCAGATCAAGATCATTGCGACCGCGCCGGTGACGAGTTTCAAGCCTGATCTCTATGACGACCACCTGTATGCCGGAGCGCGGCAAGTATTGGACCAATTCGGCCAATACGATTCTTCCACGCCAGTCGTCAGCCAGCGGAAAACCGATGGCATCAAGACGTTTGTCGGGGAATGGGCCACCCAGGGTGGCCGCCCAACGCCGAACATGATGTCGGCTCTGGCCGATGCCGTCTATGTGATGGGCCTGGAACGCAACTCGGAGAACGTGGTCATGCAATGCTACGCGCCGTTGCTAACCAATGTGAACCCGGAAGACCACGCGAAGGGTTATCCGCGCGGCTGGCAGTGGGATACCTGCCTCATCGGGTTCGATGCGTTGAACAGCTTTGGCTCGCCGAGTTATCATGTCTTGGCGACGTTTGGTCAAAACCGGGGCGACGAGGTTCTGCCGACAACCCTCAACATGTCGCCGGTCGTGAAGTCGGAGGAAGCGGCACCGCGTGGTTGCACGGGTGTTGGCAATTTTGAGACCCGCGTTGAGTATAAGAGTTTTTCCGTCAGCGGCCCGGATGGCCGGACGTTGTCCGCCGATCTCGTCAATGACACGAATCAATGGCGGTTTTCCAACGATGAATGGGCTTTCAATAACGGCGTCATCCAGTCGCGCCATGAGCACCCCGGTTGGGCCCTGGCGGGTGATCCCCATTGGGAGAATTACAGCCTCCACTTGCAGGCCCAAAAACTGGCTGGCCGGGAAGGATTTATCGTCCTTTGGCACGCCCATGATGGCGAGAATTTCCGCTGGTGGAATGTCGGTGGCTGGGGCAACACGATCTCGCGCTGCGAAGTTTCGGCCGAGGGAAGGCGTCAGGCCTATGGCCCAAGTTCGCCGTTCGTGGTGGAAACCGGCCGTTGGTATGACCTCCGGCTGGAAGTCAACGGCCACAATGCGCGCGGCTACGTGGACAACGCGCTGGTGATGGACACGAAGGATGAAGATCTGCCAGCGTCCATTTCCGCCTACGCCACGGCCTCCTATGCCCGGGACTCGGGCGACGTGATTGTGAAAATCGTCAATACCGGAGGCGAGCCACTGGAGACGACGATCAATTTGCGGGGTGCCAGCCGAATCGGATCGGCCGGCAAAGCCATTGTTATCGCCGGCGATCCCAACGCGGTCAACTCCATTGAGAGCCCGAACAATATTGCGCCGATCGAGGAGCCACTCACCAACCTCGCGGCCGCTTTTACGCGCACCTTCGCGGCGCATTCCGTGACCTTGTTACGATTCTCCGCAAACCGATGAATCAAGCATGAAGGTCGGCATTGTGAACGTGGCGATCGGCGGCTGCAAAATCGAGTTGTTCGAGAAAGACCCGTTTCGAAGCCATGCCGCAATCGCTCCAAACCGGATGACGAACGCCATTGCCATCTGCAGCGGACTCATGCGTTCGGCTGGAAAGTGGTTGGCGTGGACAGCGAAAAAACGACCGGAGAAAACAGTGGAAATGAAGAAACGACGACCATGATATCAAAGGCATCAAATTTTCGATGTTGGAAGGCCTGGCTTCAGATGGCAGGGCGAGGGCGGGAGTTAATGAAACGCTCCGTTCCAGGGGCGGGACTCCTGACGGCATTGTGCGCCTTGGCAGCATCGAGCGCGCATGCGCAATTTAGCGTCACCCGCGGGCCGTATTGGCCTGGGGAAACAGACTACTTCCATGGCAGCACATGGATCAGCAATTCAGCCGCTCTCAACAATTCCGGGTCAATGGTCTACAACACCGCCACCTTGCCTGGAGACACAGGCCCTATAGAAGGTTGGATGACGGGGAATTACTATTGGGGAATGGGCGTGCTTGATTGGGGCGCCGATGGGGCCACCCTCAATAACGATTCAGGTGGAGCCATGCAAGGCATTGTCTCGGGACTCGGCGAGGCACAGGCAGATGGAATTGTCGCGCTGCAGATTGCCACCATCAGCAATTCAGGTTTGATAGACGGCGAAGTGCTAAACAACGATGGCATAGCGTGCGGGGTGTATCAGAACTCGCCGGGACTCACTGTCACCAACAATGTGGGAGCGACGATCAGCGCCAGCTCCGCCTATAGCGCGACCGGCGTTCAGTGTGGGAACCAGGTGTCCATCGTCAATAACGGGACGATCAAGGCGGTCGGTTATGCCGGCACGCAAGGCATCACCTCCAAGCAGGCTAATGCTTACGGCATTGGCACGGGCGGCGGTGAACCTATTTACATCGAGAACAACGGCACATTAAGCGCCAGCTGTCCTTCCACGACTGCCACCAACCTTGCCGAGGTCTTCGCCTGCTGGAATAACGCTCCAAATATCTTCAAGAATACCGGCCTCATATATTGCGAAAACGACAGTCCCGTCGGCAGCGCCGCTGATTTTTACTACGGCGTTCAGGGCTACGACGAATCTTTCTTTAACAGCGGGATGATCACCAATTGCTCCGTTAATGGCCAAGGTTGGGGCGTTCTGTGGATGGAAAATGACGCCGACAACGGCAACCATATTATTTACAATGCGGGCACGATGGCGTGTAATTCAGGTAGTATGAAGGTCCTGTTTGCGGGCGGCTTTGGACCGCCGGGCAACAACCATATCTATTATACAAACTCCGGCACCTTTAACGGAGGGCCGTTGATTTTGGGCTTTCCCGCCACCGCTTGGGAAGCTGGACAAGTACTTACCACCAGCTACGGACTTTCGGATGGCTCCCAAATGCACATCACTGGCTTGCCGACCATCAAGCCCACCATCAGCGGCGGCGGGAGTGGCAGCACGCTGGACTTCAATCTGGTCGGCACGCTGCAAAAGATCAACGGCAATGCCGCCAGCGGCAGCAGTTTTTCCGGGCTGGGCGGCAGTGGCAGCATAGTGGTCTCCGGAAAAACCTACAGTTGGAACAATTTCTCAAATGGCGTGTTCGGCACGGTCAGCGCCGCAGGTCATGTGCCGCCGCCGTGGCAGTCGCAGGACATAGGGTCGGTGGGCGTGGCCGGTGGCGCGGTTTACGGCGGCGGTTTGTTGACTTTGCTCTCGTCCGGGAGTGACATCGGGGGCACGGGCGACGCGTTCCATTATGTTTATCAGTCCATGAGCAGCAATTGCACCGTCATGGCGCAAGTCCGTCTGGCGCAAAACACGAACGCGAGCGCGAAGGCCGGGGTGATGATCCGCGACAGTTTGAACGCCGACGCGGCCAACGCCTTTATCGGTGTGATGCCGGGCAACACCGTGTTTTTTCAATACCGTTCGAGCGACGGCGGCGGCAGTAGCTCCAACGGCGTGACTGGCTTGAGCGAGTCGTATTGGGTGAAGTTGGTGCAAAGCGGCCTCATGTTGACCGGGTATTATTCAGTGGATGGCGTGAACTGGACGCCGTTGGGATCCACAACGATCGCCGGCCTGGGGGCCTCGAATTACGGGGGCCTGGCGTTTGACAACAACAACAACTCAACCTTTAACACGGCGACGTTCGCCAGTATTCTCTGCACCGGCGGCTTGCTGGCACCGTCCGTGCCGACGGGGGTGACCGCGACGGCGGGCCTGGAGCAGGCCACATTGAATTGGCAGGCTGCCAGCAACGCGGCGGGTTACAATATTGGGAGGTCCACCACCAATGGCGGGCCCTACACGACCATTGCCTACGTGGCCACGACGAATTACACGGACCTCGATCTGGCGGGGCGCACGACGTATTACTACGTGGTGACGGCGGTGACTCCGGGCAGCCAGGGCACGAACTCGGCTCAAGTCAGCGCGACCCCGGCGGCCAACGTGCCGCCGCCGTGGGCGGCGCAGGACATGGGCATCGTGGAGGTGAACGGCAGCGAGAGTTGCAGCAACAACTCCGTGTTTGCCATGACTGCGTCCGGGAGCGACTATGACGCATCCTACACCTACACCGTGAACGTGTCTGACGATTTTCGGTTCGTGTATGAGCCCATCAACAGCGGGCATTGCACCATTATTGCCCGCGTCGTCTCCCTGCATGGCGGAAATGGATGGTCGAAGGCCGGGGTGACGATCCGCGACAGTTTGAACGCCGACGCAGCCAACGTCTTTATCGGGATGACGCCGACAACCAACGGCTTGGTTTTTGAACACCGTTCGAGTGACGGCCTCATGGGAAGCTTTGACAGCAACGTGACCAATCTGGTCGTGCCGTGCTGGGTGGCGTTGGCGCAGAGCGGCAGCACGTTTACCGGGTATTATTCCCCAGACGGAGTGACCTGGACTAATTTGGGGACGGAAACGGTCGGCATGGGGGGCACGGAATATGTGGGAATGGCGGTCTGTGCCAACGACAATGGCACCGGCGGCTATAATAACCCGGGGACGAGCACTTTTACGGCGACGTTTGACAACCTGAGTGCGCCCGGCTGGCCATCGGTTGCCGGCCCCACCAACTTGACCGCGACGGCGACCTCCAGCGGCCGGGTCAACCTCAAGTGGAGCGCGCTGACCAACGCGACGAGTTACAACGTCAAGCGTGCAACCATTAGCGGCGGGCCTTACTCCACCATTGCCAGTAGTCTCACCGCAACCAATTTTACCGACCTCGTCGTTGGCACCGGCTTGAACTATTACTACGTGGTCAGCGCCATAATCGGTGGCTTGGAAAGTTCCGACAGCCCGGAGGTGACGGTGAATTTGCCTCTGCCTTATCCATGGGTGTCGGAGGACGTGGGCGCGGTGGGAGTGGCGGGCAGTGCGGCTTACGGCAATGGCGTGTTTACGGTGGGGGGTGCCGGGGCGGACATCTGGGGCACGGCCGACGCCTTTCGCTTTGTTTACACGACCAATAACGGCAATTGCACCATCGTCGCCCGCATCGCCTCCGTGGAAGCCATCGATTCCTGGTCGAAAGCTGGCATCATGATCCGGGCGAGCACCAACGCAAACGCGGCCAACGCGTTCATCGGCGTGACGCCGGGGAATGGCGTGACTTGGCAAACCCGTTCGACCACCGGCGGTGCTTCCGGCAATTCCGCCACCGCCGGCTTGAGCGCGCCCTACTGGATCAAACTCGAGCGTAGCGGAAACGTGTTTGCCGGATACTGTTCTCCCGATGGCACGAACTGGACCCAGCAAGGAACGGCGACGTTCGCCATGGCGTCCACGGCCTATATTGGTTTGGCGCTGACCAGCCATGACAGTTCAAGCTTGTGCACCGCCACGTTTGACTACGTGACGGCGCCGGGGTGGCCGCTGTTGCCGGGCTCGCCCGCCACCTTGACCGCAACCGCGGGCAATGCGCAGGTGGCTTTGAGTTGGCCGGCAGTCAGCGGTGCCAGCAGCTACAACCTAAAAAGTGCCACCAACAATGGCGGGCCTTATGCTATCCTCACCAACTTGGCCACGACCGTTTACACCAACATCGGCTTGATCAATGGCACGACCTATTATTACGTGGTCTCGGCATTAAATGGCGCCGGCGAAAGCACCAACAGCGCGCCGGCCAGCGCCACGCCGCAATCCTCTCCCCTCCTGACCGTCTCGCAGACCGGCGCGAATTTCGTGTTTTCATGGCCGGTTGCGTCCGCTGGTTTCACCTTGCAATCAACCACGAACCTCGCGTCAGGAAGTTGGATGACCGTCAGTTCGGCAGTGCCGCAAAACAATGGTGGCCAGTGGCAGGTAACGCTGCCGTCGTCGGGCAACGCGGCCTCGACGTTTTATCGTTTGGCCAAGTAAATGGAATCCAACCTCACCCACGATATGCGGCTTCTCCTGGCAGGAACGTTGTTTTTATTCTCCGCTTCCACTTTGGCCATTGCTGCGGACAAGCACGTGTTCGAGGCGGAAGCCGCCAAACGCCTCGGCGGCGCATCCAAGATGACCGATGCCGGAGCGTCAGGATGCCGTCTGGTTTGTTTGAGCGAACCCGGCCAAGGCATCAAATTCACCAAGCTCTCGCCGGCTAGCAAACTGGCGATTCGCTATGCGTCGGTGTCAGTGGGCACGATCAGCGTCGCGGTCAACGATCAACCGGCGCACTTGGTGAATGTTCATTCATCGGGGGCGCTGACCAATTCATTTCTTAATGCGATCATTGAGCTGGCGATTCCCGCCAAAGCCACGCTGACCATTTACCGGGCGACCAATGACGTCGCGGTAAACGTCGATCGCATCGTGGTCGGCGACGGTGACCTGGGGTTGCCGCCGGATATTTGGAATCTTCCGCCATTGCCGGTGGCTCCGGGACCTTATTCCCCGGACTGGAGCGCCATCAGTCGGCTTTACACTGCGCCGGAGTGGTGGCGCGACGCGAAGTTCGGCGCGTGGGCGCACTGGGATCCGCAGTCCATGCCGGAGCAAGGCGATTGGTATGCGCGCGGTATGTATCAGGAGGGCAGTCCGCAATATAATTACCACGTCCAACATTTCGGTCATCCGTCGGAATACGGCTACAAAGACATCTGCCACAACTGGGTGATTGACCGGTGGAATCCAAGTGAGTTGATGGACCTGTATGTTGAAATGGGGGCGCGCTACTTTCTGGCCATGGGCGTTCACCACGACAACTTTGATTGCTGGGATTCGACTTATCAACCTTGGAACTCCGTCCGTGTCGGCCCCAAAGTGGACGTCGTCGGCACGTGGGAAAAGGCGGCGCGCCAGCATGGCCTGCGTTTCGGCATCGGCTTTCACGCCTCTCCGCCTCGAACCTGGGGCCAGTTCATGCCCGTGCGTTACACCAGCGACAAGAAGGGGCCAAAGAAAGGCGTGCCCTACGATGCGCTGCAAACGGTTCTGGACGGAAAATTTAAATGGTGGGAAGGCCTGGATCCAGTGGACCTTTATGGCCCGGTTCACAACAACAGGAATCCGTTGCTTTCGCCCTTCGCTAACCAGTTCATGTGGCGGGTGGATGACGCCATCACCAAGTATCACCCCGATATGATTTACTTCGATGAGGCTGCGGGCGATACCTTGGTTGATCTGGGCGTGAAGATGGGGCTCGGTTTTCTAGCTCCACCGCTCGTCGCGAACTACTACAACAAGTCCCTGAAGTGGAACCAGGGGAAGCTGGATGTGGTCATCAATCTCAAGTGCGTGGGCGGGCGTTACAACAGCTTCAAAAACACCCCCGAACTGATTCCCATCGTTGAACGCGCCCTCGTCAAGAGTACCGAGGCCACTATCGAGCCGGAGATCATGGCCTATCCATTCCAGACGGAAACCACCATTCAGGACTGGCACTACAAAACCGGCCAGGGATACATAGACGCGAAAAGCTTGGTCCAGTCACTGATGCAAAACGTCTCACGCAACGGAACGATGTTGCTCAATCTTACGCAACACGGACGTGGCGATCTCGATCCGCAGTTGATTCAAATTGCCAAAGACATCGGCGCGTGGTTGAGAGTCAACGGCGAGTCGGTCTATGCCTCCCGCCCGTTTGAAGTCTGTGGCGAAAACTCCAATACAATTTGCTACACGCGCAACAACGGAAATGTCTATGCCACGCTGCTGGATTGGAACGGCGGCCGGATCACGCTCAGGGCACTGTGTGCCGGCGGAACGACGCTGGGCAAAGTTTCCAAAGTCGAACTGCTCGGCTCGGATGTGGCGCTGACATTTGTTCAAGACGATCAGGGGTTGACCGTGACACCCAACGGCCCGGTGCAACCGTTGCCTGGAATGAGCAATCAGTCGTTAGCGTCGGCGTGCCGTGTGCTGCGCATTACCCACGACAAGGGATGGATCAATGACGACGACCCCGGCGCGGTGGCTCCGGGATGGATTCGCCGCTGCAACCTGGGGACCGGCGATTTCAATAACGACCTCACCACCAGCGATACGCCCGGCGCTATCTGGAGTTCCTCGTTCACCGGCAGCGGCGTTTCAGTCATCGCGCCGAAGGAGGCCGGGGCCGGAACGATCGAGGTTCAGATTGACGGGCAAACGCGCGCGACAGCGAATCTGGCCACGAGCGGTGTGCGCCAGGCGCAGCAAACGGTTTCCGAAGTAACCGGTCTGTCTCCAGGCAAACACACCATCGCCATTGTCAATCGGGGTCCCGGGCCGGTTGCGGTGGATGCTTTGGTGGTCCGATGATAACTGACCGCAAACAGCAATTATAAGCCTTCCACAAACCGAATTTTGAATAGCAATATGAAAACAAGATGTATCCAGCGATCCATTTGGGCCTCCATTCTTGTTGGTTTCCCGTTACAATTATTCGCCGCTGAACCACAGTTCACTGGCAGTGCCGGGGCGCCCGCCGAGCCGTTGAGTCTGTGGTATCGCCAGCCGGCAACGAAATGGGTTGAGGCCCTCCCGGTGGGTAATGGGCGAATTGGCGCGATGGTCTTTGGTGGCGTCCAGCAGGAACGGCTCCAACTAAACGAAGATACGCTTTGGGGCGGCGGGCCTTATGATCCGGTCAATCCGGAAGCAAAGGCAGCCCTGCCGGAAGTGCGCCAATTGGTGTTTGCCGGCAACTATGGCGACGCGGCAAAGCTGGTTGGCCAGAAGGTCATCTCCAGGCCCGCCAGCCAGATGCCGTACGAGACGGCGGGCGATCTGATGCTCACGTTTCCCGACGCGGGTTTGGTTGAGAATTACCGGCGTGATCTCAATTTGGACAGGGCGGTGACCACGATTGAATACACCGAGAATAGCACTCGGTTTTCTCGCCAAGTCTTTGCCAGTCCGGTGGATCAGGTCATTGTTGTCCGGCTGGCCGCCAACAGGAAGGGCGCGGTCACATTTCAGGCGGGCTTCCAAACGCCCCAGAACGCCACCATCGAAACCGAAGCGGGCGGCACGCTGGTGCTGCGGGGCGTGAATGGGGGGGCACAGGGTGTCAAGGGAGCATTGAAGTTCGCAGTATGTGCCCGGGTCCTGGCCGACGGCGGGAGCATCTCCGCCACGTCTAATTCCGTTAGTGTGGCCGGGGCAAACTCAGCCACCCTCCTGATCGCGCTGGCGACCAGCTACAAGAGTTATGATGACGTGAGCGGCCATCCGGAACAAATGGTGAAAGATCAAATTGCCGCCGCGGCACGAAAGGGGTTCGACGAGTTGCTGGCAGCGCACCTCACAGAGCATCAGCGGCTGTTCCGGCGGGTTTCCCTCGACTTGGGCCACAATGAGGCGATGCAACTGCCGACCGACGAGCGGATTCAAAAATTTGACAACGGCAATGATCCTCAGTTCGCCGCGCTTTACTTCCAGTTTGGACGTTACCTGCTGATGAGTTGTTCACGTCCCGGCGGCCAGCCGGCAAATCTGCAAGGACTGTGGAACGACAGCATGAATCCGCCGTGGCAAAGCAAATACACGGTCAACATCAACACCGAAATGAACTACTGGCCGGCCGAGCCGTGCAACTTGGGCGAATGTGTGGAGCCGCTGATGGCCATGGTGAAAGACCTTTCGGTAACCGGCGCGCGCACCGCGCGGGAAATGTACGGCGCCGGCGGTTGGGTGGTGCATCACAATACCGATCTCTGGCGCGCCACGGGGCCGATTGATGGTCCAGAATGGGGCATGTGGCCGACGGGCGGCGCCTGGTTGTGCAATCACCTTTGGGATCATTATGAATTCAACCCCGACCCGGCTTACGTAAGGCAGGTCTATCCCCTCATGCGCGGCGCGGCCCAATTCTTTCTCGAGACGCTGGTTGAAGATCCGACGAATCACTGGCTCGTGACCAATCCGTCCCTGTCACCGGAAAACGGTCATCCCGGCGGCTCTTCGCTGTGCGCCGGGCCGACGATGGATTTGGAAATTTTGCGCGATTTGTTTGCGAACACCATCAAGGCCTCGGAAATTCTTGGCGCGGACGCCGGGTTCCGCAAACAGTTGGCCGGCGCGCGCGCCCGGCTTGCGCCACTGCAAATCGGCCACGCGGGACAGCTTCAAGAGTGGCTCCAAGACTGGGATTTGAGCCCCGGCGTGGATCTTCATCATCGCCACGTTTCGCATCTTTACGGCCTGTATCCGAGTTGGCAGATCAACGTTTTCGACACGCCGAAACTCGCGGCGGCAGCAAAAATATCGCTCGAAACTCGCGGCGACGAATCCACCGGCTGGGCCACGGCCTGGCGGATTAACCTGTGGGATCGCCTGCACGACGGCGATCATGCCTACCGAATTTTAAAGTTTTTGTTGAGTCCCGAGCGCACCTATCCCGACCTGTTCGACGCGCACCCGCCGTTTCAAATTGATGGCAATTTTGGCGGCGCGGCCGGCATCGCGGAAATGCTCATGCAGAGCCGGGCGCTGGCGGTCAAAGGTGCGGCGCAGAAGTTTGAAGTGGAAGTGCTGCCGGCGTTGCCTTCCGCCTGGCCAAATGGCAGCGTCACCGGCCTGCGGGCGCGAGGTGGATTTGAGGCGGGCTTGAATTGGGCAGACGGAAAATTGAAGACGTTCAGAATTCATTCGGTCGGCGGTCGGAACCTGGTGGTTAACTACGAAGACCGAACCGTCGAGATCAGACTTAAGTTGGGCGGCACGGTTGAATTGAATGGGGAACTTCAGAGTGAAACAAAACCTGACTAATCATCGGTGCCACTGAAAACCAGCTTCCAATACTCACGTTTCGAAAAATAGTAATAAACGATATGCCCACGATAAATACTGGGGGCCTTAAGCTCGCACTTGGCGCGGCTTTGGTTGCCTCAACCACCATCGGAATGATCTGTCATGCGGAGAATCCGATCATACAAACCAAATTTACCGCCGACCCGGCACCGATGGTATATAGCAATACGGTTTATCTTTATACCAGCCATGACGAGGATGATGCCTTTGGTTTTTCGATGTTTAATTGGATGTGTTATTCCACCACGGACATGGCCAATTGGACGGATCACGGAATCATCGGAGGAGTCAAGGAACCCTATAAAACATTCAAGTGGGCGGACGGCAACAATGCGTGGGCGCCCCAGTGCATCGAGCGAAAGGGAAAGTTCTATTTGTATTGCCCCTTCCCATACCGGGGGCAGATGGCCATTGGCGTGGCGGTGGCCGACAATCCTTTCGGGCCGTTTGTGGATCCGATCGGCAAACCGCTGGTGTCTGGCAGCTACGATCCAACAGTGTTCATCGATGACGACGGGCAAGCTTATCTTTACTGGGGTGGAAATGGTCCTTGCTTTTATGTGAAGTTAAACGAAGACATGATTTCCGTTTCGGGTGACATCCAGGTGGCCTCCATCGATTTCACCGGAACTCCCCCCGAGGCGTCCTATACGGAAGGTCCGTGGCTGTGGAAGGAAAATAAGCATTACTATTTGTGCTGGGCATCGCGTTGCTGTCCGGAAGGCATTGGCTATGGCATGAGCGACAGTCCCACGGGCCCCTGGAAGTGCATGGGCACGATCATGGATCCGGATTCCAGATCTTCCGGCAACCACCCGGGAATACTCGACTACAAGGGAAACTCGTATGTGTTCGGTTTTAACTACGCTGTGAATTTCGCCGAGACAAGTGTTCACCGCGAAAGGCGTTCGGTTTGCGTGGAGAAAATGGCTTATAACGACGACGGCACGATCCCAAAGGTCCATTGGTGGACCGAAGCGGGCGTGTCTCAGATTGGTGCACTGGATCCGTACCGTCAAACAGAAGCCGCAACGATATGCTGGGAAGCGGGTGTCACAACCCTGAACCGCGGGGGCGACAAACCGGGAGTTTTTGTTTTGGCCACCACGAACGGCGCTTACCTCAAGCTCAAAGGGGTGGATTTCGGCCGTAAAGGTGCGGGTAAATTCGTAGCGAGTGTGGCCAGCGTCACCAAGGGCAGCGGGATCGAGTTGCGGCTCGACACAGACACCGGCCCGGTAATTGGCACCCTCACGGTCAAGGCCACCGGCGGGCTGGGAAAATGGAAAGCAGAATCCTGCCGCGTGCGCGGCGCCGAAGGTGTCCACGATTTGTATTTGAAGTTTACCGGTGGCGGCGGACCGTTGCTGAATTTTGATTGGTGGAAGTTTGAGCGAAAGTGATGGCGCATGGCATGATTGGATCACACTCATTATTTGCATTCACGGCGTGGGCGGCAACCACCGTCCAGGCCGAACGGAATGAGACAAACGTCACATATCCACGGGGGCTCCGGTTCTGGTAAGCTGATGTTCATAACCCTGCCGCGTTGACGACTGCGAATTTTTCGTGGCAGCCATGGCAAGAACTGATTCGCACCAAACCAGACAAAAAATCATGCATATCATGCGTTTTGGGAACATTCAGCGGTGTAAGAGTTTTCGCGGCTTTACCCTCATTGAGCTGCTGGTAGTCATCGCCATCATCGCCATTCTGGCGGCGATGCTCCTGCCGGCCCTGGCCAAGGCCAAGCAAAAGGCGCAGGGGGTTCAGTGCCAAAACAACATGCGGCAACTTGGGCTGGGCTGGATTATGTATTGCAACGACGCCCAAGGGCTGTTGCCATTCAATGACAACACAGGCGACGAGCCAGCCAGCCCAAATCCCAGCGTGGACCCGCAGTGGTGCCCAGGCCGCATGGATGCGTCAAACGGCACGCAACCCACCAACTCTCTCTGGATTGAGTCGGGCCAGATTTATCCTTATATCAAACAGACCAGCGTTTACCACTGCCCTGCCGACGCAAGCACGGCTCTGGGAAACGGCAACGTGTATCCCAAGGGCGGCCAAGGTTCACCGCGCGTGCGCAGCATGTCGATGAACGGGTACATTAACGGCCCCACAGCCAGTTATGGAGGCTTTACCTCCGGATGTATCATCTATAAAAAGGAATCCCAGTTGGCGACTCCTGGTGCCGCCAATTTGTGGCTGTTGATTGACGAAAATCCCTACGGCATCAACGATGCGTTTTTTATCAATAATCCAAGCAACGGAAAGAATCCTCCCCGAGGTACCGCGTGGACTGACTGCCCGGCCAGCTACCACAATCGAGCGGGTGGCATCAACTTCTGCGACGGACACGCCGTCATTCACAAATGGACGGATTCGACCGTGGTCAATTGGAGTTATGCCAGTACCGGCACGGGATATCCCCCAGCGACGGGTGCGACTGATCTTGACTGGCTGTTGAACCAGACCACGGCCTACAAGTAAACGGGGAGGTTGCCTGGCTTATGCAAACGAATCGCCTAAAACACAATCAGCACGGCGGCGGATCTTTCGCCTTTACCCTCATTGAACTACTGGTGGTTATCGCTATTATCGCCATTCTGGCCGCGCTGCTGCTGCCGGCGCTGGCTTCCGCCAAACGCAAATCACAGGAAGCCGCCTGCCGGAACAATATGAAGCAGATGGCCGTGGCCGCCTTCATGTATTCCAACGACTACGGCCCCATCAGCTACGACGCAAACACGCTCTGGATTTCCGCCCTGATGTCGTATCAATCCCAAGTGGCCACCATCCGGTATTGTCCCACCGCCGGCACCAACAATGTGCCGCGGGCCAATTACATCACGCAATCTTGGAAGGGCACGGCCGCCTGGGCTTGGGGTTTCGATTATTACACCAACGCCTCCAGCTATACGCTCAACGGCTGGCTGTATTCTGCGAATTCGGGTTCGGGCTCGCTGACGTGGGTGGACGAACAGACTTCCGTGGGTTCGGCCGGCATGTTCAAGAAAATGGACAACGTATTGCACCCGGCCCAAACCCCGGTCTTTTGTGAGGGCGTCTGGCCCGACGGCTGGCCCAACAGCGGCACCGCCACGGCCAATGGCGATTCCCTGGGCGGAACAGTGGATTTGTTCAACGGCGAGGAAGACACCGATATCGGCCATATGATGGGTCGTGTATTGATTGACCGGCACGGCTCCCGACCGGTCACAACCACTTTCAACGTCCCCTTTTCAGGCATCCTCCCCGGAGGCATCGATGTCGCCGCCTGCGACGGCCACGTGGAAATGTGCAAGCTAAACAACCTCTGGAATTATTATTGGCATGCCCGATCCGTCCCCAAGGGAATGCCGTGAGGATCGGAGTTTTTTGCCACCGAATACTGCTTCCAGAATATGACGTCAACCCCATGGCTGGCGCGGAACGCACGCGACTGATATGAATCTGTTGAAATGGTCGGTGGGAGGGGGAAAAGGCTCGACCTCGGCCTGTTTCGGGATGGCATTGGGAACTGGCGTGGAATGCCACAACCACTCCGGCAGTTGAACACCCAAACTTCCATTCCGATGATTGTGTCCAGCCGCGGCTACGGACCGCTATGGGACAGTGCCTCGCTCACGGAGTTCGATCCGGCCGACGTGCCGGTGCTGATGACCAACCGAACGGGTGTTTTCACTACCACCGAGGCGGGCGAATATGGCTTTTTCGTGGAAGACGGCGACCGGTGACAGTTGATTGTGTGGCTGCTATGAAAATGAAACCAAAATTGCTCGCTTTGGCGGGATCGATCTTGTTTAGCGTGAACGGCTTTTCCCAAGACACGAATTTCTGGGTCTTTTTGTGTTTTGGCCAGTCCAATATGGAGGGTTTTCCCGGAATCCCACCACAGGACAAGGGGCCGGTGGATGGGCGCTTTCGCGTACTGGCGGCGGTTGATTTTCCAACCCAGCAAAGAGAGCAGGGGAATTGGTATCCCGCCGTGCCCCCGTTGTGCCGGCCCTCCGCCGGTCTTTGCCCGGCCGATTATTTTGGCCGGACGATGGTTTCCAATCTTCCGCCTGCTTTCAAGGTGGGCATCGTCAATGTTGCCATCGGCGGCTGCAAAATCGAGTTGTTCGAAAAAGGTTCGTTCCGGACTTACGCGGCAACTGCGCCTAATTGGATGACGAATATCATCTCCGCCTACGGTGGCAATCCCTATCAGCGCCTGGTTGACATGGCTAAAGTGGCGCAAAAGGACGGGGTCATTAAAGGAATTCTGTTGCATCAGGGGGAGTCCAATCCGAATGACAAGCAATGGCCGGACAAGGTTAAGGGCATTTACGACAACTTGCTGATGGACCTGAATCTGAAGGCGGAAGAAGTGCCGTTGCTCGCGGGCGAACTCGTGAACGCGGATCAGAACGGTGCTTGTGCCGGCATGAACCAGATTATTGACGATTTGCCGCAAACCATCCCGACCGCCCATGTTGTTTCCTCGAAAGGTTGCCCGGGCCGTCCAGACCATTTGCATTTCACGCCGGAGGGCTACCGGGAATTGGGAGCACGTTACGCGGGGGAAATGCTATCGTTATTGGGTCGCCCTCAAACCGAGTCCCCATAGTCCAAGCAACCTGAAATCCGCAGGCGCTGGCTCCATCTGGCCGGAGATGAACCGATGAAAACCACCGGCGGTAAAATGTGAAGCGATAATAACCACCACGAACCAAGCGTTTTCCCATGACCAAGACCACTCTTCTGATTGCGGTATTTTCAATTTTAACCGCCGGAATTGCCGCTGCCCAGCAACCTGATCCGGTCCAGACCGGGCTCGGCACGGTGCAGGGCATTTTCGAAAACGGCCTGACGGTTTATCGCGGCATTCCGTTTGCCGCACCGCCGGTGGGCGATTTGCGCTGGCGCGCCCCCCAGCCCGCCGCGAAATGGGATGGCGTGCGGCAAGTCACCAAGTTCGGCCCGACGCCGATTCAAGGTCCGGGTAGCGGTCCCGACATGAGCGAGGACTGTTTGTATTTGAATGTCTGGACGCCTGCGAAATCCGCCGGCGACCGGATTCCCGTGCTCGTCTGGATTTATGGTGGTGGATTCAGTTTTGGATCCACCTCCGACCCGGGTTACAACGGTGAGCAACTCGCGAAAAAAGGCGTGGTGTTTGTCAGCATCGCCTATCGCGTCGGGCAGCTTGGGTTTCTCGCACATCCGGAACTGAGCGCCGAAACCACGAACCACGTTTCCGGCAATTATGGTCTGCTGGATCAAATTGCCGGCCTGCGATGGGTTCAAAAAAACATCGCCGCATTCGGCGGCGACCCGGACAAGGTGACGATCTTCGGCGAATCAGCCGGCGCCCTCTCCGTTAGCATGCTGTGCGCGTCGCCGCTCGCCAAAGGACTTTTTCACGGAGCTATTTCGCAAAGCGGCGGGTCGTTCGGCCCGTCGCGGCCGACCATTCTGCCCGGTGAAAACATGAACCGTCTTAGCGAGGCGGAGCGCACCGGAGTGGCCTACGCCAAAGGCGCGTCCATTGCGGAACTGCGCAAGCTCGCCCCCGACAAACTCCCGCCCGGTCCCGGCTTCGGATTGTCCTGGCCGGTGATCGATGGCTGGGTGATTCCCGACGATCAATATAAGCTTTATGCCGCGGGCAAATTCAACGACACACCTGTCCTCATCGGCTATAACTCGGACGAGGGCGCAAGTTTCTGGCCGCCCAAAACTCCCGAAGCATACATCGCCGGCGTCGAAAAACGGTACGGCAAGTTCGCGAACGATTTAATCAAAGCCTATCCGGCTGGCACCAACGCGGTTGCCAAAACCGCTCGCGATTTGATGCGAGATACCACTTTTGGCTGGCACACGTGGAGCTGGGCGCGGCTGCAATCACAGACCGGTAAGTCCAATGTCTACTACTATTATTTTGATCAGCACGCAGAAGATCAGCCCGGCTCGTGGCACGGGATGGACGTGGCCTACGTTTTTCATCATCTCAATCCAAACGATCCGCGAATCTCCAAATCGGACTTGGAAATCTCGGACGCCATGTCCACCTACTGGGTGAATTTCGCCAAGCACGGCGATCCCAACGGCGACGGCGTTCCCGCGTGGCCGGCGTTCAGCGACCGTGACCCGCAAGTGATGTATTTCCAACAGACGCCGCACCTTGGTCCGGTGCCCAGCGCTGAATCGCTCAAAGTTCTCGACGGCTATTTCGCCTGGCGGCGCACGCCGGAAGGCGAAGCATTCGTCAATCAATAGAGGCCGCACATGCCACTGTGTTCATCTTCACTTCGATGCGTTCAGCCCCATAATTCACTGTGACAACAATTATCCCATCCCTCACCACGGTCATGCTTTCGCTGGCGTTTGTTCAATCGTCAGAAATTAAAGTCCATTCGCCAGATGGCCAGGCTGAAATCAGGCTGATGGATGATGGTGGCTTGAGCTATTCCGTTATCTTTGACGGACGCGAAGTGGTGGGCAAATCACGTTTCGGTATTATTGCGGACGGCGTTGACCTGGGGGTGAAGGCGAAGCTGGGCAAATCCTCCTCCCGCAACATCCGCGAGTCATATTCCATGTTTGGCGGTCATTCGCGCGCGGTGAACAACTGCCGGGAAACCACCGTGGCGGTCCGTAGCGCCGACGGCGAGTTCTGGGAACTGGATGTTCGCGCCTACAATGACGGCGTGGCGTTGCGCGGGCGACTCGCGGCGAAGCCGGGCCGGAAAAGCAACAGCGAGGCGACGGAATGGAAAATCTCCGGCGATCCGCTGGCGTGGTATCAGCCGGATCCGGTCAATTACGAGGGGATTTTCCAGAGCAACCGGCTGAATGATCTGCCGGTGGGCGTTAAGATTCCACTGCCCATCACGTTCACGTTTCCGGGCGGCGGCTACGCGCTGGTAACGGAGGCGAATCTTCTGAATTACAGCGACGCGGAAGCGCGGGTTGCCGCGGATCATTCGCTGCGTGTGTGTTTTCATGCCAGACCGGACGCAAGCGGCTGGACGACCGATGAGGCTGTGGTCCAACCATGGCGCGTCACGTTGCTGGCCCATAATCTTAACGCACTGGTGAATAGTGACCTTGTTCGCAATCTCTGCCCGGCGGCACCGGCGGAGCTGGCCAAGGCTCCGTGGATCCAGCCCGGCCGCTCCACGTGGCAATGGTGGTCGGTCGAAACCCCGGTTTATGCCGAGCAGCACCAGTGGGTGGATTGGACGAGGGAACTTGGTTTTGAGTATTATTTGGTTGACGAAGGCTGGAAGGACTGGAAAGCGGACGGCAAGGACAACTGGGCGTGCCTGCGCGAAGTGTGCGACTACGCGAAAACGCGAGGCGTGGGAATCTGGGCGTGGGTCAACAGCAGCGAGGTTTCCACCGCCGCGACCTGCACCGTCTTTCTGGATCGCGCGATTGCCGCAGGCTTGGTCGGGGTGAAAATTGATTTCCAACCGGAAGCCAATGTGCGCTGGGTCAATTGGTATGACGAAACGTTGCGGGCTGCCGCCGCCCGGAAACTGATGGTGGATTTTCATGGCGCAAACAAGCCGATTGGCCGCGAACGCACCTGGCCCAACGAAATCACGCGCGAATCCATCCGCGGCCATGAATATCACATTTTGCGTTACCAGCGCACGATGCCGCCCCAGCACGATTGCATTCTGCCGTTCACAAGGTTCGTAATCGGGCCGGGAGATTACACGCCGACGGTTTTCAATCCCAAGGAACTGCGCGGTTATACGTGGGCGCGCGAGTTGGCGCAGGCGATTGTTTTTACCTCCCCGTTCCTGTGCTATGCTGATCATCCGACGAATTATCTGAATAATCCGGCGCTGGAGGTGCTGAAAGCAATTCCCTCGACCTGGAACGAGACCCTCGTTCTGCCGGGCAGCGAAATTGGCAGATGCGCCGCCTTCGCTCGCCGGAGTGGAAGACAATGGTTCATCGGCGTGATCAACGGCTCGGACGCCACGCCACTGAACATCCCGCTGGATTTCCTCCGGCGTGGCGAATATCGAATGATCCAACTTGGCGATGCTCCGGACCGGGATGACGCCTGGCAGCGCGAGGAAAGAACCGTCAAACGTGGTGACACTGTGAGTCTGGCCTTGAGGCCTGGGGGCGGCTGTGTCATTGAACTGAATCCCGGGAAATGAACGCGCGACATTTTCCACTACCCCGTTCTGGTTCCGTCGATATCGTGATGCTAGGATGGGGTGGTGTCAGCAGGCGATACCGGACGCCCGGATTCCGGCCGGCATGCGCTTTTTTCGCAAATTCGCCCCTGACACGTGGGCGAGTTGTGCGTATCCATAAAGATATATGAAAACTGCTGTCAATTCCTTGGCCGCCGCGACTCTGGCGTTGTTCCTATTTGCGCCATTGGTCCGGGCTGACGCGCTGTTGGCCGATGACCCGGCTGAAAAAATTAGGCCCGTTGTGCCGCTGCAACTTCATGACTTCTCGCTGGGCGATGTGCGGTTGCTGGCCGGTCCTTTCAAGCATGCCCAGGAACTGGATGAGGCCTACCTGCTTTCGCTGGACGTGGACCGCCTGCTGCATAATTTCCGCGTCAACGCCGGGTTGCCCTCCACGGCGCAACCGCTCGGCGGTTGGGAAGAACCCTCGTGCGAGTTGCGGGGCCATTTTGTGGGCCATTATCTTAGCGCCTGCGCCCTCATGTATGGCAGCACCGGCGACCGCCGTTTCAAGGACAAGGGCGACGCGGTCGTCGCGGGCCTGGCTGAATGTCAGGCCCGGTTTGCCAGCGGCTACCTGAGCGCCTTCCCGGAATCCTTCATTGACCGGGTGGAAAAGCCGAGCCAGGTCTGGGCGCCGTATTACACCCTGCATAAGATTCTCGCGGGCCTGCTCGAAATGCACGAGTATTGCGGCAACACCCAGGCGCTGGTGGTCGCCCGGAAGTTCGGCGATTGGGTGGTGGCCCGCAATGCGCGGCTGACCGATGCCCGGATGCAGGTCATGCTCGGCATGGAGCATGGCGGCATGAACGAATCCCTGGCGGAACTCTACGCGGTGACCGGAGATCCCAAATATCTCAACACCTCGTTGCGTTTCAATCATCACAAGGTTCTCGACCCCGCATCGGCGCACGAGGATAAACTCACCGGGATTCACGCCAACACCCAGATTCCCAAATTCATCGGCGCGGCGCGCCAATACGAACTCACCGGCGAACCTTCGCTCAAGAGCGCGGCCCGGTTCTTCTGGGACTCGGTCGTCAACGAACGTTCCTACGTGATCGGCGGCAACAGCGATAGCGAGCATTTCAGCCCCAAGGAACACCTCTCCCAGGCCTTGGGACCAAAGACTTGCGAGACCTGCAACACGTACAACATGCTCAAGCTGACCCGCCACCTCTTTTGTTGGGACCCGCAGGAGGCTTACGCGGATTATTATGAGCGGGCCCTCTACAACCATATCCTCGCCTCGCAGAATCCGGAGACCGGCATGATGTGTTACTTCGTCCCGCTCGGTTCCGGTTCGCACAAGAGCTACAATGGCGAGACGGATGCGTTCTGGTGCTGCACCGGCACCGGCATCGAGAACCACGCCAAATACGCCGACAGCATCTATTTCCACAACAACCGGCAGTTGTATGTCAACCTGTTCATTGCCTCCGAGTTGAGCTGGCAGGACAAGGGCCTCACGCTGAAACAGGAAACGGCATTTCCTGAGCAGTCCAGCTCGCACTTCACGTTCAACTGCAAGAAACGCGTCAAACTCGAACTCAAGCTCCGGCAGCCTTGCTGGGCGACTTCCGATTTTGAAATCCGAGTCAACGGTCGGGCAATCGAGATCGGGACCAACCGCCCAGGCTCCTGGGTGGCGGTGAAGCGGACTTGGAAGAACGGTGACACGGTCGATATTTCCATGCCCTTCAGTCTCCGCACCGAGGCTTTCAAGGACAATCCCAACCGGTTTGCCTTTCTGAATGGGCCGACCGTACTTTGCGCCGCGGTGGATTTGAAAAAGCCCTATCCCGCGGTGGTTGGCGAGGAGGCAAGCTACCTCACGGAACTGAAACCGGTTGCCGGCCAGCCGAATACCTTTGCCGGTCCGGCGAGCATTTTCCGCATCGCGGGTGATGACGCCTCAGATGGAATCACCTTGGAACCATTCTATCGCATGCACGGGAACCGCAGCTACATGGTCTATTTCGACCGGTTCGCGCCGGCGCAATGGGCGGTGAAAGAGCAGGCTTACGCCAGTGCCATTCAGCATCAGAAGGAAAGCAACGCCCGCACCATTGACCGGGTGAGCCCGGGCGAGGAGCAGGATGAGCGGGACCACCATCTTCAGGGCGAACGGACCAGCGCGGGCGACGCTTGGGAACGAAAATTCCGACACGCGCAGGAGGGGGGCTGGTTTTCGTGGGACTTGAAAGTTATGCCCGGCGAAGCCCAGGATTTGGTCCTGACCTATTGGGGCGGAGACGACGGTCGCCGGTTTGATATTCTGGCCGACGGCCAGAAGTTGGCCACCGAACGGCTCACGGCGAGCCATCCCGGCGAGTTCTTCGACCAAGTCTATCCGCTGGGTGCCGGCCTGATACAGGGTAAAACCAATGTTACCATCAAGGTGCAGGCTTCCGCCAATAGCGTGGGGGGAGGAATCTTCGGGGTTCGGATCCTGCGGCCAGCCCCCGCCAATCCATGACCAATCATACATGAGTAATGACCTGACGCAGCTGTTGCAAGCTTCGAGCCGGGGTGATCGGCTGGCATCGGAAGAGTTGCTGCCTTTGGTTTATGAGGAACTTCGGCGGGTTGCCGTGGTGCGGATGGCCCACGAAAAGCCCGGCCAGACGCTGGAGGCAACGGCGCTGGTTCACGAAGCATGGCTGGAACTGGTGGGCGGCAAGGATCGTGCGTGGGAAAACCAGGCTCATTTTTTTGGCGCGGCGGCCCACGCGATGCGCCGCATTTTGATGCTCAAAGCCCGGCGCAAGTCGCGGTTAAAGCACGGGGGTGGACAAATCCGCGTGGACTTTGCCGACGTGGAAATCGCGGCCAGCGATCCGGACGAAAAGATCCTATTGATCAATGAAGCGGTGGAGCGCCTCGAACAAGAGGACGCGGAACAGGCGCGCATCGTGGTTTTGAAATTTTTCGGCGGCCTGACCAACGAGCAGGTGGCGGCCAATTTGGGCATCAGCCCGCGCTCGGTGGAGCGGCAGTGGGCCTGCGCCAAGGCGTGGCTGGCGCAGTGGACGCGCAAACAGATGTAAAACCGCAGCCGCGGAATCCCATGGGCGAAAATCTTTACATTGGATGGCGGATGGCGGCCCAGAAAAGCACATGCTAAAGCGAAGGCATGAGCTTTTTAAAGCAACAGATTGACGCCATTTTCATCACCGCCTCGAAAATCAGCGACGCGGGGCAGCGAAGATTTTTCCTCGACCAAGCCTGCGACGGAGACGGCGAACTGCGCGCGGCGGTTGATCGGTTGCTCGCCGCGCAAAGTGATTCGGACAAGCTTTTTGCCAACCCGATTTTCGTCGGTGAAGTCT
>CAYTJG010000004.1:0-52685 GCA_964437865.1 uncultured Bifidobacteriaceae bacterium | reverse complement strand
GCTGGCAACATACCGGCAGTTTTCCCGGAATTCAGTGTCGCCGAGGCATGGGTTACCGGTTTCTATGGCCAACCGGACTCAGGAACTGCTCCAATCTATATGTCCGGTAACGGCCCCCATCCGAGTGCCGCCGGACATTTCTTCTATGCCAACATGCTGCGAGATTTCCTGGATCCCAATTTTCGCTCCACGCAAAGTGCAAGCTCAGCCACTGCAGCCATCTCGACCAACGTCTTCTCCATCGCTGCTACTCCAATTTGTCCCACTCCAACGTCAAGCGTTGGATTCTTTTGGAACAGCAACAATGCTCTTTATTGGGTGACAACGACGACAACCAACCGCATAACAGGTCCTTGAATTGTCCCCAAACGCTTTCGGCTGTTCCCGACTCGGCCGGCAACCTGAGCACTTATGAGGCATCTTCTGATGCCGGCAACTAGAGATTTTTGATCATGCCGCAACGGTCTGCCTTCCGCCAGCCCTGGCGCGTTCACCTTCGAAATTAGCCAATGGATATCCCGCCTCACTTCCGAAACAGTGTCTCCCCGCCTGCAGTCGCTGCTTTGTTGCAATGCACGAATCTGGGCGGAATGGAAAAGGTGGCCTACTCGCTTTTTGAACAGCTTCAGGCGCGGGGATTTACCATCAAGATTGCCACCGCCAGAGTTTGGGGGCCGGGAGCACCACGAGTTCAAGCCGTTGATCCGGCCGTAAAGGCCTTTGATTATCGGGGCAAATTCGGTTGGCGCAGCTTCCCGGCGTTTCAGCGGCATGTCCGTGCCATCTGCCAAGCGGGTGAAACAGTGTGGGTAATTGGCACCTGTGCGAGTTGCCTGGCCGCGGCCCGTCTGACGGGCAAAAGAATGCTGCTCAGCCACCATTACCATCATTTTGAGGGCCGCACCTCAAGATTACGGTGGACCGCATTTTATCTGGCCGCCGGATTTCGGCTCGATGCCATCACCTACCCCACGGAATTTACACGCAATGAAGCTTACCGAATCGCACCGTGGCTGAAATCCAAGATGCATGTGGTGCGCAATGGCTTTGATGTCCACTACGTGAATGAGGAAAAGAGACTGGCCGACAAGCAAGCCGCCCGGGTTGCACTCCGGATGCCACCGGATGGGTTTCTGGTCGGCAACGGGGGATGGCTGATCCCACGCAAACGATTTGATGTTTTTTTGCGGACCGCCCAACTTGTTTCCCGCCGCCTTCCCAACGCCCGGTTCTATATTTGCGGCGGCGGCCCCGAGAAAGCCAAGCTGCGAAAGCTGGCCGGCGATTTGGGAATCACGGACCGGGTTTATTTCCAAGGCTGGGTTCAGGACATGACCCCATACTATCGCGCTTGGGATGTGCAGTTGTTCAACACAGATTTCGACGCGCTCGGGAATATCCCCCTGGAAGCAGCCGCCCACGGCTGTCTCTGTGTCGCCTCCTGCACCTACGGCGGCCTGTCGGAATTCATCAAGAACGGACTGACCGGATACCTCCTCGCCCAACATGATCCCGAGAAGCTGGCGGCGGCCATCTTCCAGCTGGCGTCCCGCCCGGCGCAGGCTTTGGAATTTCGTGAACACGCGATTACCCTGCTCAAACAAGAGTTCAGTAATGAAAAGGCGCTGGCGTTCTATGAGAAACATTTCCGGGCCAGCCTGCCTCGCTGAGGCTGCTGGCGACAGCCCCGCATTCAAGAATTCATGGCCAGAATAATCATTGTTTGGGGCATGTGGGGGCCCTACCACTGCAGCCGATTTGAAGCGCTCCGCGACCTGGCCGAGCGCGAGGGACATGCCGTGACTGGAGTCTCGCTTTTTTCGGGAAGCCGCGATTATCAATGGTCCTCCCAAAATCTACCGGCCGGAGTGACGCATTTTGATTTGGGCTGGGACGAGACAAAATTCCCGATCGGCAATATTGGTCGGCTGCTGGCCATCCCGCGGAAACTGCGGAGCGAGGTGGCCCTGTTGCCTTCCTACGACCACTGGTCCCTGGCTCTCAATGTCGCCTCCAGATTGTATGGCAGCCGGGTAGTGATGATGAACGATTCACACGCCGGAACAGCGCGCGCCCGTGGAATGAAAGCCGCCTTCAAGCAAAAAGTCGTGGCCGGATTTCACGCCGGGTTGGTGGCGGGCGAGCCGCAGCGTCGCTATTTCGCTTCCCTGGGACTGCCGCCGGAGAAAATCTTTACCGGCTATGACGCGGTGGATAACGACTTTTTTGCGTCGAAAGCGGCAGAGACAAGAAGCCGCCAAGCGGAATTCCGCAAACAATACCAACTGCCGCAAAATTACTTCCTGAGCCTGGGGCGGTTTGTCGCCAAGAAAAATCTGTGTACTTTGCTCCAAGCCTATCGCCTGGTGTTGAACTCCAACCGCGCTTGCCAGACCCACTTGGTCATGGTCGGGTCGGGAGACGAGGAGCCGAAACTCCGGGCGTTGTGCCAGGAATTGAATTTGCCCATTTACGACAAAACGGCGTTGGCCAACGGATCGTCAAGCGCCGAAAGCAAGCAGGAGCAGCCTGGGGTCCACTATTACGGCTTTCGGCAAATTGAGGAGAATCCGGTGTTTTATGCCCTGGCGGACGCCTTCATCCTGCCAAGTTTGTGGGAGGAATGGGGCCTGGTCGTCAACGAAGCCATGGCTTGCGGACTGCCGGTCGTGGTCAGTGAGACGGCCGGTTGTGCCGAGGACTTGCTGCCGCCAAGCCAACCGGGCATCCCACCGGAACTGTCCGGGGATTTGCAGAGACGGTTGACGAAACTCAACGGCCAAACCCGCCAAAACGGGTTTTTGTTTGACCCAAAATCCGCGCAGTCCCTCGCCAATGCGCTGGTATTTCTCGCGGAGGTGCCCGCAATCCGGAAAAGCATGGGCCTAGCGGGAGGCCAGATCGTTGCACGTTTCTCCTGCCAGAATTTTGCCACCAATGCATTGCTCGCGGCCGAAATGGCCTTGGGCAAGGCCGGTGATGTCCCCGCCTAGTCCATCACTGGCAATGGATTTTGAAGGTCTCACGTTCCCACCTAGCGCAACTGTCATGCGGCATCTGCATTTCACGCAATCATTGGAACCTATGCAAGGCGGAGGCTTGGGCCGGGCGGCCCTCGATTTACATCTGCAATTCCTCAAAGACGGCCAGGTATCCCGTCTGGTCGCCACCCGCGCGCCCTGTTTC
Source organism: uncultured Bifidobacteriaceae bacterium (assembly GCA_964437865.1). Classification (GTDB taxonomy): domain Bacteria; phylum Verrucomicrobiota; class Verrucomicrobiia; order Limisphaerales; family UBA11358; genus UBA11358. The sequence continues at coordinate 49,499 of CAYTJG010000004.1, read as the reverse complement.
AACCGGTTTTGGCCGGAAACGATCCAATATCCACGAACCGGGCTGCAAAAGGCCTACTATGCCCGAGGTTTGGACGCTGGCGCGGTCGCGCTGCTGGCCCAAGCGGATGTGGTTCACGGGCATGGATTTTATGTCTATCCCAATTGGGCGCTCGGCGGCGAGGCGATCGCCACGCACAAGGCGCTGGTTTATCACCCTCACGGGTTCTTCGAGCCCTGGATCTTGAATCGTTCCCGCTGGAAAAAGTGGCTGGTGTCACTTTTGTTCGAGAACCACAACATGCGCCAATGCCGGTTGTGGCGGGCGCTGACAACCCGGGAAGCCGACCAAATTCGGAAGCAGGGTTTCACGGCTCCCATCGTGGTGGTACCTAATGGCGTCCGGCTCGAGGATTTTGCGGCCAACCCTTCGTCCAACGGAATCGGCGGACTCGCCCTGCCCGCCCGCGCGGCTGAAAAGCGACGACTGGTTTTCATGGCCCGGCTCCATCCCAAAAAGGGACTCGATCTTCTGATCCCAGCTTGGGCCAGACTCAAAGAACACCACTCCCGCTGGGAATTGGTCATCGCCGGACCGGACGAAGATGGCTATCGGTCAGTGGTGGAGAAGCTGATTCGCGAACTCGACGTGGCCTCGGCCACCACTTTGGTTGGTTCGGTGACGGGGAGCAACAAACGGGATCTGTTGAAGGGCGCGGATTTGTTTATCTTGCCTTCGTATTCTGAAGGATTTCCCGTGGCCGTGCTCGAAGCGATGGCCTGTCAAGCACCGGTGATCGGTACCGAGGCATGCAACTTGACCGAACTCGAAACCGAGGGCGGGGGCTGGTTGTGCCAGGCCAATGTCAGCTCGGTTCAAAAAGTCTTGGGCGAAGCCCTGCAGAGTTCCGATACCGAACGGCAGGAACGCGGTCGCACGGCCCGAAAGCTGATCGAACGCCGTTATACCTGGCCGAGCATTGCCGCGACCATCCGCGAAGCCTGCCTTTATCACTGTACCTAAGAATACTGCCGTTACCATCCCACGGGCTGAACCAGCAGTCTTATTTCTTGCCCATCCATAATCATCATTCGAGTCGCGCGATCATCCATGAAAATTCTCGTAGCCAGTATCAATTTCCATCCAGAACATAGCGGAATAGCCCTCTACTCAACGGATTTGCCTTTGTTCATGGCCGAACAGGGCCAAGTTGTCACCATGGTCACCGGTTTTCCTTACTATCCGACCTGGAAAAAGCGTCCAGAGGACAAAGGCAGGCTTTTCTCCACCGAGATCTACAAAAACGTAAAGACACTTCGCGGCTATCTTTATGTTCCCACCAAAGTCACCACCCCAAAACGCATCTTGCACGAATTGAGCTTCGCATTCTTCGCGGCCTTGAACTTCCTTCGCGCCGGCCGGCAGGACTGCATCGTGGTCTTATCCCCGCCGCTGCTGCTCGGCGTGGTGGGCGTGTTCTTCAAGTGGCTTTGGCGGGCACAACTGGTGTTTCACATCCAAGACCTGCAACCCGACGCCGCGCTCTCTTTGGGAATGGTGCGAAAGGGTTTGATGATCCGCACATTGTTGCGCATCGAGTCGTTCATCTACCGTCATTCCGACTGGGTGGCCACGATTTCGCAAGGGATGCTCGCACGCTTGATCGACAAGGGGGTGCCGCGCGAAAAGCTGGGACTTTATTACAACTGGATCGATGTGGCCGAAGCCGGTCGTCAGCGGCCAGCCGGCCACTTTCGTTCGAAACACCGGGCGGTCGCCGATAAATTCCTGGTCGCTTACGCGGGGAACATCGGTATCAAACAAGGCGTGGATGTGCTCGTAGAAACGGCCGCCCTGATGCAGGACGTCCCTGGGATTCACTTTTTCATCATTGGTGACGGGGCGGATCGTGAGCGGCTGCTCCGTTGGGCGCAGGAGAAGCGGCTAAACAACCTCACTTTCCTGCCGTTTCTTTCGCAGGATGACTACTTTGATATGCTTCAGGACATTGACCTTTCGTTTGTGGCCCAGAAAGCCAATACGGGGAATGTGTTCTTTCCCTCAAAACTACTTGGCATCATGGCAATGGGAAAACCGATCCTCGTCTCGGCTGACCCCGGTTCCGAGTTGGCTACCGTTGTCAGCCAAAGCGGGTGCGGTTTAGTGGTACCGGCGGGAGATGCTCGGGCAGCCGCCAAGCAATTGAGCGGGTTGGTCGAGAACTCTGGGGAGATTGCCCGTATCGGCAGCCGTGGGCGTGAAGCGGTGAAGGCCTTTGATCGCAAAGTTGTCTTGGGGGCTTTCTTAAATCAAATTCGTTCATTTATACCGGTGCCAAGCCGCAGGTCGCAAGGCGGTCAACTCGCGAGTGGAAAGCCCACACTTTTGGGCCGTCCAAAAAACAACCCCGGATTGGGGCCTGATGCTTGACGACTTCCCCTGGTAACCGTCTCCAAACCGTAACGTGATTGTTTCACGCTGAGCCGGTCCAAGCGGGTACAGTTGATTGTCTCTGTTTTCCATATCATTGCCTGAAAAAGTGCGGCGTTGGCGTTAGCGCCCAGCCACGAAGTGAGAACTAAATTGTGACGTTTATTCGAAATGACTTGTTTGACGCGTCGCGCGGACTCATCCGCGGGCGTTCGGTATTCGTGGAGGCTCTTTGGCATCTGTGCAAGTGCCTCCTTTTTCTGACGCCGCTGCCAATACCGTCTGGATTCAAGTGTTTCGTCCTTCGGCTGTTCGGCGCGCGCATTGGCTGCGGCGTCGTCATCAAGCCGCAGGTGAAGATCCTCTTCCCGTGGAAGTTAGCCGTGGGTGACTTTACTTGGATTGGCGAGGAAGTCCTGATCCTGAACTTTGAACCCCTGACCATTGGCGCCCATTGCTGCATTTCCCAGCGGGCGTTTCTTTGCGGCGGCAGCCATGACTATCGTCAGGTGGACATGCCCTATCGCAACGGGCCCATTGTGGTCGGTGACGGCGCGTGGGTGGGGGCGCAGGCGTTTTTAGCACCCGGGGTCACCATCGGAAATGAAGCGGTTATCACCGCCACGTCCTTGGTCACCAAGGACCAACCTCCCCGGATGGTCTGTGGCGGGAATCCTTGCGTACCCGTCAGGACCCGATGGGTAATAGGCCAGGTCCCCATACCCCGGGCTCAATCAACTGCTGCTTGGAATCCAGCCCGGTTGTGTGATTCCCCGACGTCCACGACCTCCACCGATTGAAAGAATGTCCCCCGGTCGAACCACATCAGACTGAGAATCAACCACCGAAAACGGATTAACCCACATCACCAGTTGCAAGACCAATTCACCAACTTGTCTTCGATCCGCCACCCACAACCTGGCAGCAGTGGCACTTGGCTCGGGTCTTCACGGGTGCGGCCATGGCTAAACAGTTGGCCGCTGGCGGTATTCGCGTTGGCGGGCTGTTGGACCTTGTTCTTCTCCGAACTCCGCGGTGAATGGGAGATCAACCCGCAGTATAATTACGGTTACCTCGTACCATTGCTGGGGGCCATACTCGTTTGGTGGCGCTGGCCGGCGCGCCCCAGCCCGCAGCCGGGAACTTCCCGCTGGACGGATTTCGTTGGCCTTGGGTTACTGGCACTGCTACTCCCCACGACGCTGATCCGCGAGGCCAACCCGGAGTGGCGCATGCTCTTTTGGTGGCATGGCTGCTTGGTGTTGGCCTTGAGCGTCTGTCTGTTATACCGCGTGGGCGGTTGGCCGTGGGTGAAATATTTCATACCGCCTCTGGCCTTCATGTTAATCGCCGTCCCCTGGCCCATGGAATGGGAGCAGGCGATCATTCAAGATTTGATGCGGCTGGTAGCGGCCCTGACCATCCAAGTGGCCGGCTGGCTGGGGATTCCGGCGGTGCAGCACGGCAACTTGATTGAAGTGGCCAACGGCGTCGTGGGCATCAACGAAGCCTGCAGCGGCGTCCGCTCGCTCCAATCCGGCCTGATGTTATCCTTGTTTCTGGGCGAAATGAACCGTTTTTCCGCCAGCCGACGCGCGGCGCTGATTGGCGGCTCCCTGTGCTGCGTGCTGCTCGCCAACGTGACTCGCACGACCTTTTTGACTTGGGCCGCAGCCAATCGGGGGTTTCACCAGATGGAGTCGTGGCACGATACCGCCGGCCTGCTGGTCATGCTCATCGTCTTGCCGAGCCTGTTTCTCCTCGCACACTGGATGAAACCCAAGGCCGCAGCGAGTCCCAGCCCGGCGGCGGCCCCGGAGCCAATCCTCCTCCCTTGGTCCCGTTGGGTGCCCCTCGGTATTCTTCTGTGGCTTGGCCTATGCAGTCTGGCCACCGAAGCCTGGTACCATAGTCACGAGCGACACTTGGTTTTCAGCCCGCGCTGGTCGGTCGTCTGGCCGGCGAATGAGCCGCGGTTCAAAAAAACAGCCTTGCCGGATGAATCCCTTGCGATCCTGCGCTGTTCCGATAGTGAATCCGCCATTTGGAAAGACGATGACGACAATCAGTGGAATGCGTTTTTTCTGCGTTGGCAAGCCGGCAAGAATTCCGTCCAACTGGCCAAGGGACACCGCCCAGACATCTGCTTCCCTGCCGCCGGTGCCACCCTGGTGGAAACCCATGATTACGTCACCGCGAAGGTCGGCGACCTGGCGCTCCCGTTCAAATACCAGACCTTTCAGTCCGGCGACCATTTGCTCCACGTTTTTTATTGCCTCTGGTCGGATTGCGTAACGTCCCAACCCAACCCTGACTTCAATGGAAAATGGGGATGGCGCCTGCAAGCGTTCTTGCGGGGCGAGCGCAACCTGGGACAGCAGGTGTTCGAAGTGGTCATCACGGGACCGGAAACAAGCGAAGCCGCCGTGTCCCTGTTCAAGGCCGACTTGCCGCGGCTCATCCGGCGGGAATGAATTTGCATGTAACCATTGGTTTTCTCACCGGCAACCAGGCACGCATCCCGACCTGGGCGGACCGGTTCTTCCTCGGCTCTTTCGCTGTTTTTCCGAGCCGTGCGAATTCATACCCCGCTATTGGAAGGCCTGCCAACTTCTGCCCCTGATGATCCGCTACCGCGAGAATCCGCCGGCGGCAACACTCTCCTGATCCATTCGTCTTCGAAGGTCTTCTCTGTCCGACTAAACGCCGCCACCGGCTATCGGGAAATGGCAATGACCGTGTTGGTGGCTCCGGCGGCAATCGGCAAATCCACCGTATTTTCCACTCCGTCCGTTAATGCCAGCGTGGCAATGGTGCCCGCCGAACCACTGACGGTGTAGCTGCCTGCGACCGAACTGGAAATATGCAGCCGGGCCGTATGAGCGGCCGGATTGCCGGTTTCCAACGTGAAGCCCACTTGCGAAAAGTCCGGACTCAACGTCACTGGTTGATTGGCGGCAAAACGGTCCGTATCCACGACCAAATGGAGTGTTTCTGTGCCCAGCAGGGCATGGAATCGCCGCCGCACGCCATCCAGCGGCACCACCTGCAGGTTGGTGGTCTGCTGCCAAGTGCCGCCGTAACAAAACCGTCCAAAGAGCGGGTCGTCCGCCAGCACCGTGGCGGCCGTGCGCAGAGCCCCGCAGAACCCGAGGTTCTCTTCCGCGGAGTAATACCAAGGGCCACGATGCATCGGCTGTCCACCCAACCAGGTAGTGTTGTAGGGAGAAGGCTCAAAGCCGCCGCCGCAGCCACCATCGTTTTCCGCCCCCGGATACCAGAAGCCATAATCCGAATCCGCCGTGCCCGTGTTCATGGTGGACCAACCGCACAGGAACGAGGCGTAGCCCAACCGAAGATAGTCCGTGGCGTTGGTGGCATAGTTCAGCGCATAATCCAGTAAACCCCAGCCGCCCATTTGCGCCATGTACGTCACCACGAAATCGTCGCCCATGTCGCCGCGGTAATCGCTGCCATAATAATAATAGGCGGTTTCCAACCAGCCGCGATCAAACACGTTGGCCGTGATCTGGTTCTGCCAGTATTGTCGCAACTGGCTCTGGAATGACGCCAGATTGGTCGAGCCCATGGCCGGGTCGCTGCCGGCGTGCTGCAGCGCATATTTGGCGTAGGCTTCCTGCGCTTCAAAACCGGTGGCGTCAAAGGCGTACTCGGAAGCAAACAGATCCGCATCGCCCCCCACGTAATAAGCCACCTTCGTCTCCCAATTCGCCTGCAATGCCGCCGCTTCGTTAGTCATCCCTTCCGTCTGCAAGGCCGCGATCACGTCCGGGATCACCACTTCGTTCATCAAGCCCACTTGTGTGGCCTGCGTTCCCCCATAGCTCCAGAGCGCCATGGCCGTACCCCAGGCGCGCCGCAGGTAATCTGTCGCTTTGAGCGTCGTGGCCACCTCCGGGTGGTACCGGGCTACCTGATACATGCCGTAGTACATCACGATGATGTGCGGGTAATCGTAGCCGCGGCCGATGCTTAACTCGCCCGCGCTCCGCAAGGTATGCCAATCCGGCACGCCGTAGATGCCGTAGGGCGTGGCCTCGTTGGTGGTACACTGCAGGCCACCCCATACAAAATGGGTGATGTAATAATCCAACGCCGAAACTTCGCTCTGGACCGGGTACGCCGCTTCCTTCGCGGCCAGAAAGGCCGGCCGGGATTCCCCCGCGTCATCGCTGGCCACCTCATATTCCTGGAAGCTGCCGGCCAGCGTGTCGTAGTTATCCGGCGTGATCAACTCCCCGTCATTCAGGTTGTAGTCGCAAAACAATCCGCTGTACCACCGATTGGTGATGATCTGGTGGCTCACGAGATAAGCGGCCCGCTTCGCGATCAGCGTTTCGATCGGTTCGGTCACAAAAAACTCCAGGTAGGTCGTCTGGTTGCCGCCAAAATTGACGGTCAACTCGTTCTCGCCGAGGCGCGAGAACTGAACCTGATAAAGCTGGAAGGTATTCGTGCCCGCGTTGGTAGTTCCCAGGAACTGGATCTGCGTTTGCGCGGGAAATTCCGCCGTGACGCTGTTGATGGCCTGCGTGGTACCCAGCGCAAGCTGCGCAAATAAATTCGTGGGCACCGTCATGCCGGGAACCACGTGGACGTCGATCTTGCCGTTGTCAATCAATGTCTGGCGGATGGCGTCGTAACTATTGGCCCAGGTGAATTTGAAGCCATAGGTTTGCGCGCCACCGACCGCCAGCGTCAGGCTGGTGTTGGGCTGCCGCCAACGACTGCCCTGGGTGGCCACCGCCGGGTATTGCGCCGCCGCGTTGGTCCCCGCCACGTAAGAATGCAGGTACACTTCGTAGCCGGCGGGCGGGCTGGGATCGTCCCAGAATTCCAGTTTGGTATTGGCGTCCGGCGTCATCAGCAAATACGGTCCCACACTGTCCGGCCGCATCCAGAACACAAACGAATCATATCCAGAAATAAAACTGTGCTTCATGGTACTCGCCGTCACGCTGGAATAGGTGGTGTTCATCGGCAGCGGCAAGGCCAAATCGCCAATGGTCAGCGGTGCGTCCGTCAGATTGGTCAGGTTCAGCGTCCAAACCACGCCCGCCTGTTGAAACGTGAAAACCGACTCAAAGACCAAGGCCCCCGACAACCCGTTGGTGATGACATAATGGGCTGTATAGCTGGTGCCACTCGCCGAAGCGTTCGTGGCATAAGCCACCGAGGCCACGCCGCTCAAGCTGGCCGTGGCCACCGGATTCCAATGGGAGCCGCCGCCGGGCTGATAATTGAGGATGGCACCGCCGAGCGCCCCGCCGCTGATATATTCCGTGTTCAGGCTGTCGTCGGTGTAACGCAGGCTGGTCACGTCGCCGGCCGTTACTTTGGTCGTAAATTGCGGGTCCACCTGTTGCAGGCGATAGTACCGTTGCGGGGCGGTGCCGGCGTCGGCCACCAGGCTCATCAGCATGGTGGTGGCCTGCACGGGGTCCGGCAAGGCATTGTGCCAGTCGGGCGGATTCAAGGAATCGGAATACTGCAGCCAATACCATTTGCCCGGATTGGCGCTGAACATCACCGTGACGCCGCTCGTACCCACACCCACCTGCGCCCAAATGGCATTCGGCGCCACGGCAAAACCGCCCACGGCGGGCCGATGATTATAACTGAGCGAGTTGCCCGCGCCCGCGTAGCTGTAAACCGCCACCTGATAAGCGGTATCCAATGCCAGGTTGTCAACGAACACATTGGTGCCGGAGCCGGCATAGACCACATAGTACCCCGCTGCCGGCAGGGTATCGCCCTGGCCATAGCTCGAGTTGCCGGTGTACGCAAAGCCGGCGGCCGGCATTTCCTTCACCAAGTTGTTGGTGGCGGGCCACACCACCACCAGGCTGCCGGCGCTGCCGGTCCCGGGGCTCCACGAGATATTCGCCCCCTCACGGTTCGTTGCCACCACCAAACCGGTGGGCGAAGACGGTGCCGTCACCGGATTGACATTGGACAGGCTTAGGCTGAAATCCGTGAACTGCACCCCCAACTCACCGTTGAAGGTGGCATGCATGATACCCACCTCCAATGGCTGCCCGGCCAGATCTGCGCGCACGAGCCGGGTGCCACTCACGGGCGAAGGAAAGCTCACCGCTTTCCAAGCGCCCAAGCGCGTGGACTTCTCGTAAAAATAGAAATTCGTTCCCGCAACCCGATCCAGGCGCAACCAGTAATTGGTGTTGGGATAATCGCCCGGATTGATTTGCGTCACGCCGCCAGCCACCTCGTTACGGAGATAATTGGCATAGCCATACTCATCAAATCGCGTCCAGGAAATGAAATTTTCGGAGCCGTCGAACGGGTCGCCTCCCGCCGAAAAAGCCCGCACCTGCAAGCCGGCGGTGTTGTAAGCGGTGTTATCGAACGGGCTGACCACGTGCACCACAGCCGAGAAATCGCCAGGCGCCAGCTTAAACAGAAAGAAGCCGTCATCATCGGCATTCTCCCAGGCGGTGCCCGTCGTCTCCAGCGTCAACGTGTTGACGGCGGAGATATCCGCATTGCATTGGACCGTGGCGCCCGGTCCCAAAACACCGCTGTTGTCAAATTCGCCGGCACCAAAATAAACGCCGTCCCAGATCGTGCCCGCCAGGCCGTTGGTGAGATAGTTGACGCTGAGGTTAAAGCTGTCCGAGAAAGAGGTGGCACCCGCCGGCACGGCCAGGCCGACCAGCAGCCCAACCACACCAGATACCCACCGTCGGTTCAGTACGCTCAGGAACGGAATTCTGTTTGCCACCATAGGAGGCCAAGAATGCCATGAGAATCGCTGGCGGGAATAACCGCAATGCACGCCCGCATATCCGCCCCGCACTTCCCAGCTATTTCACCCCCACCAGCCAGCGCTTGATCGGGCGCGCACAAACCACCAACAGTATCCCGGCCAGCACCGGCGGCACCGCGATGCGCCAATACAGGCCCGGCCATTGGTCCACCGCGTCCACCCGGAACTCGCCAGCCAGCAATCCCGCGATCAAATTGCCAAGGGACGTGGCCAGAAACCACAGTCCCATCATCTGCCCCACGAGCTTCCGCGGCGCCAGCTTGGTGACCGAGCTCAACCCCACCGGACTGAGACACAACTCGCCGAATGTGTGCAGCAGATAGGTGGTCACCAGCCAGGTGGGCGCCGCCCGGCCGCCGCCCGCCACCACTTTGGCCGCCCCCACCATCACGAGAAACCCAGCCGCCAACAGCAGCAAGCCATAAGCGAATTTCACCGGAATGGACGGATCCAAATTTCGCCGTGCCAGCCACACCCAAAGTCCGGCGAACACCGGCGCAAAGGCGATGACAAAAATTGCGCCCAACGATTGGAACCAACCCGCCGGGATTTCCCAACCCAACAGATGCCGATCCGTCATCCGCTCGGCAAACAGATTGAAAGACGATCCCGCCTGTTCGAAGCCCGCCCAGAACAGGGCGGACGCCAGGAACAAAACGAGAATCACCGCCACCCTTTCCTTTTCCTGCACATTCAGCCCGCAAAATAAAAACACGCCCACGAAATAGAGCGCCCCCACCACCAAAACCAAGGCGGCCATGCCGTGGGCTAGCACCACTGGATTGAGCTTCAGGAATCCGGTCAGCGCCAACCCGATGACCGCCAGCAAGACGGTCGTCAAGCCGCCCATGCCAGCCCGCTCGGCCAAATTCAAGGGACGGTTGTTACCGCGCTGCCAGCCAACCGAACCCAGCCGGCTGCCAAAAAACCGGAATTGAAGCAATCCCAGCACCATGCCCACCCCGGCGGCGCCGAAACCATAATGCCAATTGAGCTTCTCTCCCAGGGTGCTGCACACGAGCGGTCCGAGGAAGGCGCCCAGGTTCACCCCCATGTAGAAAATCGTGAAGCCAGCGTCACGCCGGGCACCGCCCTCCGGGTACAACTCCGCCACCAAGGCACTCATGTTGGGCTTGAGCAAGCCGCTGCCCACCACGACCAGGGCCAAGCCAAGATAAAAAGTCTCCATCCGCGGCAAGGCCAGGGTGAAATGGCCGGCGGCGATAATCAGCCCACCAATCCAAACGGCCCGCCGGGCGCCGCAAACCCGGTCCGCCAGCCAACCGCCCGGCAGCGACATCAGGTACACCGCCGCCGTGTAAATCCCGTAAATTGCCGTCGCCGTCTTGTCATCCAGCCCCGGGCCGCCGCGCACCTGATCCACCATGAACAGCACCAGCAGCGACCGCATGCCGTAGTAGCTGAAACGTTCCCACATTTCCGTGAGGAACAAGGTGGCGAGACCGCGCGGATGTCTCCGTGTGATGGGGGTCACCGCCGGATTCATGGGCTGGCCTTCCAAGGGAGAAGAAGGGGTGTCGCTCATGCTGCCGGCGGGGTCTTTCAATGCCTCAGCCCCAGTTGCCGGCGCACCAGCTCGGGCAGGTATTTGGGCGGCACCGGCCCGGCCGCCAACACCGCGGCGTGGTACCGGCTCAGGTCAAATTTGTCGCCCAATTCCCGCTCGATTTCCTGGTGCAGATGGTAATGCGCCATGCGCCCGACAAAATACGTGCTCAACTGCACCGAGCTTTGCTTGGCGCGAATCAGCTTCAATTTCGCCTCGCCCTCGGATTGATAGGCGTCGTCGATGAGGAATTTCATTGCCGCCTCGTCGCTCATTTGCGTGCAGTGCATCTGGTAATCGAGAATGGAATTGGCCACCGCGCGCAGATAAAACTTCAACTGCATGAGGCGCAGGCGCAAGTCGCCATCACCGTAGCCCTCGTTCAGCATGGTGATCTCCCCGTACACCGCCCAGCCCTCCACATACGCGCCGGAATCCAGCAAACGCCGGATCAGGGACGGATTCCGGCTCGCGGCGGCCAGTTGCACATAGTGGCCCGGATAAGCCTCGTGGATCGTCAGGATTTGCAGCATGTGGCGGTTGTACTCCTCCAGGAAACTGCGAACCTGCGCAGGCGTCCAATCCGCCGGCGGCGGACTCACCGCATAATAGCTCGCCCCCTGCGGGTCCAGCGGCGGCGCGTTGTCCATATACGCCAGGGAATTGCCCCGGCGAAACTCCGGCATCTCAATCACCTGGCAGCGATCCGGATCCGGCAGCGCCAGGTAATCCCGCTCTTGGATGAAGGCCTTAATCTTCGCCACGGTGGCGCGGGCGTCGGCTACCAGGTTCGTGGCGTCGCCGTGCTCCTGGTTCACCGCGTGAACCACCTGCAAAACAGTCTCCCGCTCGCCTTCGGCATCATCCGCCGGCAGCGGTTGACGCGGATAATACTGGTGCCAGAGTTGCCGGGCCACGGCATACATGTCGCGCCGAACGCTGGCAAATTCAGTCTGGGCGGCGGACAGGTTTTGTTCGGCCGTAAGCCCGGCGCCGGTTTCCAGAGCAAACTTTTTGTCAAATTTCGACCGGCCGATGCGCCAGTCGCCCGTGGCGCGCGCTGACAACGGACCTTCCAAAAAGCTTTGATATCCCTTCAACAACTCGACCGTGGCGGCCGCTGCGGTCTTCAGCCGTTCGAGCTGGGGCGTCTCACCGGCGAATTGAAAAATACCGTGCTCGTAAAAATCAATGGCGCCACGGTTCTGTAGAATTGCGGTCTCGAGGATCGGCCGCGGCGGATGCGCCAGCGTCCGCTCGGCTTCCGCCACAATGGTGGGCAATGCCGCCATCCGAGCGAGGCAATTGCTGATATTGGTTTCCTTCGGCAGCGTGGATTGCGCCAGCAGCAGATAAACGCTGTCGCTCAGATAACCGCCGTAGGTCCGCGGATCGCTCTCAAAGGGATGAAAATTCTCATCCTCCCAGATGCCGGCCTGCAAGTGTTGCTGGAAGATCTCAAAATCCACCTGGCCGTCGCGGGACAGCTTTTTATAGTCCACCTGCCGCGGTAGCTCGGCCAGCGTGTGGCGCGCGAGCGTCAGCCACCCCGCCCGGGCGGGTGCCGAGATGTCGTCCAGCCGGTCATCGAACCGATGGTCTCCCGCTGAGGTTGCCCGCATCGGCTGCTGGCGGAACAGGGCTTCGAGATAGGATTGGAAGAAAGCGGCCAGTTTTTCATCTTCCGTCTGCCGGATGCCCGGTCCGCCGCTGAAGGCATTGGGGTCCTGCGCGCGCGCCACCGGCAGGGTGAGCATCGCCAGCGCCAACCAGGCGAGGAACCGGCTCATCAAACCCCGGCCAAATCCGGGAAGGGGCCAGGAGACGGCACAGCATTCCGGCTGGCGGCGGCCGCGGAATCCGCGGTACGACTCAACTTTATTTGTCATCACGTTTTGGAAAATACCAACCGGCAATTCAAAGCTCCCTGCGCGTTGTTTTCAGGCGCCCCGGTTCACTGTGTCCCGTGGCCGCAGCCTGCGGGGCGGGAGTACAACAGCTTTGTCTGCCAGCGGCCATGCTGCAAATACACCCCCCGCTATCCGGAATACCCACCCTACCCCATAACGGAGTCTGGCCTGGCGGCCTTTCGTTGCGAAACGTTGTTGCCGGATGTTGCCTGGTTCAAAATCACGTTTCAGCGGCCGCGGACCGGCGCGCGCCCGTCCCCGGGCGCTGACGTGTGATTTCGAACGAAGCGCTCACCCGACCGCACGCCCCGAATCGAACGGTCGCCCTACCACCCTTTGCGCAAAACTCTCGCGGCCGCAACGTCTGCACGTCTCAGCGGCCGAGGACGGCCGCGGACCTCATATTGCAGGCACGCCCTAACATTTGTTGGTTTTCTTGCGCCGGTATTCCGAGGGCCGCCAGCCGATCCATTTGGTAAAAGCGTTCGAAAAAACGAAGGGATTCTGGTAGCCCACTTCCTGCGAGATGGACTCAATGGTCAGCCCGGTGGTGGCCAGCAGTTCAGCGGCGCGCCGCATGCGGAGATACGTCACCTGGTGCATGGGGCTGCGTCCCAGCTGGCGCTGACAGAGCCGGCGCAAATGTTCGTTGCTGTAGCCCGCCTCCTTGGCCAGGAGCGTGAGCGACCATTCATGGCCCAGATTGGCGGCCACCCGTTCCCACAGCAGCCGCAATTGGTCCGGCTGGTCGGACGGTTGCGTAAAGCGCAGCACGTAGGCGTGCACCAGATCGGTCCATTCCTGGATGAGCGTCGGTTGCGCCGGACCGTTACATTCATAAATCAAACCAAGGATCGCCGAGCGGAGCGGCAACGGGTCATATTCCGCCATTACGGGCGTGGTCACGTTGGCCACGGGCCGTTGCTGCGAGGGCTGCTGATAACAGACCCAGCAGAACTCCCAACGTTGGCGCGGCATGGCTTGAAACGCATTCAGGGTGTGGGCCGGCAATAGGCAGGCGAAGCCTTCCTTGCAAATCCGCCAGCGGCCGTCCAACAACACGCTGCCCTGCCCGCCGATGCAGGCGAGAAAATAGGTCGTGCTCTGTTTGGTTCGCACGATCCGCATGGGCGCCCGCGTCTCCTCCACGCCAATGTGGATCATCTGGTATTGGTTCAAGGCCTGGCAAACGGGGAAATTCTCCAACCACGCGCGCGCTTCGATGTTTGCGGCGCGCACGCCACGCATCCGCGTGCGCGGACCAAACTCGGTCACGTCTATGAGCCCTGTTTCAGTGCTGTTCATGCCCGAATGTTACGGGAAGGTAACGCCGCCCCTCCTCGCTGACCAGAACAATCAAACCCTTTTGCCGGTTCCCCAGCTACTGCGGCCCCTCGCCCGCCATCCTCCGCAAGAAATTGCAGTCGGCCAGGCAAAGAGTCGCTGCCCATCAAAAACAGACCATCCTATGAGTTGACACTTTTGGGCACTCTTTCCGCCCCCTTTAGAAGTTATTGGACGGTCACGGTCAGCCGCATGTATAGCTGTGGGCTGGCAGCGACGGGAACGCTAAAAATGTGCTCTGTCCCGCTGCCGGTGTCGGGGACCGGCTGCCAGCTTCCAGCGCCCAAGTCGAGGCTCGATTGAGCGCCATACGTCACGCCGCTCACCCCCGTCGGTTCGAAGAAGTCGTAATAAAAGTTGCCTCCGTTCATCTGCACTTGCGGGAGCTGGGCTGTACTGGCCGTTTGCGGATCCTGAAACGGCCCCAAAAATGCGAAGGCCGCGATATTGGCCACCCCGGTGTGATAAGGGTCGGCACGGTACGCTGCGCTGCTGTTGCTGGTGCTGCCATACCATGATGCCTGCCATGATTGGAAAGTCGCCGAAGTGGTGAAACTGTCAACGGTGCTGTAGCCAATGCCAGCACTGTTGGTCGCGTAGGCGGCGTAGAAGTACGTTGTGTTCGGAAGCAGGTTGCTGACGCCGATCGTGAAGACCCTGGCCGCGACGGCAGGAGCGACGAAGCTTAGACCGTCCCCGATCTGCGGGTTGGCAGTGACACTGGCCGGCGCATAAACGACGCCGACAGCAGTGACCGTCGCTCCTCCACTGTCCGTCACGGTGCCACCCAGCGTGGCGCTCGCAGCGGTCACATCGGCATAGGTGGGACTTGCCACGGTCGGGGCCATCGGCGGCAACACATTAATTTGCACCTGAGCATTGGTGCTGGTCCCATTCGGACTGACCAGTTGATAGGTGAAAGTGTCCGTGGGGGTGCCGGTTTCGGGATCAGTGCCATTGCTGATATAACCCGGTTTTGGCGTATAACTGAAGGATCCGTCCGTGTTCAGAACGAATGCCGAGGCATAGTGCGGCCCTTTGACGAGGATGGCGGACACGCCGGTGTTGAAGTCGGCAAATTGGGTCAGGGTTCCGGCCGGTTCGGTCAAAGTGGTCTGGTAATCCGTTGCAAAACTCTGCGTGGCCGTTGGAATCGGCGCAGTCTTGAGGGGCGAAGGCAGGGAAATCTGCCAGACGCCATACCAGATTTGGTCCACTGGATAAGCATCCGGGCCACTGGCCGTTATGACGGTGCCATCCGGCGAAATCGTAACCGGAGCGCTGAGCGTGCCGAGGGCTTGAGTGGCGATGTTTGCGGAAACCAAATGGTCCAGATAGCCGCTGCCGTTGTTCACCGACCAGACCGCAGGGAAATAGAGATTTTCAATCCCGACCGCTTCCGTCCCATCCGCCGTGCAGGCGCTGGGTGTCATGGCCAAGTCCTGATATCCGTTCGTGGTGTTGTAGCGGAACCCCACCCAGCCGCCGCCTTCAGTGAGGCGGCCAAAGAGCGTCGTTCCGTCATCGCTCATGCAGGTGGGTTCCAGGCTAAAGGTATTTGGATGGTTCGTGGGGCTGGCCAGAACCGCCGCTCCCTGGGACGCAGTCCAGATGAACCCATTGATGTTTCCGTTATCCAGCGAACTGTAGCCGGCAACCACTGTCCCATTGCGGTTGATCGCGGTGGCGTAAGTTTGATGGTTGGTACCCCCCAGGAAACCCAGGGAAGTAAACGAGCCGCTGGCGATGTTGTAGACAAATGTTTCCATCGTGGCGGAATAGGGAGTGCCATCTTGTACGAGCAGGGTGGTTCCGTCGCCGGAAACGGCCGTGGCGCTCAAGGTGATCGCCGCCGGATCGTCCGGCGGGGCGGGCACGACTGACTCCACGCCATTCACCCAGTAGGCCGCCACCTGCTTTGAAACTCCATTCGTCGTGGTTCCGGTCACAGAACCGGCCACCACCGACCCGTCGTGGCTGATGGCCGTGGTGGAACCGTAAATTGGGAGGGAGGTATTGAAACCCGGCGCGACCGGCAGATCCGCCCAGCCGGTGTTGGTGTTATAGACCGAAGGGGTGCCAAATCCGATACCGGTGTATCCAATGCCGTCGATTCCGGCATAGACACCACCATTGGCCGCCGCGACTGCATAGTGAAGGTACTCACCCATCTTGATTTCCGAATACTGGGCTGACATCAGCGCGGGAGTGACGGCGACGATGGCCCCCAGACCGCAAAGCGTTTTACGCAGCCAAAACCGGCGCAACATGCGGGCCGGAACATGAAATAAAGGGAAACGCCTCATCATAATTGCTGACATTAGCCGTCACTTTGGCTAATGTCAAATTTCGCCCGCGCTAATCTTTGTAAGAGGTTTATTTCGACCCGGTTCTAATTTTCTCTATTTCCCAGAAGAGGACGGGCGGCTCGGTGAATTGCGGATTTCAAAGGTCCACGTCCCGGCAGCCGAGGTGACCGGAAGCAACGAGTTCGTTGCCGAATCATTTCATGCTCCGTCGGGCTTGCCAGCAGCCATCCTTAAGCTCCCCGATTTCGGGGAAGTGCGCTGCCAGGTCCGGGTGTTAGGATGAGTCCATTATCTACCTATAGCGATCTGAAGGGTTCAGCTGTCGCCCCAAAAACACAGTCATGAATAATTGCTGCCGTAATAGCTTCAGCCGCCGCCACGGTTGGCGGTGGGTTTGCCTGGTCGCCGGGCTCGGATTCGGCGGGCCATTGGCCGAGGCGACTGACACGCCACCGGCCCGGGTGCCCACCCAATCCCGGGATTACCGTTTTGACAAGACGATCTCACGGCAGGTCCTGGAAAACTATCTGTCCCGCTCCATTTCGATGGAGGGGGTTTTCAATGGCAAAGGCGATCTGGATGACAACATTCGCATGCTCACGAGTATCCAGGCAAAGTATATCGGACGAAGCCTTTGTCTATGGGGCGCGGAGGCCCATTTTCTTTCCGATGTCCAACGGGCCAAGGAGGAGGTGCCCAAGCTGCTCGCGGCTGATCCAGACATGATCCTGGAAGCCTGTGTGTTCGAAACAGTTGGTTCCCGCGTGGACCGAATCGCAATCCCGGACTGGGTGTTTGCGGACATGGGCCAGCCTGTTGAACCGCGGAATTTTCGCTATGCCGACATGATCTATCCGGAAGGCCAGCGCCGGTCGATGGGCCCGAACGCCCAAGTGCCGGATGAAAGCCGGCTGGAGACCCGGCTTTGGTTTTATTATCAGGCGACTTCGTACATTGATGCCGGTTTCGAGGCCATTCATTTCGGACAGGTCGAAATCATGAACCGAAATGACCGCGATAATGCCCATTGGGAAGACTTGCTCACGCGAGTTCGAGCGTACGCGGCCAAACACGCGCGGCGCCATATGGTATTATGCAATGGACATGTGCCTTCCGGCGGTCTCATGCGGGAGGGCCGTCTGCTGCTGGATTTCCATGCGTTTCCGCTGCGCGTTCGGGAAGTGCCCGACAAACCGCGCGAGGCGATTCTGGAGTTGGGATTTTCCGATGGCATCTACGGTCGCAGCAAAGGCGGTTTGACCTTCAGTGGTTGGCACTGCGAACACCTGCCCTACCTGGTTGAGCTGGACAATTATGGTGTGAGCCAACATCCCGGACAGCCAAATGCCACGGGTGAATTCAACTGGGTTTGGGGTTACGACGAAATCACCTGGTTTGCCCACCAGACCAAGGAATACCGCGCCCATTGGCTGCAATATGCCTGGAACTGGGTACGGCAGGCAGACCCGAACGGCTTTCTCGAAATGCCCGGCAGCCGCACGGCGGTTTCGCCGGACACGCGCTGGTATTTTGCCAACAACCCCGGCCCAACGGTCCCCACCGGACTGGGTGATGAGGCTGCGATTCGTGCGGTTTGGGTTGGTGAGGCGGGAATGTCCACCCTGGAAAGCAGAGTTCCATCGGCGCCAAGAAAATGAAATCAGCCATGCAAGCAGAGCAAATAGTCGGCGATTGAAGGGGTTCGCCGCCAATATTGAATGCACCGTGTAACGGGTGCGCGGTTTTATGGGACGGGCCTTGAGCCCTGATGGATTCAAGGTCGTCCGGATATTTCGGGTTCGATCCAATCGGCTTGGGTGCGGCCCGATCCCGGATCGGCCGGACTGACTTTCAGCGTAAGCCGCTGGATGCCCGTCACGGTTTGGTCCACCACTTTCGCCGGGTCGGACCGCTTCATGACGCCGCTATGCCAAAGCTCCCGACCATCGCCCCACAATTGAAATTCCGCGGCTGCATTGGTGTCCGAACGCTCATCCACGCCCACTTGCCCGGTGAATCGCGAATACAACCCAAGCAAATCAAATTCGGTTTCCGCCTGGGCAAACGAACTCAGCCCGCGATCGAACGAACGCCCAGCGACCCGCAAGGGCGCCGGGGTGAGCAATTGCTCAATTTCGTAGCCGTCCCACTGCCCGGTAGCCTGCACCGGTTCCAGTTCGGTCAATGCCAACCGCTCCGGCAGCAAGTCCGCCAAGCGAAAGGTGACTTTCCCCGCTCGCGCGCTCTTCCGGCCGGTCGTCGATACGGCTCTCACTTCGGCCACGTAAGCAGCCCGCGGGTCCAGGTGGCGGATGACCAGGCGTGCCTCGGGCGTGTAGCCCGCGGGCTGGCCGTCCAAGTACACTTGGTAGCCTGTGTTCAGGTAATACTGCTCCTGCCAGTTCAGATTGACGCCGTCCAAGCCCAACCTCAAGGCCGTCACATCCGCGGGCGCGCTGGGCGGGAACTCATATTGGCTGGCGGGCGCAAACTGGATTTTCCAATCCACCTCACGCGTCAGTGGCGACGTGAACTCCACCGTGGCCCAGCCCTGATGATTGGCCACCTTTACCGGCAAGTTCCAATGGCCCGCGCGCGCCGTCGCCCGCGTCACCACATAATTTGTTCCGGGCGGGAAGGCAAAGCTGAGCTGATATGGATCGTCTTTCACCACGCGGCTGGTGCCGGCGAAGGAATCGGCCGTTGCCCCCGGCTGCAGCTTCACCAAGTCCACCGGCCCCTGCGTAATGTGGCGGCTGGTGGAAAGCAGTTGGATTTGGCCATTGGCCGGCATGAGCGTGAGCACCCGGCAGCTTGTGGGGGAAACCGGCACCGCCATGCCTTTGGCCCACGCTCCGAGATATTCGTGATTCCAAAAATCGAAAACCTGGACCGGCCCGTTCGTCGGCAAACCCAGTTCTTCCCAATCCAGGAAGACCTGATCGGCTTTCCCGGTGTCGAAATTGAACACGCCCACCACATCATAGCGACGGTCCAAATGGTTCACCTTCAGATCCCAGATGCGCTTGTAGCGGTCTGTGGGAAACAAATCGAGCGGCCGGATATCCGTGGCCGGATAAATCCGCCGCAGCAACTCCACCCGATCCTCCCCCAGGTCCATGAGCCGGTCGCTCGACATCAAAGCCTGACCGGTGAGACCGGCCAGCGTGGCCCATGCGCGAGCCTGATCCAGAGTGAGCGGCGGGCGTACGAGCACGACGTCTGGATCACAATACCAGACGATGTTATGCAGGTAGTAATATTGCAGGGTGGGCCGCAAGGTCACCTGGAATCCGCCCCAGCCCGCCACCACATCGCCGCCGGTGCGCGAGCCGTTCATCAAGCCCGCGCCTTCCAAAGGTGTGCCCCAGCAACCGAGCAGGTAACGCTGCGGGCCAATGGTGGCGCGGATGGTCCGCACCGTTTGGCGATACAATTCCGCCGCGTCACCTTTCGGTGTCTTCATGAACGCGCGCGTACGCCCGTACTCATCCACCACGATCGGTTGACCGTCAATCTTGAAGTAATCGTAGCCCCAGCCCGCCAACCGCCCGAACAGTTGCCGCAAATACTCCTGTGACGCGGGATTCGACGGATCCAGCAAAAACCGTCCTTCCCAGGTGTCGGAAGCGGTGGTGCCGTCGGGTTTCAGCAAGAACACTCCGGGATGGGCCGCCACCACGTCATCGCTATTTTGCCCGTGCGGCGCCAGCCACAGTCCCGGCGTGAGGCCCAGCGCCTTGATCCGGGCGGCCAAGTCCGCCATGCCCTTTGGAAAATGCTCCCGATTGACGGTCTCCCAATTGCGGGCGCCGCCGTGGGCGCCGGTCCCCTGCCAGCCGTCGTCGATCTGCACATAGCGCGCGCCAAAGTCCCGCAAGTGGGCCGCGATCCATTCCGCATTGCCCAGCACTTCAGTCGCCGTCACCCGATGGTAGTAGTAATACCAGGAGCACCAACCGGAGGGAGGCGCGGAAAAATGCGATCGGTCCAGCGGCTGGTAAAACCTCACTCCCAACGTGTCTCGGTAATAGTTCGTCCG
Source organism: uncultured Bifidobacteriaceae bacterium (assembly GCA_964437865.1). GTDB lineage: Bacteria > Verrucomicrobiota > Verrucomicrobiia > Limisphaerales > UBA11358 > UBA11358. Next base: position 29,110 of record CAYTJG010000004.1, on the reverse strand, counting down.
CACGCCGCCGTTCTTGAGGGTCACGGCGTCAGTGACCGGATCAAACACGCCGTCAGCAATGGGTGTCTGCACGTCACCCAGGGTCATCACCAACAGATCCTGGTTGGTGCCATCGTGAATCCGGCACGGCATGGGAGCCGGCCAGGCCGGGACGGCGGGGAGATTTTGCGCCCGGGAAGTGGCCAGCGAAATAACCGCCACGCAGCAGGTCACCACTGATTTGATGAGGGGATGATTCATGACACAAACGGCTCAATGGCCAGATCGTACAGCCAACCAGCCCGCCGCGACAACGGGTGAGGGTGAAATCCGATAGCTGCTGGTGCATTTGATCCATGGGCGTAGCGCGGCTTCACAGCTAAGCTCGTCCAACCAAAAATTGGGGACCTGAGAAATTTTTGTTATGCGTTACGAACGTATTCCGTCAAAACTATTCATTGAAAACCGCCGGCGGCTGGCTGCCCTGCTGCCCAAGAATTCGCTGGTGGTCGTCAATGCCAACGATACCAGTCCAACCAATGCGGATGGCTCCCAAGCCACCATCGTGAATTCCGACCTGTTTTACCTCACCGGGGTGGAACAGGAGCAATCCATCCTGGTGCTCTATCCCGACGCCGACGATGAAAAGCACCGGGAACTGCTGTTTCTGCGGGAGCCCACGGAGGAAAACCAAATCTGGGAAGGCCGCAAGCTGGACAAGGTGGCCGCGCGGGAGTTGACCGGGATTTCGAACATCCATTGGCTGCCGGAATTTTCGCGCCTGTTTCATCGGCTGATCTGCGAGAGCGAGCACGTTTTCCTGGATACCAACGAGCACAAGCGCGCGATCATCGAAGTGGAAAGCCGCGAGGCCCGTTTTGTGACGGACACCATTCGCCGCTATCCCGTGCACGATTTCCGCCGATTGGCCCCGTTGATGCACCGGCTGCGCGCCGTGAAATCGGAGATTGAACTGGGCCTCATCCAGAAGGCGTGCGATCTCACCGAGCGCGGTTTCCGACGCGTCTTGGCGTTTACGCGTCCGGGGGTGAAAGAGTACGAGGTGGAAGCCGAATTCAACCACGAATTTCTGCGGCACGGCGGGCGATTTGCGTATCTGCCCATCATCGGTTCCGGTCGCAACGGCTGCTGTCTGCACTACCTGGCCAACGATCAGGTGTGTCGCGAAGGCGAGTTACTGCTCATGGACGTGGCGGCCAGCTATGCCAATTACAACGCGGACATGACCCGCACGATTCCGGTGGACGGCCGGTTCACGCCGCGGCAGCGCGACGTTTACAACGCGGTGCTGCGCGTGTTGCGCCAATGCATTGCCGGCCTCACGCCCGGGAAAAAGATCAAGGACTGGCAACTGGAATCCGAGCAACTGGTCGAAGGCGAATTGGTCAACCTGAAATTGATTTCCATGCGCCAGATCAAGGAGCAGGACCCCGACCAACCGGCCTTCAAGAAATATTTCATGCACGGCTGCGGGCACCCCATCGGACTGGATGTGCACGACGTGGGCCTGACGGTCCAACCGCTCGAGGCCGGCTGGGTGATGACCGTTGAGCCGGGCATCTACATTCCCGAAGAAGGCTTCGCGGTGCGGCTGGAAGATGACGTGCTGGTGACGGCCAACGGGCCGGTGGACCTGATGGCGCACATTCCCGTGGAGGCCGACGACATTGAAGAATTAATGAATGTCCGCCGGAAGGAATCGCCCGGAAAACGCCTAAAAACCAACGAAGTTGCGGCGGCCAGCCGGTAAGCTAAGATCCCACTCATGCAACCTCACCTGGTCCCAGCCCTGATCTTTTGCGCACTGGCCTGCTCGGCCGCCGGTCCGGCCTTTGCCCAAACCAACCGCGAGGCGAAGCCAGCCATCGTCCTGCTCAAGCCGCCGGAACAGGATTTCTTTGCCAAGGAACTGTTCGTTCAGGGCATTCCCGTGAAGGCGCATCAGGTCGTTTCCGACGAGGCGATGTATGCGGCTTACCACCGCCTTTCGATGCTGCTTGCCAACCTGCCGTCCGTGGTCACGAACCTCATCGCCGCCAGGGTGGAGCTGCACATCATCGGCAAAGACCAGGTGACCACCGACTTGCCGGAATGGCGCCAGGACAAGGGCGTGAAGCTGCCCGAATACAACGGCCTGACCCGCGACCAACGCACGCGCGGCATGGGCGGCCAATTGACCTCCTGCGGCGAGGAAAACCTGCTCAAGCTGGACAACGACCGATACCACGGCCGCGACATCTGTGTGCACGAATTCGCGCACGCCATCCGCAACTACGGCCTCAACCAAGCCGTGGTGGCCAAATTCGACGAGCAATACCACCGCTCGTTGAAGAACCAACGCTGGGTGAAGTCCTATGCCGGCTCCAACCCGGATGAGTTTTTTGCCGAACTGACCATGTGGTATTTCGGCACCCATGGCGACTTGGGCATGACCGGTCCCAAACCTGCGGACGGGCCTGAAGGCCTCAAACAATATGATCCGGAAGCCTTTGCCCTATTCGACGATTTTTATCGCGGCCGAATCCCCATCGGCAAAGCGGAACCACAGCCAGAGTGATTCGCGGGGCCGGTTATCGATCATGCGCCTCCTCACCCAAACCGTTGCGTGGCTATGGCTCGCCGCCGGGGCCGTCGGGGCCGCACCAGCCACCATCGTCATCAACGCCAATCAACCCGGCCCCGAAATCAACCCGCGCCTGTATGGCGTGTTTCTTGAGGAAATCAACACGGCGGTGGACGGCGGCCTGTATGGCGAGTTGATCCGCAATCGTGGCTTCGAGGACGCCAAGGCGCCGGAAGGATTCGCGCGCACCACCACGCCCCCGCAAAACAACGTCGCTTCCGAATATCCCGACGGGTCCACCTGGCAAAATCCCGGGGGCTATGCCACCACCTATTTTCTGGACGTGGACAAAAGCCTGCCGCACTGGTCGCTCGTCCAGGACGGCACCGGCCGCGGGTCGATGTCACTGACGCTGGATCAGCCCTTGAATCCGGCCACCCCGCGTTCCTGCCGGCTGCAAATTGACGAGGCCGGCAGTCGGGTGGGCCTGGCCAACGAAGGATTCTGGGGCATCGGCGTGAAAGCCGGGGCGGAATACGAACTCTCGTTCTGGGCCCGCAGCGAGGATTTTGGCGGCGAATTGACCGCCATGCTGGAAACGGCCGACGGCCGGGCCGTGAGCACCGCCGGGAAAATCAGTGGCCTGACGACCGAGTGGAAACAATACCACGCCCGGCTCACCGCCACCACCAACGAAGCCCAAGCGCGCTTCATACTGGCCGCCAACGCCAAGGGCACGCTCTGGTTTGATCTGGTCTCCCTGTTTCCACGGCACACTTTCAAGGACCGCCCGAACGGCTTGCGCGCCGACATCGCGGAAATGATCGCCGGACTCAAACCCGGATTTGTCCGGTTCCCCGGCGGCTGCGTGGTGGAAGGCGCCACGGTGGAGAACGCCTACCAATGGAAACAAACCATCGGGCCGCTCGAACAGCGCCCGGAAGCTTGGAACGTCTGGGATTACCGGCGCACGCAAGGTCTGGGCTTCTTCGAGTATTTGCAGTTTTGTGAAGACCTGCAGGCCGAGCCGCTGTTTGTTTCCTTCGCCGGCCAGACCTGCATCTATCGCAACGGCACCAATGTGCCGCCGTCGGCCCTGGAGTCCATCGCGCAAAATTTCGTCGACGCCCTGGAATACGCGAACGGCCCCACAAATTCCACCTGGGGCAGCTTGCGTGCCGCCGCCGGACACCCGGATCCGTTTCATTTGAAGCTGATGGAAATCGGCAACGAAAACGTCGGTCCCGAATATGAGCGCCAATACGCCTTCATTTATCCCCGGCTCAAAGCGGCCGATCCCGGGGTGGTGCCGCTGGCTTGCTATCCGCAACCGCAAACCCGCACGGAACTGGCCGACGAGCATTACTACGACAGCCCGGAATGGTTCATCAACAATTTTCACCGTTATGACCAGACGGATCGCAACACGCCGCCGATTTACATCGCCGAAGTGGCGGTGACGTCCGCCGCCGGCGGCGAAAACAAGGGCAACCTGGCGGCAGCCCTCGCCGAGGGGGTGTTTCTGCTCGGCTGCGAGCGCAACGCCGACCATGTGCGCATGGTGTCCTATGCCCCCTTGCTGGCCAATGTCCATGGCCGTACGGCACTGGCCGGCGCGCCGCCGCCGTGGCACGGCATGATCTATTTCGATAGCACGCGCGTTTTTGGCACCGTGTCCTATTACCTTTGGAAAACGTTGGCCGCCAACCTGCCCAGCCGCACCTGGCACACGGAAGTCGCGTTTCCCGACGAACAAAACTTCCGGCTCAACGGCCAGATTGGATTGGGCACCTGGGACGCCTCGGCGGAATTCAAAGACGTGCGGGTGGAACACGCTGGCCTGACCCTCTACGCCTCCGATTTTGCCCACGGCACCGAGGGTTGGCAAACTGGACGCGGCCAAGGCGGACTGGGGCGCTGGTCCGTGGTGGACGATGCTTTCCGCCAGACCCGAACCGGGCGCGGCGCGACCTTTTACGGCGAGACGAACTGGTCGGATTACACGCTAACGCTCAAAGCCAGAAAATTGAGCGGCAGCGAGGGTTTTCTGATCACGGTGGCCCGCCACGGCGATGATTACTATTGGTGGAACCTCGGGGGCTGGGGCAATTCGCAGCACGCCATCGAGCATAGTCTGCACGGGGTGCAAACCCCGGCCGGCGAGGGCAAACCGGGCACCCTGGAAACCAACCGCTGGTACGATCTCAAGGTGGCCGTCAGCGGCGCCACCATCCGCTGCTATCTCGATGGCGAATTGATCAACACCGCCACGGCCCAGCCGGCGCCCAGATTATTTGCCGAGGCGGGCCGGGACGATGCCACCGGCGAAACGGTCCTGCAGACCATCAATGTCTCCGACCAGCCGATCACCGCCGATTTGCAAATCAACGGCGCGACCGTTAACTTGTTGCCGGACGCCCTCACCGAATTGAAATCGACGAATCCGTTGGACAACAACACACTTGACCAGCCTATGAAAGTGGTGCCTCAACCAAGAGCGCTGCCGGCCGGCGCCCGGCTGACGCATGAATTTCCACCTTACTCACTCTCCATCATCCGATTGAAACCGCAATAAATGATCATGAATGCCCCCTGCCCCGCCCGGAAGTTGAACCGGTTCTCCCTGACCATCGGCCTGACCGGAGTGCTACTGGCCGCCGGCCTCCTCGGCCGGGCCGCGGCGGCCGATGAAGAGGTGAACCTTGCGCTGGTCGCCACGCCCTCCGCTTCCTACGTTTCCGGTGATACGTCGGTGAAGGCGCTCAACGACGGCCACCTGCCGGAGAATTCGCTCGAACGCGGCCCCGGCTCCTATGGCAACTGGCCGCGCACCGGCACGCAATGGGTCCAGTACGATTGGAATCAACCCATCAGCACCAAGCAAATCGAGGTCTACTGGTGGGATGATCATCAGGGAGTGCGGCTGCCCAAAGCTTGCCGCCTGCTGTACTGGGACGGCAAACAGTTTACACCGGTGGCGAACCCCTCAGGTCTCGGCGTGGCGGGCGACCGTTTCAACACCACCACCTTCGACGAGGTGCAAACTTCGAAGTTCCGGTTGGAAATGGACGGGAGCGGCGATTTCTCGACCGGATTACTTCAGTGGCGTGTCGTGGACTCTGGCAAATCACCGGAGTTTCCTCCGACCGTGGTGGCCGGTGTGGATCGCGATGTGGTCCTTGGGGGCAAGACCTTCTTGTCCGGCAACGTGCGCACACTCAAGCCCGCAAAAACGGACGTGATTTGGAGCAAAGTCACCGGCCCCGGCGACGTCACCTTTGCCGATCCGCACACAGCGGCCACCACCGCCACGTTTTCCGCTCCGGGCGATTACACGCTCAAGCTGACGGCTGGCAGCGGCGCCTTAAGCGCTTCCTCCACCCTGACCGTCAAGGCTGAGAATCCCCCGCCCGCCCAGCGGCTCGACGTGGTTTACACCCGTCATTACCAGATCGACAGTCCGCTCTGGAACGCCCGGGCCAAGGCGCTCATCGTCAATTGGATTCCGCATTGCATCGACATGATTAACCGTACCAACCTGACCGAGGGTCAGGGCGGCATTGACAATTTCATCGAGGCCGGCAAGGCCCTGCGTGGAGAGGCGCACGGGCGGCACAAGGGCTATGTCTTTGCCAACGCCTGGGTCCACGAAACCGTCGAGTCCATTTGCCTCGCGCTCATGGTGAATCCCCGCGGCGATTCCCAGATCATCGCCGCGCAGGAAAAGATGAAGGCGACCCTGGAGCAGTGGATTCCCATCATTCTCGGAGCGCAGGAGCCGGACGGCTATCTGCAAACGGCCTACACATTGGCCCCGCGCGACGAATGGCCGGAACGTTGGTCCCCCGCCCAGCGCGGCAACCATGAGGGCTATGTGGGCGGCTACTTCATCGAATCCGCCATCAATCATTACACGCTCACCGAGGGCAAGGACCGGCGCCTGTACGATGCGGCCAAGAAACTGGCCGATTGCTGGGTCGCCAACCTCGGTCCCGGCAAAAAGGAGTGGTTCGACGGCCACCAGGAAATGGAACAGGCGCTGGTGCGCTTCGGACGTTTTGTGAATGACATGGAAGGCAACGGTCGCGGCGATGCCTACATCAAGCTGGCCCGGTTTCTCCTCGACTCCCGTCGGGGTGGCGACGAGTACGACCAAAGCCACCTGCCGCCCATTGAGCAATACGAAGCCGTGGGCCACGCCGTTCGCGCGATGTACTTTTATTCCGGCATGGCCGACATCGCTGCTGAAACCGGCGACACCGATTACTCCAGCGCCGTGGCCTCGCTCGAAGACAATTTGATCAATCGGAAATATTACGTCACGGGCGGCATCGGCAGCGGCGAAACCTCCGAAGGTTTCGGACCGAATTTTTCCCTGCCCAACGACGCCTATTGCGAATCGTGTTCGAGTTGCGGCCTGATTTTCTTCCAATACAAATTGAACCTGGCCTATCACGACGCCAAATATGCGGACCGCTACGAGGAAACGCTGTACAACGCGCTACTCGGCGCCACCGACTTGGACGGGAAGAATTTCCAATACACCAATCCGTTGCAGGGCGGCCATCGCGGCCCCTGGCACGTCTGCCCCTGCTGCGTCGGCAATATCCCGCGCACCCTGCTGATGATCCCCACGTGGACCTACGTGAAGAGTTCCGACGGGCTCTACGTGAACCTGTTCATTGGCAGCAAAATCACAGTGGATAAAGTCGCCGGCACGGACGTGGAGATGGTGCAAAAGACCGATTACCCCTGGAACGGCAAGGTGGCCATCACGGTCAATCCGCGGTCGGCCAAGCATTTCACACTGTACATCCGGGTGCCCGACCGCGCCACCAGTGCGCTGTATGCGGAAACGCCAACCGTAAGCGGTCTCAAATCCTTCGCGGTCAATGGCCAAACGGTCACGCCGGACGTGCAGAATGGCTACGCCAGCGTCACTCGCGAGTGGCAGACGGGCGACACCGTCACGCTGGAACTGCCCATGGAGGTTCAGCGCATCAAGGCGGATGATCGGATCGTGGCTGATCGCGGCCACATTGCGTTGCGCTACGGCCCGTTGATTTACAACGTGGAGACGGCCGACCAACCGGCCATTAATCAGCCGATCGGCGAGGCGCCGTTGCAGCCGGTCTGGAAGCCGGATTTGCTCGATGGGGTCATGGTGCTGGAGGGAAAATGGGCCGACGGCACCCCGCTGGTGGCCATCCCGAACTATGCGCGCAACAACCGCAATGCACGCGGCGAGTTTCATTCCGAGGGCGAGTCGGCCGTGGACTACGCTGGCGGCGCCGCGGCCCGTGCCAACACGCCCCAACCCAAACGTCCGGCGCATCCCGGCGCTTCCGTGGTCTGGATCAAAGCTCAGAACTGAAACCATGAAAAGCGCTCCAGCCGGCCGGCAACACTCCTTCAGCACAATCGCTGCCGCGCTCCTGACTGGGGCCGCTGTCGCGCTCGACGCCACCGCCGCCACGCCACCCATCGGCTACGCCCGCCTCGCCGACACCCAGGTGATCACCGACGCCGTGCCGGTCTTGGCGCGGCCACTACCGCTGGCGGATGTGCGGCTGACCGGGGGGCCGCTCAAACACGCCCAGGAACTGGACGCCGAGTACCTGCTCTCGCTGGAGCCGGACCGGATGCTGTACTACCTCCGGCAGCGCGCCGGCCTGCCGCCCAAGGCCGCCGAAGGTTACGGCGGCTGGGACGGCGCGGGCCGCCAGCTTACCGGCCATATCGCCGGCCATTATCTTTCCGCGGTCAGCTACATGTTTGCCGCCACCGGCGATTCACGGTTCAAGCAACGCGCCGATTACCTGGTCGCCCAACTAAAGGAAATTCAGGACAAACAGGGTGATGGCTACCTGGGCGCGCTCCTGGCTGGAGACGACCGAAATCGCGCCGAACTGGTGGATGGCAAAAAGCGGTTCGAGGACCTCGGCCGCGGCCTCATCCAGTCCGGGGGCTTTGACCTCAACGGCATGTGGTCGCCTTGGTACGTGGAACATAAACTCTTTGCCGGCTTGCGCGATGCCTACCGGTTCACGGGCAACCGCACAGCCCTCGAGGTCGAAATCAAATTTGCCGCCTGGGCCGATGGCATCCTGGCCCGGCTGACGCCCGACCAGATTCAGAAAATGCTGGCCACCGAGTTTGGCGGCATGAACGAGGTCATGGCCGACCTGTACGCCGATACCGGCGACCCGCGCTGGCTCAAGGCGTGCGACTATTTTGAGCACCACGCCATCGTGGACCCGCTCGCCCAACAGCACGACATTTTAGCCGGACGCCATGCTAACACGCAGGTACCCAAGCTCGAGGGCGAGCTGAAACGCTACCTGTACAGCGGCAACCAAACGAGCGGCGACGCCGCCCAGTACTTCTGGGAAGAAGTCGTCTATCACCACAGCTTTGCCACCGGCGGCCACGGCAAGGACGAGTATTTCGGCGAACCGGACCAGTTGAGCAACCGGGTGGACGGCCGCACGGACGAAAGCTGCAATGTTTATAACATGCTGAAGATGACGCGCCTGCTCTTCGCCTTGCACCCGGACGACCGGTTTGCGGAATTTGAGGAACGCGCCCTGTTCAACCACGTCCTCGGCTCGATGGACCCGGCGGACGGCCGCACCTGCTACATGGTGCCGGTCGGGCGCGGCGTCACCCACGAGTACCAGGACATGCAAAACGACTTCACCTGCTGTGTGGGCAGCGGCATGGAGAGCCACGCCCTACATGGCGACGGCATTTATTATGAGAGCGCCGGCCGGCTCTGGGTGAATCTTTATGCGCCTTCAGTCGCGACCTGGAAAACTGAAAATGCCAAGATCGAGCAGCAAACTGATTTTCCCGAAGGCGAATCCGCCCACTTCAAAATCTCCCTGGACAAACGGAGGACGTTCACGCTGGCCCTGCGGCGACCGGCCTGGGCTGGTGCTGGTTTTTCCGTAACCATCAATGGCCGGGCAGTGGCCCAATTGCCCGCCCCGGGAGCTTATGTGGAGTTGAAACGCCGCTGGAAGGATGGCGACACGGTGGCGCTGGTGCTGCCCAAGCAGTTACACGCCGAACCGCTGCCGGACAATCCGCGGCGGGTGGCCTTGCTCTGGGGACCGCTGGTGCTGGCGGGAGACCTGGGGCCCGAGGGACAATCCGGCGCACCGGAATCGGTGCCGGTGTTTGTGGCCGCCGACAAACCGTTGACCGATTGGCTTAAACCGGTCGCCAGCCAGCCCGGCTGTTTCCGCTCCGCCGGCGTGGGCCGCGAGCGCGACGTGGATTTCATGCCGTTTTACCGGCTGCAGCGCCGGACTTACGCGGCTTATTGGGACTTGTTCACGCCCGAGGACTGGGCCCGGCAGGCCGCCGCCCTCGCCGCCGAACGCGAGCGGCGGCACAAGCTGGAACTGGCCACCGTCGCCTTCGCCCAGCCGGGTGAAATGCAGCCCGAACGCAACTTCAACCAGCAGGGGGAAGACAGCGAGCCGGACCGTGTGCTCGGCCACCCCGGCCGGCGCGGGCGCAACTGGTTCTCCTTCGATCTGCCGGTGGAAACCGATCATCCCATGGCGCTCGTCGTCACTTATTGCAACGACGAATGGCGCCCGCGAAGCTTTGAGATTTTGGTGGATGGCCAGCGCATCGCCGAGCAGACGGTGGCCAAAGACGGCACCACGCCGCATTTCTTCGATGCCGAGTACGCGTTGCCCGCCGACGTGGTGCAGGGCAAGAAGAAAGTCACCATCCGCTTTCAGGCGACCCATCAAAATGAAATCGCCGCCGTCTTCGGGCTGCGGATCATCCGGGCCGACGCGGCGCGCTAGCGGCTTGTCTTCAATATCGGGCAGCGGATGGCCGTGGCGGCAGGGCGGCCTTTCGTTGCGAGACGTTGTTGCCAGATGAGGCGTCGTTCAAAATCACGTTTCAGCGGCCGAGGACGGCCGCGGACCGTATTCTTGAAGACACGCGCTAGCGGCCAATTTCACCGGCCCGCGCCCACGCCATAGACCATCCGGTATTCGGACGGTGTCAGGCCGGTCGTTTGCCGGAATTGCCGGGTAAAGGCGCTCTGGTCCGAATAGCCGCAATCCAGGGCGATGACGGCGATGGAATCCCGGGTATCACGCAACCTCCGGACGGCAGCATCCATGCGCGTCTTCTGGATCAGTTGTCCGGCGGTAAGCTGGAAAATGCCCCGGATACGCTGCTCGAATTGGTAGCCCGACAACCCGGCGCCGGCGGCCAGGTCCTTCACGCGCAGCCGCTCACCAATATTCTCCTGGATGTGGCGCACCATTTTGGCCACCGAGGAAAAATCCCGACCGCGCTCGTTGGCGACCCGCAGGTCACGGGAAATACCCACCACGCCCGCGACCGCGCCGCGCCGGTCCCGGAGTGGCAATTTGTTGGTCAGGCACCAGCCGGGTCCGCCGGTCACATACACATGCAGTTCCAACTGGCTCAGGATCGCCTCCCCGCGCCGCAGCACGCGTTCATCCTGAGCCCGGTAGCTTTCGCCCAGCGGCGAGGGAAACAACTCGTCGGTCAGCCGGCCCAGCAACTCGTCCTTGCTCCGCCGCCCGCACCGCTCCACGAGCGTCTGGTTGACCACCACATATTCGCAGCGGCGGTTCTTGAGAAAAAACACCACGTCCGGCAGGCAGTCGAACAGCGCCTCGCCCGTAAAGGGCTCGGCGAGTTCCGCGAAAAGCTCGGCTTGGAGGGCAGTCATAGGGGCAACCAATTGTGCCAAAATTCTAGTCACTGCTGCCCACGTGGACAAGACAGCAATGACCGTTGTGATATAGTAGCCAGCATCGGTACTCAAAAGAACACGATCGATAGCCGGCCGTGGCCGGCATTCAACGGCGTCGTCCAAGCCGGCGGATGCCAACCAATCAGTTCTCCCCTGAGGCCGGTGAAACTTCGAAATCCAGTCGGGCGGATGGTTCCCAGGCGGCGGGCTGGCGCCATAAAAATCTTGACAGCGGGCGGTGGCCAACGGGGGGCTGAAGGGTGCATTTGTGACATCAGGCTGTGGATTTCTCTCATGTTCAGAAGCAGGGTTTGTATTGATAATTATAAGAGGAAGAACGATTGCCCTCGTTCTTTAAGGCCGGCTTTGTAGAGAAGACAACCAAAAAAAACCAAGCAAACATGAAGATGTTCTCCTATCCAAAACGTTCCTGCGCAATCCTGATCGGGCTTGCCATCGGCTGCACCGTGCACGCCGATAGCATCACGAACAATTTCAACAATAGCCTTGACTACAAGACTGACGGCGTGACCAACTCCATGTGGGATGGTGTTTACCTGGGGTCCGGTGACATTTACGGCGGCCTCAACGGCGCGACCGTCAGTGGTTATACGGTGCAGGCCAACGAAACGGCCAATCCCGGTTACCTGACCGTGCAAACCGGCAACACGTACTGGGCGGGCACCAGCGACGACGGCTTCTTTCTCTACAAGGTGGTGGCCGGCGATTTCGACGTCTCGGTGGAAAACGTGGAACCCTTTGATAATACTGCGGACCATTTTGGCGGCTTGATGGCGCGGGCGTTCACGGCCAGCGGCCCGCATTGGGGCGCTCCCTACGGTGGGGCCGAGAACTGGATGGATATCATGCGCTTTCAGGAATACTCCATTGACGAGGATATCCGCTATGCCACCAACGGGGTCGATCACGACGGATACGTCCTCGTGGCCGGGGGCAACAGCGACACGACCACCAGCCGGTATCTGCGGATTACGCGGGTGGGGGATGTTTTCAGCTTCTATACCAAGACCAATCAGGCGGACGCCTGGGCACAACACGCCACCTTGACCCGCACAGACCTTGACGGCTTGCCGGTGCAGGTGGGCATCGCGGAAGCCACCTTCAGCACGGCCACGCCTATTTCTTACTACACCGATTTTGAACTGACGGGCACGAACGTGGTGGCCAATCCCACCCTGCCGGCCAATCCGACCGGGCTGGCGGCCACCCCGAGTGGCGTGGACGTAAAGTTCGCGTGGACGGCGGGCGCCGGCAGCGCCGGCAGCTTCCTGGTTTTGCGCCAGAACAACACCAACATACTGACCCAGCGGCCAATCAACGCCTATAGCTACAGTGCCAACACCAACTTCGGCACGGGCGACGATCTGGGAGGCGGCATCTACGTGGTTTACGCCGGCACCGGCAACAGCGTGACCGTGAGCGGTTTGGGCAGCACCAATGAACAATATAGTTGCGCGGTATATTCGTACAGCGGCGCGGGCGCCAGCATCCTCTACGGCACCAGTCCCGCCACCACCAGCACCGAGGGTCTCGGCATTCCCAAAGGCATCAACTTCACCGTTTCACCGGCCACCGGCATTCCGTTAAACGGGGTGGGGGTTCCACTGTTGACGTTCTTCGACAATATCGGTGATACCAACGTGATCGCCAATACCAATGCCGTTTGGAGTTCCAGTGACGACACCATCCTGACGGTTGACTCCGAAGGCACCATCAGCGCCGTGGCCACGGGCACTGCCAAGGTCACCGCCACCTACGCCAATTTTAGCGTCAGCAGCACCATTACCGTCCACGCGCCGGCGTTCACCGACAGCTTCGGAACGGCGCACAATTACCTTGCCAGCGGCCTGCCCAGCACCGCTTGGGACGGCCTGTATTTAAAGGGCAGCGACATTCCCAATTCAACTTATGCTGCACCGGTGGCCGACCCGATCGACGTGGATGCCGACATTTCCTCCAACAACACGCTCAACATCACCTGCGCCAGTTCCGCCTGGCAAGGCGCGAACGACAACGGCCCGTTCCTGTTCAAGATTATCCCGGGCGATTTCGAGGCCTCAGTGCACATCACGAGTTATGCCATCACAAATTACCAGTTCGTCGGTTTGCAGGCCCGGGCCTATGACACCGCCAACAATGCTTCTCCCAGCGGATCCGGTTACACGGAGAACTTTGTGGACTGGTTGCGTTTCGACGAATATGGCATCAGTTCCTGCACGTTTAACACCATGAATGGCGTCAACACCGAAACGGATGAAACGGACGGCGAAACGACCGATTACTGGCTGTTGATGGTGCGCCAGAATTCAACCAACTTCTATTTCTTCAAGAAGGCGGCGGCCACCGATCCCTGGACCTTCCAGCCGTCGGAATCCATCGTTCGTTCTGATTTCACCAACGGCCTGCCGCTCCAGGTGGGCATGGTCCAATCGATGTTTACGACCAGCGCCGGGAATGTCCAGTTCGACAGCTTCGCGGTGGACGGCACCAACATTTCCGGGGGCACGCCGCCCTCGGCCACGACCGGACTGACGGTCGCCATGAACACGGCCTACACGACCGCCACCCTCACTTGGGTGCCCGGAACCAACAGTGACGGCAGCGCCTCCACGAGTTTCGTGGTGATGCGGGCGGACAGCCCGGTTTCCGCCCAGCCCTATTATGGAATCCTGACCACCGCGAATTCGGTCTTTGGCCAAGGCACGGATCTGGGCGGCGGCAATTACGTGGTTTACCGCGGGGTGGGAGACACCGTCACGGTCACCGGCCTGACGCCTGGGGTCACGTATTATGCTGCGGTCTATGGCTACTCCGGTTCCAGCACCACCAAGTCTTTCAATGTGGTTGGTTCCACCTCCACGAACACTCCGCCGGTGGTCATCACGGGCATCACGGCCAGCCTCGCGAGCAGCATTCCCGTGGGCGGAATCGGGCTGGCGACCGCCACCGCTCAAATTCAGGGCGGCGGCACCATGCCGGTGAGTTCTGCCATTCAGATCACCGCCGGCAACACAAACCTGCTGGTGGCAACCAATAACATTTTGTCCGGCCTCGCGGTCGGCAGCACCACCAACACCGTGACGCTGGTGTTCGGCACCAACACCTTTACCACGACCCTCGCGGCCACCGTCCGGGCACCCACCTTTACCGAGAACTTCGGCACGGCCCATGACTATATCGCCAATGGCGCAACGAACACCACTTGGGATGGCGTTTACGCCCAACCCGGCGCCATTCCCTCAACCACTTACTCCTCCGCCTCGGCCGCGTCCATTTCCGACGCCGACGCGGACACCACCAGCAACAATGTGCTCAACATCGCCAGCGAGGATGTCGGCTGGGAAGCGGATCAGAACGACGGGTTCTTCCTCTTCAAGTATGTGACCAACGACTTCCAGGCCTCGGTCCATATTAGCTACCTGACTGCCTCTCATGCCTACGACGGCGCCGATATGGTCGGCTACAACAACCCCGGCCTGATGGCGCGCGCCTTCAATACCAACGGCTCGCCTTACAACATCGATGCGGTCACCCGTGGCGAAACCTGGGTCTCGTTCACCCGGTTCGACCTCTACGGCATTGGCACCTACGCCCGTTACAATTTGGACAATGTCGTCACCCGCAACACCGAGTCCGGCGGCTTCAATGGCGCCGGCACCACCAGCGACACCAACCTCTGGCTCCTGATCGTTCGGCAGAACCTGACCAACTTCATGTTCTTCCAGCGCCGGCTGGCGACCGACCCGTGGGGTTCCATCCCGGATGGTACCAGCTACTCCCTCACCAACTTCGCGGGACTCCCGGTGCAAGTGGGCCTGATCGCTGGCGGATTCGATTCCGGCAACGTCGTCACCGTCGGCTTCGACAGTTTCACGTTGGATGAAACCTCCGTTACCGTGGCGCCGACGCTGGGCGCTTCCTTCTCCGCCGGCAGCCTCAGCTTGAGTTGGCCTGCCAGCGGTAGCTACACCTTGCAGTATTCCACAAGTTTAAGCCCGGCCAACTGGCAGTCCGTCACCGCGACACCAGTGACCGCCAATGGAACCGATACGGTCACGATCCCGGCGACCAATGCCGCCGCCTTCTTCCGGTTGGTTCAATAACCGGTGACGCCGAAAAGGCGTGGCGGGGAGAGCCCCTCCGCCACGCCAGCCTTACCAGCAATAATATGATCAAGACGTTATATCAGAAAAACGAGACAGTATTTGCCGGCACCTTCAGGTCCAACCCGACCCTTCGGCCAAGGGCGGGTTTCACCCTCATCGAACTGCTCGTGGTCATCGCCATCATCGCCATCCTGGCCGCCATGCTCCTGCCCGCCCTCGCCAAGGCCAAGGACAAGGCTCTCCGGGCCAAATGCTCCAGTAACATCCGGCAAATCGAAGTAGCCACTTTCATTTACACCGGTGACAACCACGATAAATGCCCGGATTTTACGTCGTCCAGCGGCCAGCAGTATTGGCCCTGGGACGTTCCCGACTACCCGGTGATGCAACTCATGCTGACCAGTGGTTGCACGCGCGATGTATTCTATGACCCAGGCTTCCCCGATCAGGACATCGACAACGCTTGGAACTATGCGGGTGGCACCGTTCATGTCACGGGTTATTCTTATGCTTGGGAGAATACTCCCAGCCTCACCCCTACAAATCAGAATAAGTCCATTCTTCCCAGCACTTTGGTGGATACCACCCGGCCCGGGTCCCCCAGCTACCCGGCCCCCAGCGTCTCAGAACGCCCGCTGACGGCCTGCACCACTTTGTCAAAATCGGGGGAAAACAACCCCAGTTTGGTCAATTCTTATGTGTGGCAAGGCATCACCGGGGGGCTCTATACGCCCGCAGGAACCCTGTTCCAACACCGCAGCTCCCATATGAAGGGGGCATTGCCCAGTGGCGGCAACATCGGTATGCTGGACGGCCACGTGGAATGGCGAAAATTCCAAAATATGCTGCCGCGAACCGTGTCCTCGGTGGACTCAGACGCAATTCCGGTCTTTTGGTGGTAGGTCAGTCCGCGCCTTAGGCCAGCCAGTTTTCAGAGCAGCCGTTGATTCATCCCTGAATCAACGGTTTTTCCGTTTCGTCATTCGTCCGGCGGCCGCTGTTTCTCAACTTGTGCCGCAACCACGCCCAAGTTAAATTGCGGACAATTGAACTTCCCATGCTAGCAAAGCCAGAGTTGGATGATCCGCAGGCGCTATCCGACGACTGTGAAATCACCCGTCTTTTGAACCGCCATGAGGGACAGGCCTTTCCGGCGGAACAATTGCTGCCGCTGGTTTATGCGGAACTGCGCTCGCTGGCGGCGGCCCGCATGGCCCGGGAAACCCCCGGCCAGACGTTGCAAGCCACCGCCCTCGTGCACGAGGCGTGGATGCGGCTGGCGAACAGCGGATCCAAGCAATGGGAGAACCGCGGGCACTTTTTTTCCGCGGCGGCCGAGGCCATGCGCCGCATCCTGATTGAAAACGCCCGGCGCAAATCGCGGCTCAAGCACGGCGGCGGTCAGATCCGGGTGGATTTTGAAGGATTGGACTTGGCCGCCGCCTCGCCGGACGACCAGGTGCTGTTGCTGGACGAGGCCCTGGTACAACTGCAATCCCTCGACCCGCAAAAGGCGCGGATTGTGGTCATGAAGTTTTTTGGCGGCATGAGCGGCGCCGAAATTGCCGGCGTGCTGGGCATTACCGAGCGCACCGTGGAACGGCAATGGGCTTACGCCAAAGCCTGGCTGTTCAACGAGATCCGCAAGGCAGCGCAGACATGAAACCCTCCGCGCCGGATGAGGAGGCGCTGTTCGAGGCGGCGCGGCAACTCCCGGACCAAGCACAGCGGTCCGCCTTCCTGGCCGAACAGTGCGCCGGGAACGCCGAATTGCGACAGCGATTGGAGGAGTTGCTGGCGGTCGAAGCGGCCGCCGACCAATTTCTCAAGTCCGCCGCCCGCTCGGCGGAGGCATTATTGTTCACGGCTGGTCCCAGCGCCAAGCCGTCCGGCTCCCGTCCGCTCCCGGATGAACAATTGGGCAAACGGATCGGCCGCTACAAAATCCTGCAGCGGATCGGCGAAGGCGGCTGCGGCCTCGTCTACATGGCCGAACAGGTGCAACCCATCCAGCGCCGCGTGGCCCTCAAGATCATTAAGCTGGGCATGGAGACGGAAAATGTCATCGCCCGCTTCGAGGCGGAACGCCAGGCCCTGGCCTTGATGGACCATCCGAACATCGCCCGGGTACTGGACGCCGGCGCCACGGAAACCGGACGCCCCTATTTTGTGATGGAACTCGTCCCCGGCGTGCGCATCACCGAGTATTGTGACCAAAACAACTTGGACACCCGCCGCCGGATCGAGTTACTCATCCAGATTTGTTCCGCCATCCAACACGCCCACCAGAAGGGGGTGATCCATCGCGACCTCAAGCCTTCCAATATTCTGGTCACCCAGCAGGACGGCGTGGCCGCACCGAAAGTGATCGATTTCGGCATTGCCAAGGCCATTGGCACGCGGCTCACCGACCGCACCCCCTTCACCACGTGCGAACAAATGGTCGGCACGCCGGCTTACATGAGTCCCGAACAGGCGGAAATGAGCGGGCTGGACGTGGACACGCGGAGCGATATTTATTCCCTGGGGGTGCTGCTGTATGAACTGCTCACCGGCCGCCCGCCATTTGACCCCGGGGAATTGGTGAAATCCGGTCTGGACGAAATGCGCCGAACCCTGCGGGAGCAGGAGCCGCAGCGGCCCTCGGACATCCTCACGACCCTGCATGGCACTGAATTGACGGCGACGGCGGCCCGGCGCCATGCCGAACCGCTCAAGTTGATATCGTTGTTGGAAGGCGACTTGGACTGGATTGTCATGAAGGCGCTCGAAAAGGACCGCACGCGCCGCTATGAAACGGCGAACGGCTTGGCCATGGACCTGCAGCGCTATTTGAACAACGAACCGGTGGTGGCCCGCCCGCCCAGCCGGCTATACCGTCTGGAAAAGCTGGTGCGGCGCAATCAAGTGGCATTTTTGGCCGGGGCGGCAGTGTTGGTGACGTTGCTGGCCGGCATGGCCGCCACCATCTGGATGCTCGTACAGGAACGCGCCGCCTTGCAGCGAGCCGTAGCCGCCGAGAGGAATGAAGCCGCGCTGCGCCAACAGGCCGAATTGCGCGAGCGGATCACGCAATTGACGTTACTCAACAGCCAGGACCGCTTCAAGGAAGCCGATGATCTGGTCAGCCAACTGACTTTTACCCGCCCGACGCTGGAAGGCGCGGCCGTACTCCGGTCGCTGGGGGAATGGCATGCCCTGGCCGGCCGCTGGCGGCTGGCGACCGACCGTTTCGACCAGCTATTGCAGGTGGATCAGTTTGATGGCTCGGATGTGGCCACCCTCGACTACCTCGAGTGCGGGCCGTGTTTTCTGGAACTGAACGAGACTAACCGGTACGACCAGTTCCGCCGCCAAGCCATTGCCCGCTACGCCCACACCACTTGCCCGGTGGCCGACCGCATCCTCAAGATCAGCCTGCTGACACCCGCCGACGGTGATCTGCTGAAATTGCTGGAGCCGATCGAAGCCACGACCTTTCAGACCTTTAAGACCACCGATCAGGGTGCGCCCCCGGATCAGTTCCGGGCTGCCTGGCAATGTGTGTCGCTGGCATTGCTGAATTATCGCCGCGGCGATTTCCTGGCGGCCTCCAACTGGTGCCACCAATGCCTGACGTATCCCGAAAAGGTCGCCTCCCGCACCGCCACCGCCCGCGTCATTCTGGCCATGGCCGAGTGGCGATTGGGTAATCCCGGTGATGCACAACGCGAACTCGCCAGCGGCCGGACACGGATCGAGGCGGAATTCAAGAACGGCCTGTTCCGGGGCGACGCGCCGGAGGGCTTCTGGTTCGACTGGGTTTTCGCGCGCATTCTGTTGGACGAGGCCGAACGTCTGCCAGCGGACCAAGCGCCGGCGCACGCGCCCGCACCGCAATCTTAGCGCACAATTGGTCCGCTGGGAGTCATCGACACCAGTATTCCGTCGTGGTCGCCAAGGTCTGCAAGCTCTCTCGCTACGCTCGCGGCGCGCACGGAGTGACGCGCCCCACCCGGCGCCTGGAGCATCCGCGGGTTGGCCTCCTTTTCTGTGCACGCGACAAAAGTGGAAAGGTCCTTCGCGTACCATGTCGGCTTTGCGCGGCGGACGGCGCATTAAGGATTGGAACCCCTATGCTCACGCCCGGTCACTTGGCCATCGCCAGGCGGCGTTTTAGCCGAATACCCTGGGTGTGCCGCTGGGGGCGGTTTTTCCGGCTGAACAACCACTGCAACCAACCCTCGAAATACCCATGAAAAGAAGCAACCTCGTTCGATACGCAGGCGTCGGCGCCTTGATCGCGCTGCTGGGCGCGGGACAGTACGCTGCCGCGCAAGACTCGCACTGGAACGGCACCACCACCAACACCTTGTGGTCCAATCCAGATAATTGGACCCCGGTCGGTGTGCCGCCCTCCGGCAGCGCCGCCACCACTTATACCGGTGGGGTCTGGTTGGACGCGGCCAACGGCGATACCGTCATCACGATTCCCGCCGATACGGTGGCCAGCCCCGGCGTAACGAACGCCACGGAGGTTTACAACACCATCTTCGGTCCGGAATGGGGCTGCACGCTCAACATTTACGGCACCCTCAATTATGATTGGATCATGTACCCGGTCCAGAACAACCCGGCCGCGCCCCGCAGTTATATCAACCTGTTCAGCAACGGGGTGGTCAACTGCGTCGGGATTGGCAGCGGCGGGGCGGCGGTGGGCATCGGCGATTCCTGGTGGTATCGCGGAGCGCCCTATGTGACGATGAACCTTTATAACAATGCCCAATACAACAGCATCGGCGGCGCCGGTCTGTGGCTGGGCGGTCACCTGAACATTTACGACCGCGCCACTTTCTACGTGAACGGTTACGTCAACATGGAGAATTACGGCGCCTGCAACGACGGCACCCGCGCCATCGTCTTGGGCGGCGGCACACTGATCCTGCCCGAGAATTCCATCAACACCGGCAATTCCGGCTCGGTCTCCAACTGGATTACCCGCGGCATTCTGCGCGCCTACGGCAAGGGATTCGACACCAATGACTTAATAATCTCGGATAACACGTCCAACACCCTCGTCACCCTGGTCCCCTTGGGCGGCCCGTTGCAGCGCGTCTATTTTCAGCCGCTCTCGCTTGCCAATGTCATGGTGGGCACGTTCCAGCAGGTCACCTTGGCGGGTGATTATCCTTCCGTAAGCGGCGTCTTGCTGAGTTCGTCGGAACCGGGCGTGGATCCCGCTTCCTTTGCCGCCCCCGTTTATACTTCCAGCAATCCCCAGGTGGCCACCATTGACAGCAACGGCCTCGTGACCGCCGTCGGCAGCGGCACCGCCCAGTTGACCGCCAGCGTCGGCACCCTAGCCACCACCAATTTGCTGACGATCACCGTCACCCCGGTGACTTCCTCCCTGATTCATCGATATTCCTTCAGCAAAGCTTCCGGAGCTACAGTGCCTGATTCCGTCGGTAGCGCGGATGGCACTCTCAACGGCGGCTTCACTTTGACCGGCGGACAAATCGTGCTGGACGGCTCCACCGGCTCTGTGCAATTGCCTGAAGGCATTCTGGACGGCCTGAACGAATTGACCATTGAGACTTGGGCCAGTTTTGGTTCCACCGTCAACACGCAGGCCAATTTGTTCGCTTTTGGCGCCACCGACAGCGGAGGCTATGGCGAGAATTATATCAACCTGCAACCGCACACCACCGCCGGCACCGCCCAGTTGTCGTTTGGCCAGGGAGATTTTTTCCTGAATCAGAACGAGGGAGACGAATGGGACGCGGTGCTGGGCAAAACCTTCGACGGCCAGACGAACCTCCACATCGTGGCCGTCTTTCACCCCTTGGCCGGTTATGAGGCGCTTTACACCAACGGGGTGCTGGCGGCCACCAATTCGCTATACAATGATTTGGTGGATCCCATCAGCTTTGCCGGGCCCACGTTTACCAATGGCAGCATTCTCGCCTTCACCTTGGCCAGCTCGGGCGACACGGTGAATTACATCGGCCAGTCAGTCTATAATTCGGACCCCAATCTCAGCGAGGCCGCCGATCCCACCCTCAACGGCGCGGTTCAGGAGTTCCGCATTTACAACGGACCGCTCACCGCGGCGCAAATCGCCGCCGATTATGCTTTGGGTCCCAACCAACTCGTCGGCACTTCCAGCCGGGTGTCGTTGGCCGCCAGTCAAGCGGCCGGCAACCTCACGCTGGCGTGGCCCACCACCTCCGCCCTCGTGAACGTGGCGTCCTCTCCGGCATTGGGCTTGGGCGCGGTCTGGACACCATTGAATAGCGTCATCACGGTCTCCAATGGCTGGTATCAGGTGACCATCCCCACCTCCGCGTCGGCGCAGTTCTTCCGGTTGCAGCCATGACACTCAGCGGGGCGGCCGGCCTCTCCACTCCCGCCAGCCGCCCCCGCTCGTCTCCCAAAAGGCGATTGGCCGAGCCGGCTGTTTTGTCCAGCCACACCAAGGTGTGGTTCTAAAACAGCCGGCTTTTTCCGGCTGCAAAAACGCTGCTCACAGAATAAGCTGTCGCCCATGCGCACGCCGTGTCTTATTTGCCTGACGGCCATTTTGTGCCTGCATTCCCCGCCGCTGGACGCCGAATCCGCCGACATCACCGCCGTAACCCAGCTTCGAGTGGCCGCCGCGCAGGCTGGTTCCTCAAGTCATTCAGTACAACTCGAGGCCGATGTCTGGTGGGCAGACCCGGCGGCAGGATGGCTGGTCTTGGCGGATGATTCAGGCAGCGCCGAAGTGGCAGCCGAATGGGTCGGTGCTCATCCCCAGGCCGGGCAACGCGTGCGGTTGGCAGGCGAGGGAACGATCACCGAAGCCGGCGGCAGATTCCAAATCGGCGCCCTCGGCGCGGTGGTCGATAATGACGGCGTCCATGACCTGCTGGAAAAATCCGGAACGGTGTTTCTAGCCTCGGGCCGGACGCCGATTCATGTTGACTGGTTCAATTCCGCGGAAAAGTACGGATTGAAAGTGGGATTTGCCGGTCCGGGGCTGGCCCGCCAGGGTCTGCCAGACACACTCCTCTTTCGCCCGGTCGTGGACCCGGCCACCCAGAGCACCAATTTCGTCCACGGTCTCGACTACGCCTGTTACGCGGTGGCGGGTGAGGCGCTCCCTGAATTCAGCAAACGGACCGCCGTCAAGACCGGGACGGTCTCCAACTTTGATCTAAGCATTCTGCCCCTCAAGGAACACATCGGCGTGCGCTTCACCGGCTGGCTCGATATCCCGCGCCCGGGTCTCTACACCTTTTTCACCAAGTCGGATGACGGCAGCAAACTGTTTGTCGGCCGCCCCACCCTGCGCTTGTCCGTCATAGGAAACGCCAAATTCCCGCCGCCCGGAACCCTCGTCCCCGGCGAAATGCGCTCCACCAGCCAGGATTGCGAATGGGCGCAGGTGGAAGGTCTCGTCACCTTTGCCAGCCGGCGTGGCCCCGAGTGGGAGCTCGAGCTAAGCGCCGGCACCGGCGATCTTCACCTGGAAATGCCCGCCGAGGACGGCTGGTCACCGACCGCCCTGCTCAACGCGCGCGTCCGGGCCACCGGTGTCGCCCAAAGTGTGCTGACGGCCGACGGCTTGAGAATCATCGGCCGCCTGCTGGTTCCCGACCCCAGCCGGCTGGAACTTCTGGAGTTGGATCGGACTGCCGGGGGCAACACCAACTCCCTGCCCCAGCTCACCACGTGTGCCCAAGTCCATCGGTTGAAACGGGAAGAAGCCCAGCGCGGTTATCCCGTCAAGCTCCGCGGCGTGGTCACCTCGGTGCTGCCGGAACACCAAGCGTTCACCCTCCAGGATGCCACCCGTGGCCTCTACGCCGTGGATTATGCCGCCTCCCGCTCGGCACCGCCGGAAATCGGCGACTTTCTCGAAATCGAGGGCCGGACCGACCCGAGTTTATTCGCGCCCATTGTCAACGCCACCCGGCTGGCCTGTCTCGGCGGCGGCCAACCGCCCGTTCCCATTCGCCCCACCTGGGACCAATTGCTCAATGGCAGCCTCGACGCCCAATATATCGAGCTCCAGGGGGTCATCACGGCCGTGGCCACCAACGGCGTCACACTGGTCACGCGTGAGGGCCGCATCAAGCTCGAACTGCGCGCCAACGGGCTGAAGCCTGAGGCCCTGGCCACTTATCAAGATGCACTGGTGCGCCTGCGCGGCTGCCTGTTTGCTTCCTGGGATTATGTCACCCACCAGGTCAAGGCCGGCGAAATCCGTCTCTATGGCGCGGATATTTCGGAGGACCAGCCGCCGCCGGCCGATCTGTTTGCGCTGCCCACCCGGGACGTCGCGCAATTGCGGTTGTTTGATCCGCAGGCCGGCCAGGTGCAGCGGGTGAAAGTTGCCGGCCAGGTACTGCACGTCAACGGGCGTGAGTGCTTTCTGGCCCAAGGCAAGGATGGGCTGCGCTTTCTGACCCGGCAGGAGCCGGAGTTAGCCCCCGGGGACTTGGTCGAAGTGGTGGGCTTCCCGCAGTCGGGCGGCGCCTCGCCGATACTGCGCGAGGCTACGGCCCGGAAAACGGGCCAGGCCCCCATCCCCGCGCCCACCGTGCTGGCCGCCGATAATTTGCTGCGTTCCGATTGCGACGCCACCCGGGTACGGGTGCAAGGCGTACTGATCAGCCGGCGCGAGACGCCGCGCGAGCAAATCCTGGAAGTACAGGGTGGGGTGCGCACTTTTCTCTCCCGGCTGCCGGGCAGTCATTTGAACCCGCCGCCCGTGGGCAGCCGCCTGGAACTCACCGGCACCTATTCCGGGCTGGGCGGAGACCTGGCCGTTGGTCAGGACATTTCCTCCTTTGAATTGCTGCTGGATTCGCCGGCCGATGTCCGCGTGCTGTCACGGCCGCCTTGGTGGACGCTGAAGCGGCTGCTGATCATCGTCGGCGCCCTGTTGTGCGTGCTGGCCATCACCGCGCTGTGGATCACCCAGTTGCACCGCCAGGTGGAACAGCGGACGGCGGAATTGGAGACCCAAATTCACGCCCGCCAGCGCATTGAGCAGCAACATCTCATGGAACAGGAACGCGCGCGCGTGGCGCAGGACCTGCACGATGAGCTGGGCTCCGGCCTCACCGAAATCAGCATGCTGGGCGCCCGCGCCAAATCCGCGCCGGAAGAAAAGCGGAAATCCTATCTGGAGCAAATGAGCGAAAAGGCGCGGGACATGGTCGCCGCGTTGGATGAAATCGTCTGGGCCATGAATCCGCGGCACGACACGCTGGCCTCGCTGGTCAGCTACTTCTGTCTCTACGCCGACCGTTTTCTCGGCTTGGCGAACATCGCCTGGCACCTCGATGACTCGCCCCCGGCGCCGGATTGCGCCATGGATTCCCGGCACCGCCACGAGTTGTTCCTGGCCTTCAAGGAAGCGCTCACCAACATCGTCCGCCATGCCGGCGCCTCGGAGGTGCGCCTGACCATCCGCCGCTGGAACGGCGGGGTGCGCCTGACCCTCGCCGACAACGGGCGCGGCCTGGCCGCCGGCCGCACGGCGGACATGGATGGCATGATGAACATGCGCGCCCGGTTGGAAAAGCTCGGCGGACGATGTGAAATCACCAGCCGGCCCGGCGGCGGCACGGTGGTGGAATTCCATTTCCCGGCCACTGAATCATGACCACCCTCGCCATTGTCGAAGACAACAAAACCATCCGCGAAAGCCTGGCCGAATTCGCGCAGACCGACCCCGACTGCCGCTGCGTCTGCGCCTGCGCCACCGCCGAGGAGGCGTTGAAACAGATTCCCCGGCACAATCCGGATATTGTACTCATGGATATTCAACTGCCCAACCTCTCGGGCATCGAATGCTGCGCCCAGCTCAAGCAACTACTGCCGGCCGTGCAGATCATCATGGTCACCGTCTATGAGGACACCGACCGCATTTTCAAGGCGCTCCGGGCCGGCGCCTGCGGTTATTTGCTGAAACGTTGCGCGCCCGAGGATTTGGTGTCGGCCATTCACGAAGTGCGGCAAGGTGGCGTGCCCATGTCCCGCGAGATCGCGCGCAAAGTGATCGCCTCCTTTCAGGAACCCGTGGCGGCGGCGGTGGAGATGGAGGAACTCTCCCCGCGCGAGCGGGAAATCCTGGAGCTGCTGGCCGAAGGCTTTCCCAACAAGGAAATCGCCAGCCGCGTGGGCGTGGCCGACGGCACGGTGCGCTGGCATTTGCGCCACGTGTATCACAAGCTCCATGTCCGCTCACGAACGGCGGCGGCCCTGAAATTCCGCACGGCCAAGTAACCGGCCGAAATCCACACAATTGTGGGGCTGGTCAAAATCCGTTGGTTGGGCAACGATGACCCTACAGCCAATGTCCAGACGCCGTCAGCCGTTGCGTGCCGGGATTGCCGACCGATCCCGCCGGGGCTTCACCTTGATTGAGTTACTGGTGGTGATCGCCATCATCGCCATTCTGGCGGCAATGCTCCTCCCGGCCCTGGCGGCCGCCAAGTTCAAGGCCAAGGTCACCAACTGCACGTCCAACTACCGTCAATGGGGCGTCGTCGCCAACCTGTACGCCAGTGATGACCCGCAAAGCCGCCTGCCGTCCTGGCCGATTGCCTCCGGCCAAAAGGAACCCTGGGATGTCTCGCCGAGCATGATGACCCAACTCGTGCCCCTGGGCGCCAGCGTCCCCCTGTGGTTTTGCCCGGTGCGGCCCACCGAATATGAGTTCATCAGCAGCCAGTTCCTGACCATTTATAATCACGCCATTACGACCGCAGGCGATTTGACCAATGCTCTCAAGCTACCCCATAGCACTGGTGAACCCTCCACGAGTTTTCCCGTCTTGTTCCACTGCTGGTGGGTGCCCCGGTCCTTCAATGAGTTCTCATCAATTGTCTTTCCTTCCACCACCTCCGGCACCTGTCGCACGACCGATGGGTGGCCGGTCAAGACCACGGACCCCATCGCCGGCCGGCAACCCATCGTCAGCGACTACTGCTATTCGAGCGGCGGGGCCGGCGACACCAACGTGGATCATTGCCTGGCGGGCCACTCCGTCGGCACCAGCCTGTGCTCGGTCAACGTGACCTACGGCGACGGCCATGTCGAAACGCATCCGCACGGCACGGTCCAATGGCAGTATTACGGCGGCAACGGAACGGCGTTTTACTAAAAAACCACACTTTTGTGAGGCTGGGAAACCGTCAAGAAATCGGGCAAGATAACGACACACCAAACATGCGGCACTCACAGCCATTGTAGTGTCCTATGCCACCTCAACCAACCCATGAAAACAGGCATCAAAACTTTGGCCGCCCTCGCGGCCGCCGCTCTCGCCGCCGTTCCTGCTGTCCTGGCCGTCTCGGTCACCTATAACATCAATATGTCGGTCCAGACGGCGCTGGGCACTTTCGACCCCGCCACCGACACCGTTCTCGTCAGCGGCACCTTTTGCGGCTGGACCACCACCAACGTTCTGACCGTCACGGCGGACACCAATGTCTATGCCCTCGCTTTCAACGATACCGCCGACGCCGTCGGCGCCTATGAGAATCACAAATTCATCATCGATTCAGCCAGCAGCGGGCTGATCTGGGAATCCACCGGCAATCGCTTTTTCGAGGTGCCGGCCACCGCCACCAACCTGGCCACGGTGTATTTTGACGACGCCAGCAGCGTGCCCAATTCCACCGTCAATATCACCTTCCAATTGGACATGGCCGTCGCCGCCCAGCAGGGGCTGTTTGATCCGGCTTCCGATTATGTGGATGCTTTTGGCTCCTTTGACAACTGGTCCAGCACCGGCCTCCTGCTGACAAACGTTCCCGGCACCAGTAATTATCTAGCCACCTTCACCACCACCGCTTTGAACACGAACACGGTCATTTCTTACAAGTACGCCATCGACGGCTACAGTGGCACTTGGGAAGGTAATGTGGGTGCCGCCGGCGCCCAAAACCGCTCGGTCACGCTAACCAACTTCACCCAGACGTTCCCACTGGATTACTGGAACAACGTCACCAACGCCAACCTGAGCTATACTGCCGTGTTCCAAGTCAGCCTGGCCGTGGAGGACGCCTTCGGCCTCTTCACACCGGGCTCCGACACCGTCTTTGTGGCTGGGGATTGGAACTGGAGCGGCACGGCGCTCCAATTGATCCAGATCGGCAGTTCCGACCTCTATACTGGCGCCGTGGCCATCGCCGAATCGGCTGGCACCACCGTCAATTACAAGTACACGATCGACGGCTCCATCTGGGAAAACAGCAACGTGGGTCCCGGCGGCGCCGCCAATCACGAGTTTGTCCTCAGCAACACCAACCTCCCCGAGGATTATTTCAATGATTACTCGAACCTTGGGCCGTTGACCATCAGCGGCCCGCCCGGCCAAACCGTGCTGTATTGGACCGCCGGCACCAATGCCACCAGCCGCGCCTGGGTCCAGACCGCCACCAATTTGCTGACCGGCTGGACGGACGTGGCCAACACGCTGGGTCAGGCCTCCATCACCAACGATTTCGGAAGCGGGCCGATATATTTTCGCGTGACGGGTCCGTGAAACCCGGCAACCATACGGCGGGCGAATCTTCGGGAGCGCAGGTTCGCCCGCCTTTTTCTGCACCTATGAATCTTACCGAGCCTCACCGGCACGGTCTCGCCCGACTCGCGGCTTGGCTGGGCCTGCTGGCCTGCTTGACGGCCAGCGCCGCCGCCGACCCGTTTGTCGCCGGCGCGGACATGTCCTTGCTTTCCTATTTCGAATCCAACGGCATCGCTTACCGGGATAACGGCCAAGTCGGTGACGCGCTGGCCATTCTGAAACACCACGGCGTGAATTGCATCCGGCTCCGGCTCTTCACCAGCGGTCCCGCCCAGGCCTCGGCGGACCCTTACGATTACATCAACAATCTGGCCTACACCCTGCCGCTGGCCGTGCGCGTGAAAAATGCCGGCCTGAAGTTCATGCTGGATTTTCACTATTCGGATACCTGGGCCGATCCCGGCCATCAGACCACACCCGCCGCGTGGACCAGCCTTTCGTTCACCCAACTGGTCTCGCAGATGCGCATCTATGACAGCAACTGCATCGCCGCCTTCCGCGCCGCCGGCGCCCTGCCCGACTACGTCCAGGTGGGCAATGAGATCACCGGCGGACTGTTGTGGACCAATGGGGCCGTGCCGGGCAATAACGCCGCCACCCAGTGGCCCAAGCTGGCCCAATTGCTCACGGCCGCCACCCAAGGCATCCGCGATGCCGCCGGCACGCAGATGCCGAAGGTGATCGTGCATATTGACTCCGGTGCCGATTGGCCCACCACCCAATGGTTCTTTGATAACCTGATCCAAACCCAGCACGTCGCCTGCGACATCCTTGGTTTCAGCTACTATCCCTTTTATCACGGCTCACCGGGCGCCTTGGCCAATTGCCTCACCAACGCCGCGTGGCGCTACGGCAAACCGATCTTCGTGGCCGAAACCGCCTTTCCCTGGACCAATAACGTCTGGACCACCAACCTTTACGGGTTTACCGGCACCACCAACGGCCAGGCTGCCTACACCCTGGCACTGGTGCAAATTGTTAAGAACGTGCCGCAAAATCTCGGCATCGGCATCTTCTGGTGGGGCGCGGAGTATCAGGAGCTGTACGGCGTGGGCGAAGCTGGCTTCGACACCGCTTCTTTTTTTGACACCAGC
>CAYTJG010000003.1:32104-54929 GCA_964437865.1 uncultured Bifidobacteriaceae bacterium | reverse complement strand
CAGCAATTTCAGGAGTGGATCGACGACGTGCAGGCGGTGAACCAGCCGATGCTCTGCCAACAGTGCGAGACTGCTCCGTGCGAGAATGTTTGCCCGGTGGCCGCCACCGTGCACGACCAGGAAGGGCTTAACGTGATGGCGTACAATCGTTGTATCGGTACGCGTTATTGCTCGAACAACTGCCCATACAAGGTGCGCCGGTTCAATTTCCTGGATTACAACAAGCGGCCGCTGACGGAGCTGACGGGCACATTGTATCAGACCACCCTGACGCATAAGACGGCCGGGGAATGGGATCTACTGCGCTGGCTGAAGGAGCCGAACAGCGGCATGCGCACGGAAGATGAATGGGATTTGATCAAGCTGGCGAAGAATCCGGACGTGACGGTGCGGATGCGCGGCGTGATGGAGAAATGCACGTATTGCACGCAGCGCATCGAGCAGGCCAAGATTGCGCAAAAGGCCAAGGCGGGCGCGAGTGACAACGTGCGTCTCAGCGAGGCGGCGGGTAGCGTGCCCAAGACCGCCTGCCAGCAGGCGTGTCCCGCCGGGGCGATTGTGTTTGGCGACATCAGCGATGCGCAAAGCTCGGTGTCACAACAGAAGTTGTCGCCGCTGAATTATTCCGTGCTCGGGGATTTGCTGACCAAACCGCGCACCACGTATTTGGCCCGGGTGCGCAATCCGAATCCGGCCATGCCGGATTACCATGCGCCGTTCAGTACGGAGGAATACGATCATACGCTGTTGACGAAGGAAACCATCTGACGAATGTCTGACCTTGCGAACATCGAAGAACTGAAGCGGTTGGTGCCGCCGGCTGAGTTGCGCCGCGCGCCGGTGATCGAAGGCAACCAGGGCCTGGGCTGGTTGACGGACAAGCTGTCTGCGTTCGCCGAAGCCAAGGTGCCGGGTTGGTGGTGGGTGATGTTCCTGCCGGCGGCTTTCGCCGCCACGGTCATTTTCCCGGTTTGCCTGTTTTATCAAGTGTTCACCGGGGTGGGGGTCTGGGGTAACAACCATCCGAACATGTGGGGCTGGGACATCGTGAATTTCATCTGGTGGGTGGGCGTGGCCCATGCCGGCACGTTGATTTCGGCCATGCTGTTCCTCACGCGTCAGCACTGGCGGACCACCATCGGGCGCATGGCCGAGGCCATGACGGTGTTCGCCGTGGCCATGGCGGGATTGTATCCGGCGATCCACGTCGGCCGCGCGTGGTTTGACTGGTTCATGTTCCCAATTCCGAACTCGAACGGCCTGTGGCCGCAGTTCAAATCGCCGCTGATGTGGGATGTGTTCGCGGTGAACACCTACCTGATGGTGTCGTCGCTGTTCTGGTTTATGGGCATGATTCCCGATTTCGCCGTACTGCGCGACCGGTCGAAGACCCGGGTGCGGCGGGCGATATTCAGCTTTTTGGCGATGGGCTGGACCGGGTCGGCTTGGCAATGGCACAACTACGAGAAGGCGTACGTGGTGCTGTGCGGCTTGTGCACGCTGCTGGTGTTCACCGTGAGTTCCATCGTGGGCCTGGATTTCTGCACCGCGCAAATTGCGGGCTGGCACGCCACGATCTTCCCGCTGTACTTCGTCATTGGCGCCGTGTTCTGTGGTTTTGGCATGATGCTGGTGCTGCTGACCTCGCTACGCAAATTGTGCGGGCTGGAAAGCATCATCACCCGCAGTCATCTCGACAAGGTGGCCAAGCTGACTTTGGTGAGCGGCTTGATCATTGATTACATCTATCTGATGGAGATCTTCATTGCCTGGTACAGCGGCGACCCCTATGAGCGCTGGGTCTTCGGCCACCGGTTCTTCGGCCACAGCTACATGACCTTTGGCTGGATGCTGCTGGGCATCAACGTGGGTGTCACGCAACTGCTGTGGTTCCGGAAGGTCCGTTCGAATCTCCTGCTACTGTTTGTGATCGGCCTGCTGATCAACGTGGGCATGTGGACGGAGCGTTTTGTGATTGTGGTGGGCTCGCTGTACCAGGATTTTCTCCCGGCAAACTGGGGCCTGTATCATCCCACCATGTGGGATGTGGGTTTGTTTGTCGGCACGCTGGGCGCGTTTTTCATGTTGTACCTGCTGTTCGTGAAATTCCTGCCGGTCATCGCCATTTCCGAGGTCAAGGGCGCCATGCCGCAGGGCGATCCGCATCATCCGCTGGGCGGGGCGGAGAAAGGGGGCCATTGATGACCACGAAGATTTATGGCTTGCTGGCCGAATTTGATTCACCCGGGGCATTGCTCCGCGCCGCGGAGCAGGTGCGGGCCAAGGGCTACCAACGCTGGGACGCCTTCACGCCGTTCCCGATTCATGGACTGGACAAGGTAATGGGCTACCGCAATTCGCTGGTGGGCTGGGTCTCGCTCGCGCTCGGCGCCGGCGCCTTTTTGTCAGTGGTGGGGCTCCTGTGGTACGCGAACGATTTCGATTATCCACTCATGGTGGGTGGCAAGCCGCTGTTCAGCCCACCGATGACCTTTGTGCCCGCGTACATCCTGCTGATCATGGGGGCGGCCGTGGGCGCGCTGGTAGGCATGCTGGGGATCAACCAACTCCCGCGCCTGCATCATCCACTGCTGTTCAACAAACGCTTTGAAGTCGTCACGCGTGACAAATTCATCATTGTGATCGGGGCCCAGGACGAGAAATTTTGCGCAACCGAAACGCGTCGGCTGCTGGAATCGATCGGCGCCGGGCACGTGGAAATCGTGGAGGACCAGGAATGATCCGCATCCTGCTCTCCATCGCCTTGATCGGGGCCGCGCTGGGCGCGGCGACGCTGGGAATTTTTGGCGTGCCGGGACGGCTGTCGCGCAAGCCGCCCGTGGAGGTTTATTCCGACCGGTTCTTCCCGGGCATGGACCAGCAGCCGAAGCTCCGGCCCCAGGAAGCGAACCACTTTTTTGCGAACGGGCTGAGCTCACAATTGCCGCCGGCCGGGACGGTTGCGCGCGGCGAACCCCTGCAGACCGTGGACGGGCCGGTGTATGCGTTTCAGGATGCGCCGGTGAACACCGGCCGTCTGACAGGCACCACGAATTTTGTGGAGCTCAATCCGCTGCCGGTGGACGCGGCGCTGTTGCAGCGGGGGCGCGAGCGCTTTGATATTTATTGCGCGCCCTGCCACGGGCGGCTGGGCGACGGCAACGGCATCACCAAGAAGCTGGGCGTGATGCCCACCGTGGCCAATCTCCACGACAAGCGCATTGTGGAACTGGCTGACGGGGAGATTTTCAACACGATTACGTATGGCAAGAGCACGATGGGCGCGTATGGCCCGCTAATGCCGGCGGCTGATCGCTGGGCGGTCATCGCCTACCTGCGCTCGTTGCAATTGAGCTGGCTGGGCACCAAGGATGACCTGACGCCCGCCGAGCAGGCGGCCTTGAAATGAAACTGATGTTAACACCCAACTTATGACCTCGCCGCAGAACAACCAGACCAAGCCCGAGCTGAAGAGCGTGGCACCCGGTGCCATGCTGTTCTTCGGCGGCGCGCTGACGCTGCTGGGCCTGGCGGCGAGTTTGTCGCGCAACGGGGGCCGGGAATTTGCGTTCGCCTGGTTGCTGGCATTCATGTTCTATTACAGCGTGGCCTTGGGCGCTCTGTTCCTCGTGCTCATACACCATCTCACCGACGCTGGTTGGTCGGTGGGCATTCGCCGGTTCTGCGAGCATCTGGCGTCGCTGTTGCGCCTCCCGCTGATCCTACTGTTCTTGCCGGTGGGCTTGCTGGGACCCAAGCTCTACGCTTGGATGAGCCAGGACGCGGCCACCAATAATTTTGTGGCGGCGCGGCATCCGGTGTTTACAGTGCCTGGTTTCTGGATCACCTCCGCGGTTTTCTTTGGCATTTGGTGGCTGCTTACCTCGCGGCTCTCCGCACTTTCGCTGGAGCAGGATGAAACCGGGTCGGTGG
Source organism: uncultured Bifidobacteriaceae bacterium (assembly GCA_964437865.1). Classification (GTDB taxonomy): domain Bacteria; phylum Verrucomicrobiota; class Verrucomicrobiia; order Limisphaerales; family UBA11358; genus UBA11358. The sequence continues at coordinate 50,996 of CAYTJG010000003.1, read as the reverse complement.
CCTGCACGCGCAAGCTGCGGTTTCATTCCGGCTGGGGCATCGTGGCGTTTGCGCTCACGCTCACGTTCTCAGGTGTCCTCTGGATGCAGGCCGTGCAATACCAGTGGTTCTCGGCCATCTACGGCGTTTATTTCTTCGCGAGCAGCGTCTGGGCCGCCCTGGCCTTCATCTATGTGATTGCCGTGGTGATGCTGCGGCAGGGCATTTTGACGCCGGTGTTGAAGCAGAATTATTTTTATTTCATCGGCGTGCTGCTGCTGGCGTTCACGCTGCTCTCGTCCTATGCCGAATTTGCACAGTACTTCGTGGTGTGGAACGCGAACATGCCCGCGGAAACCTTCTGGTATCTCATTCGCGAACAGGGCGGCTGGTGGGGGCTGAGCCTACTGCTGATTCTCGGCAAATGTTTTGTGCCGTTCTTTGCCTTGCTGCCCATCCATACCAAGACCAATTTCAAGGTGCTGGTCCCGGTTTGCCTGCTCATTGCGGTCATGCACTATGCGGATTTGGCGTTCAACATTCTGCCGGCGTGGCATCCGGGCCATCACCACACCCGGTGGTTGATGCTGCATGTGGGGTGCGTCCTCTTCATGGGCGGTGTGCTGGGGAAGGTGTTTCTCGCCAAGTTCAATGCTCATCCACCGTATCCGCAGCGCGATCCGCGTCTGCTGGAGGCCATGGGCGTGAATCCTCATCTCGTCAACGACTGGGTGGACGCCAACGCGGGAGGCGCGAAATGAATTTGGAGCGCATCAATCGTGGTTCTGGTGCCGCTGTGGGTTTTCTGGCGGTGAGCGTGATTTTTGCCGTGCTGGCCGTGGGTGTAAAGCTCACGCAGCAGGCGCCGGCGGTGGATGCCGATCGGGGGACCGAACGGGCGAAGGATCTGGCTGAAATTCGGGTAACCGAGGACCAGGCATTGAAGAATGCCGCGGTGCTGGACGCGCAACGGGGAATTTTCCGGCTGCCCATTGACCAAGCCATGCAGCAAGTGGTGCAGGCGGGGAGCAATCCTGCCGCCGCGCGGGCCGACCTGAAGGCGCGGGCGGAGAAAGCCGCGGCGGAATTGCCCAAGGCCCCGGAGAAACCAAGTGCTTTTGAATGAAATCTGCCGACGAGACCAAGACAATTTCCGTGGACGAGATTGATAGCTCGTGCCGGGTGCCGCTGCTCGCGCTGTTTGGCGGCGCCGCGTTGTGGCTGGTGCTGGGCCTCGCGTTGGGCCTGGCGGCCGGCATGTCGTTTCACGCTCCGGATATCTTTGCCGACTGTCCGTGGCTGAGCTACGGCCGGGCGCAGGCCGCGGCGAATGATTTGTTGCTTTACGGTTTTGTCCTGCCCGCCGGGTTGGGTGTGATGCAGTGGATTTTTGCCCGGTTGAGTCGGGCGCCGGTGGCCCTGCCTATCGTGCCGGTGGTGGCGGCGAATATCTGGCATGTGGGCGTGCTCATTGGTACCGTGGCGATTTTGCTGGGGCACAGCACCGGCTACACCTGGCTGGAATATCCCCGGCCGGCGGCGGTGTTGATCTTTGCCGCGTTTCTGCTGCTGGCGGTGAATGCGGCAGCCACCATGGGTTTCCGGACGGACCGGGAAATGTATCCGTCGCACTGGTTTCTTTTTGCCGCCTTGCTATGGTTTGCGTGGGCTTATTCCTCGGCGAATTTGTTCCTATTGTCCGGGCATCCTCCGCGGGGGGTGGTGCAGGCGATCATTGGCTGGTGGTTCGCCAACAATGTGGTGTTTGTAGGGTTGGCGCTACTGGGCGTGGGCATTGCCTTCTACTTTCTGCCTAAATTTGCGAACCAGCCGCTGGCCGGGTCCGGCTATACGCTTTTTGCCTTTCTGACACTGATTTTCTTCGGCGCCTGGTGCGGCATTCCGCCGAGCGCCCCGGTGCCGGCGTGGCTGCCGGCCACGAGCGCTTTTGCCGCTATACTGGCCATCATTCCCGTGCTGGCCATTGCCATTGTGGCCTGGAAAACGGTGGCGCCGGCGGGTTTCAGCATGAACGGCGGACCGTTCTGCTTCATCCGCTTCGGCACCCTAAGCTTTGTGGTTTCGGGCTTTTTGTATCTGGCTGAGTTTTGTCCGCGGTACAGCCGGGCGCTGGATTTCACCTGGTACGGCGTCGGGGTCACCCAATGGCAGTTGCTTGGCTTTGCGGGCATGGTGGTCTGCGGAGCGATCTACCACATTCTGCCGCTCATGATGCAAAAGGAACTACCGTTCCCGCGGCTGGCCAAGGCAACTTCGTTTCTTTTTGGCGGGGGAGTCTTGTTGTATGTGTTGCCGCTCGTGATCGGCGGTGTCCTACAGGGGCTGAAATTGCGCCACGCGGATCAGGCCTTTGCGGATATTAATGCCGGCGTCCTGATGTTTTTCCGCATCAGCTCGCTGGGACAAGTGCTCATGCTGCTCGGATCCCTGTTTTTATTGCTCAATCTTTTCGTGATGACCATTCAGTGGAAATTGGGCCTGGCCAAGGCGGCGTGGGCGGCGGTGACGGCTCCGCTGGAAACCCGGGCGGCGCGGCGTGACACGGAGGTGACGCCATGAAGACCGGATTCGCTGTATTTTTGGCGGCACTGGTGGCGCTGGGCGCCTCCTGGTTCGGCTTTGTTTACGGCTCTTTGGCGCAGCTCGGCGGCCAGAAGCAGACCGTGGTCTTGCAGTCGACGGATAATTGGCCGCCACAACGGACCGGCGAGGCCACGCTGGGTCTTCAGATTTATCGGGAATATGGCTGCGCCGCTTGTCATACCGAGCAAATCCGGCAAACGGATGCGGCCAACGAGGTGAGTCTTCTCAGCCTGGGCGACCACAAGCCGCAGGAATTCAGAGATTTTATCCAGTCGATGATGATCGTGCCGGAGCTGATGCCGGCGTCCAACTGCATCGTGGGCAATTTGGAGACTTGGAACGGCGACGTGCCGGTGACGCTTTATTCTGGCGATGACAGCACGGTGGTTTCCACCTTGGCGGCAAAATTGAAGTCCGTGGGAGTAAAGTCGGACGCCCGGGTGGTAGCCTTGGGGGCAGACATCCAGCGAGGGTGGGGGACGCGCCGGAGTGTGGCGGCTGATTACTTGTACGACCAACCGGTGCAGTTGGGCAATTTGCGGGCCGGGCCGGACTTGACGTTGATCGGGGTGCGTGAGCCGGATGTGAATTGGCAGTTGGAGCATTTGTACGCCCCGCGTTCGACCGTGAAAAACTCGACCATGCCGGCGTTCCGGGCGCTGTTTGAAGTGCGGAAAAAGACGGGTGGCTTGGCGTCGCCGGGCGCCCTCGTATTGCCGCCGGAATTTGCGCCGGCGGGGGATCTGGAAGTGGTGCCCACTGCGGAGGCGCGCGAGTTGGCGGCCTACCTCGTGAGCCTCAAGGCCAACGTACCACTGTATGAAGCGCCCTTCACCCCGGTTACGACAGCCAAGTGATGAGTGACGAAAATAAATCCTGTAGCAACGCCCCGCAGGGCGAGCCAACCGTGAACCGCTCGGCGGCACCGATGTGGATCATTGTAGTGACGCTGACGCTGCTGTTCTTTGGCGGGCTTTATCTGGACAGCCATGGCGGGTGGTTCAACGCCAAGGTTTATACCCCCTACAACAGCGCGGAGCGCTTGGAAGCATTCCAACCGCAATCGGGCGCGGCCGCGGCGGCGGCGCAGGGCAAGCGGGTTTACGAGTCCGTTTGCGGCATCTGCCACGGGGCCGATGGCGCCGGCAAGCCGGGGCAGGCCCCGCCGCTCGCCGGGTCCGAGTGGGTGCTGACCAAGGGGGACAACCGCCTGGTGCATATCCCGCTGCAAGGCTTGGCGGGGGCGCTGTCCGTGAAAGGGCAGACTTGGAATCTCAACATGGCGGCCATGGGCGTGGCCTTGTCCGACGCCGATTTGGCGGCGGTGCTTACCTACCTGCGCACTTCCTGGGGCAACAAGGCCGGCGAAGTGACGCCCGACGAGGTGAAAAAGATCCGCGCCGCCATTGGCGGCCAGCCGCAGCCGTTGAGTGGCGACCAGTTGACGAAGCTGCCCGAATAAGGGGTGCAATTTCCTCCCGAAACCGGCTGGACAGGGCTGGTACTTTTTATATGCTTCACCCCCGTTTTAGCCCGACCATGGTCGGTCTGATGAACTTCAATACTAATTGATATTATGCAAACTTCGGATTTGGACGAGTTGAAGGCGTTGGTGGCGGAATTGCGCGCGGAACACGTGGCGCAGAAGGAAAAAGAGAAGCGTGAGCGGTGGACGCGGTATGTTTCGCTCTCCATGGTGGTGGTGGCCGTGCTCGCGGCGATCGCCTCGCTCAAGGGCGGGGGCTTTTCCTCGCGCAATTTGACCGACATGAACGAGGCCACATTTAACCAGACCAAGGCGTCGGACCAATGGGCGTTTTACCAATCCAGTTCAATCAAGGGAAACCTGTACGAAATGGAGATGGACCATCTCGCCGCCTTACCCGCGCCGGATGCCGCCGCCATCGCCAAGGTGAAGGCCAAGGTGGACAAGTACGACAAAAACAAGGCGGAGGCCTCGGCAAAGGCCAAACAGTTTGAGGATGCTCGCGAGGCGGCCCGCAAACATGCAGACGCCGCTGCGCAGCATGCCAAGGAAATGGGGCTGGCCATCACCCTGTTCCAAGTGGCGATTGCCTTGGGGGCCATGTGTCTGATCGTCAAGAAGAAGCCGCTGTGGTTTGCCTCCATGATCCTGGCCTTGCTCGCGGTGGCGCAGATGGTTTATGTGCTGTACGTGATGCCGATTTAGCTTGCCAAAGGCCCCCCGGGCCGGGCATTTTCCGACATGGCAGCGACGCGTATTTCCAACTTCGACGAAACCTTCTATCAGGCGGCGGATTCATTTTTCGCCGCGAACTGCAAAGTGGGCCTGACGTATGATGACATTACGTTGGCCACGCTTTATTCCGAAATTCTCCCCCGCAACACGCAACTGGACACCGTGCTGGCCGAGAGCCTGAAATTACATATACCGGTGGTCTCGGCGGACATGGACACGGTCACCGAATCGCCCATGGCCATAGCCATGGCGTTGAACGGCGGACTGGGCCTCATCCATTACAACATGCCCGAGCGCGACCAGCTTTCGCAGGTCAGCCGCGTGAAATACCACGTGCAGGGCCTGATCCAGGATCCCATCAAGGTATCGCCGGATCAGCTCATCGGTGACGTGTTGGAGCTGATCGAGGTAAAGAAGTTCGGTTTCAGCACCTTCCCGGTGGTGGATGGCAAGGGCAAGCTCATGGGGCTGCTCTCGGGCCATGTGGTGAAGCCGCGTTACGCGGCGAAAAAGGTGATGGACGCCCTGACGCCCCGCAAACAGGTGCACACCATCACGAAGAAAGAGCTGGGCAAGGACCCCATCGCGCGGGCGGACAAGTTTTTCACCGAGCATCTGGGCATTCACAAGCTGCTGGTGGTGGATGATGACGATCATTTGGCCGCCCTGATCACCATGAGCGACGTGGAGCGTATTACGCAGGAACGCAAGGCGCAGTTCAAGCCCGCGCGCGACGCGCAGTTTCGGTTGGTCTGTGGCGCGGCGGTGAGCGCCACGCGCGATGCGTTCGGCGAACTGGATCGCGCCCGGATCTTAAATCACGTGGCCGCCTTGGCGGAACGGGGTGTGGACGTTATTGCGGTATCCACGGCGCACGGCCACAGCAAGGGCGTGGGCGACACCGTCCGGGTGCTGCGCGACGCTTTTCCGAAACTGCCGATTATCGCGGGCAACGTCACGAGTTCGGCGGGCGTGGAATATCTGGCCGACTGCGGGGCCAACGTGATCAAGGTGGGGCAGGGACCCGGTTCCATCTGCACCACGCGGATTGTGGCCGGCGTGGGCATTCCGCAGATGACGGCGCTGTATGTTTGCGCGCAGGCCGCCGCCAAGAAGAAGGTGGCCATCCTGGCCGACGGTGGCATCACGAAGTCGGGTGACATCGTGAAGGCGTTGACGCTCTCGCACGGCGTGATTTGCGGCGGGTTGTTGGCGGGGTGCACGGAAGCGCCCGGCGAGGTCATGGAAATTGGCGGCAAACTTTACAAGCAATACCGGGGCATGGGCAGTCTGGCGGCGATGAAAGCGGGCAGCGCCGCGCGTTACGGCCATGACAAGTCCGATATCAACCGCAAGCTGGCGGCCGAAGGCATCGAGGCGCTCAAGGAATCGGTGGGCTCGGTGGACCGCGTGCTGGCGCAGTTGATCGGCGGCATCCAGAGCGGCATGGGCTATCTTGGCGCGGTGAATTTGGAACAGTTGCGGCAGAAGGCCCGTTATATTCGCGTGAGCCCGGCGGGCCAGCGCGAGGCGGCGCCGCATGACGTGGTGGAATTGAAGACGGGCAATTGACGAAGCGGTCATGGACATCCGCCAGCTCGACGACCAGCCGCCGTTCATCACCAAGGACGGTTCGGAAATCCGCGAATTGCTGGCCTACCGCAATTCCGTGATCCGCCACCAAAGCCTGGCGGAAGCGCGGTTGCCCGTGGGCGGCTCCACGCAGGAACATTACCATCCCCGGACCGAGGAAATCTATTACATCACCCACGGCACCGGCAAAATGCGCATTGAAGGTGAAACGCGGGAGGTGCGGGCCGGGGATGCCGTAGCCATCCCGCCCGGGCAGAAGCACAAGCTCTGGAATACCGGCTCGGAAACGATGCGGCTGCTCTGTTGCTGTGCTCCCGCCTACGAGCACGCGGACACCGTGATCACCGAGAAACAGTCCGCGGGGCGGTTAGGGTTGAATTAATCAACCAAAACTGCTTTGCTTCATTTCCATGACCTGCAAACACTTCATCCTTGGCCTGGGCGTTTTGGCCATTTCTCTCGGCATGCCCGGGGCCGGATCGGCTGCGGACGACGCGGCTTTAATGCTCTGGTACCGGCAGCCAGCGGCCGATGCCCGGCCGATGGATGAAGCGTTGCCAATCGGCAACGGGCGTTTCGGCGCGCTCATTTTCGGCGCGCCCGCTCGCGAGCGCTTGAGCCTGAACGACAGCAGCCTCTGGACCGGCGACGAAAATCCGTCGGGTGATTATGGCAGCATGGGCGGCTACCAGGTGCTTGGCAACGTCTATGTGAATCTGCCCGGCCACACGAATGTAACCGACTACCGGCGCGACCTGAATTTGGCCAACGCCATGTCCGAGGTCGGTTACGAAGTGAACGGCGTTAAATACGCGCGTCGCTATTTTTGCAGTCGCCCGGCGCAGGTGCTGGTGGCGCAGTTGACGGCGGATCGCCCCGGCGCTTACACCGGCAGCGTTGAAGTGGCGGACGGACACCAGGGCAAACTCGTGGCGGCGGGCAACCGGCTGACGATTTCAGGCAAACTGGACAATGGCATCGGTTACGAATGGCAGTTACTGGCCGTGCCGCATGGCGGGACGATGACGGCCGTGGCCGGGACGAATTCCACCCGGCTGGAATTCAAAGATTGCGATAGCCTGACACTGCTGGCGGCGGCCGACACGGACTATGCCTTTGATTACACCAACCACTACCGTGGGCCCGCTCCGCATGATCGCGTGGCGGCCGAGATCGATGCGGCTGCCCGCCGGACTACCACTGAATTGGAGTCAGGACACCTGAAGGACTACCAGTCACTGTTCAACCGGGTGAAGGCGGACTTCGGTCCGGTGTCCGAGGTGCAACGCAAGTCCCCCACGGACGAACGCAAGATCAAGGCTTTTGAGACCGTCGATCCGGGGCTCGCGGTCATGCAGTTCCAATACGGCCGCTATCTGCTCATTTCCTGTTCGCGGCCGGGTGGTCTGCCGGCAAATTTGCAGGGTCTGTGGAACGACAACAATGACCCGGCCTGGCACAGCGATTATCATGCGAACATCAATATCCAAATGAACTATTGGCCGGTGGAAGTGGCCAATCTGGCTGAATGTCACCTGCCGCTGTTTGACTTGGTCACCAGCCAGCTTCCCGCTTGGCGCAAAGCCGTGGCCACCGCGCCGGAGTTCAAGCTGGCGGATGGCAGTTTTTCCCGCCGCGGTTTCGCCGTGCGCACTTCGCACAACATCACCGGCGGCATGGGCTGGCGCTGGGACAACACCGCCAATGCGTGGTACTGCCAGCACTTCTGGGAACATTATGCGTTTGGCCGGGATACCAATTTTCTGCGGACGGTGGCCTATCCCGTCATGAAGGAGACCTGCGAATTCTGGGAGGATCATTTGAAGTCACAGGCAGATGGCAACCTCGTGGTACCCAACGCCTGGTCGCCCGAGCATGGGCCGGAGGAGGACGGCGTGAACTACAGCCAGGAGATCGTCTGGGATTTGTTCAACAATTATGTGCAGGCCGCCGACGAGTTGGGGGTGGACAGTGATTATCGGGATAAGGTTGCCGCCCTGCGGGACCACTTGGCCACGCCCGGTATCGGCAGTTGGGGACAATTGTTGGAATGGCGGCAAGAGAAGCATGATGCCAAGAGTCCTGAGCTGGACACCCGCGACGACCATCATCGCCATACCTCGCACCTTTTTGCCGTCTATCCCGGGCGGCAGATCAGCGTGACCCGGGCGCCGGCGCTGGCTGCTGCCGCCAAGGTGACGCTTGATGCCCGGGGCATCGATCCCGGCAGCGACGTGCGCGAGTGGTCGTTTGCCTGGCGCGTGGCGCTTTACGCGCGCCTGCATGATCCGGATCACGCCTATGACATGCTGCGGCATTTCTTTGCCGCCCGGAATTCTTCGCCGAACCTATTCGGCCTGCACCCGCCGGTGCAGCTCGATGGCGACTTTGGCATCACCGCCGGCATCGCGGAGCTGCTGTTGCAATCGCAGGCGGGTGAGCTCGAATTGCTCCCGGCGCTGCCCAAGGAGTGGCCCAACGGCCAGATTACCGGTCTGCGCGCGCGTGGCGGGTACGAAGTCGGTCTCGTCTGGCGTGACGGCAAGCTGGTCTCCGCCACCGTGAAAAATGTTTCCGGTGACGGCCGGTGCCAGGTCCGTTATGGCGGGCAGCAGGCGGCCTTAACGCTGGCTCGAGGCAAGACCCAAAATCTAAGCGCGGAACTGCAATGAGAGTTCTGTTTTTTGGCCGGCGGTTGGCGTAAGCTTGGGGCCGCTTTTTCATGAAAATACTCGTCATTGGTTCGGGCGGCCGTGAACACGCCCTGGTTTGGAAGCTGGCTCAGTCACCGCATGCCACGCAGATTTGGTGCGCTCCAGGCAATGCCGGCATCGCGCAGGAACGGCTGGCCAGCAACGGAGCAGCGGTGGAATGCGTTAATATTGGCGCCGAGGAGCTGCCGCGGCTGGCGGCATTGGCCGGGGAAAAGCAGATTGATCTGACCGTGGTGGGACCGGACAATCCGCTGGCTCTGGGCATTGTGGACTTGTTCCAAAGGCAGGGCCGGCGCATCTGGGGAGTAAACCAAAAGGCGGCGCAATTCGAGTCGTCAAAGGTGTTCTCGCAGAAGTTCATGGAAAAATACGGCATCCCCACCGCGGCGGCCGGCACGTTTGCGGAGGTGGCGGCGGCGAAGCGATTCTGCGCCACGCTGGGCGGCAAATGCGTGGTCAAGGCAGACGGCTTGGCCTTGGGCAAGGGCGTGCTGATTTGTGGTAGCCAGGCGGAGGCGGAACGCGCCGTGGATGAGATCATGGTGAGCCGGGCCTTTGGCGCCGCGGGCACACGCGTGGTGGTGCAGGAATTTCTCGAGGGCATGGAAGTCTCGCTCCACGCGCTCTGCGATGGCGTTGCGGCGAAGATTTTCCCCACGTCGCAGGACCATAAGCGCGCACTGGATGGAGATCTGGGCCTGAACACCGGCGGCATGGGCACGTATTCACCCACGCCGTTTTTGACCGCCGCGCAACTGGACGAGGCGGCGCACCGGATTCTTGATCCATTCATGCGCGGCTGTCAGGCGGAAGGCATTGATTACCGAGGCCTGCTGTATCCGGGCATCATGCTGACGAAATCGGGTCCGAAAGTGTTGGAGTTCAACGCGCGCTTTGGCGATCCCGAGACCCAGGTATATTTGACGCGGCTGGAGAATGACTTGGTGGAATTGCTGGAGGCTAGTGCGGTCGGCACGCTGGGGCCAATCGATCTGAGTTGGAGTGACTCGGCGAGCGTCTGCGTCGTGATGGCCAGTGGGGGTTATCCCGGCAGTTATCCGAAAGGCAAAGTCATCAGCGGCTTGGAAGCGGCGGGGGCATTACCCAAGACCAAGGTGTTTCACGCCGGGACGGCGGTGAAGGGTGGTCAAATAGTTACCAACGGTGGTCGGGTTCTGGGGGTCACCGCGTTGGGAAAAGACCTGCCGGCAGCGCTGGCGGCGGCCTATGCCGCCGTGGAAACCATCCATTTCGACGGAGCGCAGTTCAGACGCGACATTGGCGCCAAGGCGACAGGAGCGTAGAGGCAACTCCCGCTAAAGATGCGAGTGTTTTTGGCTCAAGTGTTTATGTGGGCCGGCCGACGGGGGGTGGATGGTTCTACCGCTGGACTTGCTTCCTGCTCCTCCGCTCAATGTCACTTGACAAATTAGTGGGTGGCATGGATGGTGCTTGCACTCGACAAGCGAAGCGGTACTCCCTAAAAACTTTAACCTGAACCTTGGTAATAGTGCGGATGCAAGTGAAGAAAGGATGCAATATGAAGATGTTCTCGTATTTAAAAACGTCGGTGTTTTTCACGATGGCTTTGGCTGCAGTCAGCGCTCAGGCGGAGTTTCAAGGCCAACCCAGTCGTTCATCCAAACAAGGGACTCCCGTCGTGCAAATCATTTCGCCGCTGGAAGGCGCGGTGTTTCTCGCCGGCGAAGAAATCCAGGTTGCCGCGCAGGCGCATCATTTCACCAATGCCCTGACCGGCGTGGAGTTCTTTGCGGGAACGAACAGTTTGGGAGTGGTAAGTAACGCGCTGCGACATAGTGATGTCTATTATTTGGATACTACCAATCTGGACGCCGGTGACTATGTTTTGACCGCGGTTGCCACGGACACGAGTGGTAATTCCGTGACCTCGGTTGGGGTTGATATCTCGGTGGTGACGAATTTTCCACCCAAGGTTCGGCTGGTCGCACCATGCAATGGAGCGGTCATTCTGGGGCCGACCAACGTGACGATCTCCGCAGTCGCCAGTGATGAGGACGGGACGGTGGCGACGGTGGAATTCTTTGAGGGCACGAACAGCTTGGGCATTGTGCCAACGCCCGCTCCGGTTTATGTGACGAACTGGTTTGGTGTCTTCACGATCAAGGAACCGTACACGTTGGTCTGGAGCAATGTGACGGAAGGTGCCTACAGCTTGACGGCCGTGGCGGCGGACAATGCCGGAGTGACGTCGACTTCCGCCCCGGTGAGCATCACCGTGGTAACCGATTTGCCACCCGTGGTACACATTGTGACGCCGGCAAATGGAACCTCGTTTCCCGCCTCGGCGACAATTAACGTGAGCGCGGTGGCGAGCGATGCGAGTGGCAGCGTGGCTTCCGTGGAATTTTTTGCGGGCACCAATAGTCTGGGCCTGGTCACCACGCCGGTCGTGGTCACGAACTTTTGGCGTGTGGAAAGTTACTATACCGTGGCGTGGAGCAATGCGCCGGTGGGCACCAACGTGTTGACCGCAGTGGCCACGGATACTGCGGGCTCGAGCACCACCTCGGCTCCCGTGACGATTCGCGTGGTACCGCCGCCGTCGCCCAAGGTGCAAATCACCAGTCCCTTCAACGGCGAGACTTTCTACCACGCGCCGACCACCATCAACGTGTCGTCTTATGAGCGCAACTTCACGAATCCAGTGGTGCTGGTCCAATTCTTTGCCAACGGCACCGGCATTGGAACGGCCACGAACTCGCCCTTCAACTCCATCGTCTGGACGAATGTAACGGCGGGCGCCTACACGCTCACGGCGATTGCCACGGATAGCGAAAGTCTGAACACCACGTCCGCTCCGGTGAGCATTACGGTGAGCACCAACCGGACGCCGGGTTGGTGGGGACATTAAAGAATGTTCCGGTCTTTCGCGGCGTTCGCGCCGCGGAAGCCGGCAGGTGAAATCGGTTCGGCACAGGGCGGCGTGAAAACGCCGCCCTTTCCATTGGAAACGGATGCTCCGGAGCAGCGGATGCTTAAGCGGCGCGGCCTTCGGCGCAGGCTTTGAGCGCGGTGCGGAGGGTGGCCAGTTCCGTTTTCGTGGGCTCGCCCAAGGGTTGGCGGGGCGGGCCGGCATCGTGCCCCATGAGCCGGCAGCCGGCTTTGGCGAATTGCGTGTATTTGCCGCCGCCTTCCATTAGTTCCAACGTCGGCAGCATTTCGAAAAATAGTTTCCGGGCCGCCGGAAGATCCTGTTTGACCACGGTCAATTGATAGAGTTTCACGTGCGAGGCGGGGAGAATATTGGCCACGCCGCCCACCCAGCCGATGGCGCCCACCATCAAGCTCTCCAGCGCAATGGTGTCGCAGCCGCAGAACACCTCCAACCGGCCCGCGCAGCGGCGGAGGAGGTCGGTAATGCGTGGCATTTCCCCGGTGCTTTCCTTGACGTACCGCACATTGTTCAGCGCGGCGAGACGCGCCACGAACTCCGGGGTCATATCCACGCCGGTGCGGCCCGGATAATTGTAAAGCACGATGGGAATGCCAATGGCATTGTTCACGGCCTTGAAATGGGCGAACAGTTCATCCGGCCGCGGCAGCGAATAAAACGGCGCGGCCACCATCACGCCGGCGCAGCCCAATTGCTCGGCCTGCTGGGCATAGGCGACGACTTCGCGCGTGGAGCCGGCGTTGACTCCGGCGACCACCGGCACACGGCCGGCCGCGGCGAGGACGGTCCTGAGCGTTTGCTCCCGCTCCACTGGGGTCAGGGCATAAAATTCGCCCGTGCTGCCCAGCGGCACCAGGCCGTGGACGCCTTTGCGCACGAGATGTTCCGTGAAACGGCCAAGCCGTTCATAGTCGATTTCCTGTTGCGCGTTCATCGGGGTGATGAGCGCGGGCAGAATGCCGTGGAGGGAATTGGTTTTCGATTTGGCGGTCATGATAAAATCAAAGTTGCATCCAGACGGTCTTCAACTCGGTATATTGCTCCTGGGCGTAGGCCGATTTATCGCGGCCAAAAAAGCCGGATTCCTTGAAGCCACCGAACGGCGTCGTGAGATCGCCCTCGGAGAAGCAGTTAACGGAGACCACGCCAGCGCGAATGGCCCGGGCGAAGCGGTGGGCCTTGGCGATGTCGCGCGTGTGCAGGGACGCGGCGAGTCCGTAATTCGTATCGTTGGCCACGGCAATAGCTTCCTCGTCGCTGTCCACCGGGATCACGGACAGCACCGGCCCAAAGATCTCTTCCCGGGCGATGGTCATGGAATTCGTGACCTCGTCGAACACGGTGAGTTCCACGAAATTGCCGCCGGTCTTGTGCAGGGTGCGTCCGCCGCCGAGGACGAGCTTGCCGCCTTCTTTTTTGCCGGTCTCAATGAAATTCAAGACGGTTTGCATGTGGCCGGGTTCGATGAGCGGTCCGACGCGGATCTTGGGATTGAGCGGGTCGCCGATGGGCCAGAGCTTGGTCTGCTCAATGAACTTCTTGAGCAGCTCATCCTTGACGCTGCGGTGCACGATGAGTCGCGAGCCGCTGCTGCAATTCTCCCCCATGTTCCAGAACGCCGAGTTGACGGCGTGCGGCGCCACGTTGTCGAGGTCAGCGTCGGCGAGCACCACCTGCGGGTTCTTGCCGCCGAGTTCGAGAATGATGCGCTTGAGATTGGATTCGGCGGAATAGCGCAGCAGGTCGCGGCCGACGCTGGTGGACCCGGTGAAGGCCACCATGTCCACTTCCATGTGCCGGCAGAGGGCTGGTCCGAGGATGGCGCCGCTGCCGGGGACGATGTTGAGCACGCCGGCCGGCAGGCCGGCTTCGGCGGCGATTTCGGCCATGCGCAGCGCGCTGAGCGAGGTTTGTTTGGCGGGCTTCACCACGAGGCTGTTGCCGGCGGCGAGGGCCGGGCCGATCTTCCAAGCCATCATCTGGGCCGGAAAATTCCAGGGCAGGATCATGCCCACCACGCCAATGGGTTCGCGCACGATCATGGAAACGATGTCCGGCCCGGAAGGACTGGTGCGCTCGTACAGCTTGTCGGTCAATTCGGCGTGCCAATGGATGCAATGGATGGCATCGGGAATGTCCATCGTGGCGCAGTCCAGGATGGGCTTGCCGGCGTCCAAAGAATCAAGCAGCGCAATTTCCATGGCGTGCTTCTCCAGCAGCTCCACAAATTTAAGCAGGACGGCCTTCCGGTCGCCGGGTTTCATATGGGACCAGACGCCGCTATCGAAGGTTTTGCGCGCCGCCTTCACGGCGGTGTGGATGTCTTCGGGTTCGCAGGCCGCGATCTGGGCAATCGGCTCGTTGTTGGCCGGGTTGATCGAGGCGTAGGTCTTGCCACTGGCGGAGGACGTGAATTTGCCGTTGATGAACGCCTTGGTCCGAAACTTCAGTTTCGCCGCGGCGGCTTTGATCGCTTTGGGTTCGAGGTCAATGTTCATGGTGTTGGTTTGGTTTCGAGGTTGGTATCGGCGGCGGACGGAGTCAAGAGGGAGGAAACCCGTGCAGGCAGGACGGGGGGCCGGACGGCGTCGGGTCCGGCGCCGAAAAGGACTTTTGCCGCGGCGCCGCAGGTGCGGCCCTGGCAGGCGCCCATGCCGCAGCGGGTTTGCAGTTTCGCGTTGCGCCAGCCGGGGAACTGCTTGACGCGGCCCAAAGTGACGTCCTCGCAGCGACAGAGCAAGGTGTCGTCCGTGGCCAGCGTGGTGACTTCCGGGCGCAAGGCAAAGGCTGTGGCCAGCGCGTCGCGGAAACGATGCCAGCCAGCCCGGGTGGCGAATAAGCGGCGTGCCTCAGTGGCGCATCCGGCCGCGGCGTAGCCGGCAATCTGGCCTTCGATCAGCGCGCAGTCGGCGCCGCCGATACCGGTCGGTTCGCCGGCGCAATAGATGGCGTTCACGCTGGTGGCCTGGTCTTCATTCACGCGCACGAAGCCATCGCGCAGAGTGCAGCCCAACGCCAGGGGCAATTCCACGTTGGGCACCAAGTGGAAGCCGCAGGCCAGCACGTCACACTCCTTGGTAAGCGTATGAACCCCGTCGGTCAACGTGACCGCGCGCACCCGGTCGTCGCCTTCCGCGCGGACGGGCCAGGTTCCGGTGAGAAAGGGCAGTCCCAAGAGCCGGAGTTTAATTTGCGCCCCCTGCAGGATTTTGGCCGGATGTCGGAGCAGTTCCGCCCCGAAGCGGAACAACCTTCCCGCGGGGGCCTGTTCGGCCACGCAAACCATCCTGGCCCCGTGTTTTTTCAAACCATCGGCCACGGCGAGCAGCAAGGGGCCCGTACCGCTGATCACCACGCGTTGGTCGGCGATCGGCCAACCATTCTTGACCAGCGCCTGCAAGCCGCCGGGACCCATGACCCCGGGCAGGGTCCAGCCGGGGAAAGGCAGGAGCAATTCGCGGGCGCCGGTGGCCAGCACGAGCTTTTGGAAATGGATTTCGCGGGCGCCGGTCGGATGTTCGGCGAGCAGTACTCCGGGGTGTGGCGAGGCAATGACACTGGTCTGGCGCTGCCAAGTGGCGCCGGAACGTTGACAGCGGGTGAGCCACTGTTGCGCTTGGGGCAGCGCGGGGTGGCGCTGTTCGCCGCGCCAAACCTGCCCCCCCAGCCAGGGGGTGTCATCCAGCAACGCCACGCGCCGGCCGTGTTCGGCGGCGACGGTGGCGGCGGCGAGGCCGGCCGGGCCGGCGCCCACCACGACGATTTCAAACTTTTGCACGCGGTCACTCATCGGTGCGCACCTCCATGCCGGGTTCGCAAAGGGTCTGGCAACTGCGGCTCTGCGCGCGGCCATTGATAGTGACGCGGCATTCCATGCAGACGCCCATGCCGCAAACGGGGCTGCGTGGCGCGCCACCCACGGCGCGGCGGAATTGGGTGACGCCGGCGATGGCCAGCGCGCCAGCCACCACGGTGCCGACCGGTACCACCAGTGCGTGTCCATTGACGTTGATTTGAACGGTCTCAGTCATGGAAAGTTCCTCCCTGGGCAAAGCGGGCCGGGGCAAAAGGTGCGGCGGCAATCGCCGGCGGGCGGCCCAGCAGCAGATCGGCCAGGAGTTGCCCGGTGCCCACGGACGTGGTGATGCCCAGTCCCTCGTGTCCGGTGGCAAACCAGACGCGATCGCTGGCGGCCGAGGGTCCAATGAGCGGCAATTTATCCGGCGTGGCGGCCCGGTGGCCGGTCCACACACGAATGGCCGAGAGGTTTCCGAGTGAGGGCATGTATTCGAGGGCGCGGCGGAGCATGCGGTCGAGAATTTCCTGATTTACCTCCGTGCCTTCGGCATCGAATTGGCGGGAGGAGCCGATGAGCACCTGGCCAGAACGCCGTGGTTGCACATTGAAGGCCACGGAATCCTTGCTGACGGAATGAGCGCTTTTGAGATAACCGAGTTCCACGATCTGGTGATGGACAAAACCCGGATGACGGTCGGTGACCACGAGGTGTCCCTTGCGTTTGCGCACGGGCAGGCCGGGGGCGAGGGCGGGGGACCAGGGGCCGGCGGCGTTTACGCTGCGTCCGGCGCTGAGGCGCGAGCCGTCGCGCAATTGGACGCCGCCCTCGGGCAGCAAGGCGGAAACCTCGGCATGGCCGCGGAATTCGGCACCGTGCTGCCGGGCTAGTTCGATGAAAAAATGGGCGGCGCAGGGCGGATAAATCACGCCGTCATCCAGCACGCACAGAGCGCCGGCCAGGCCCGGGCGAAGTTGGGGTTCAGCTTGGGCCACGCCCTGGGCGTCCAGCACTTCCACGCGGACGTCCCGGTCAGAATAAAATTTCTCCTTGCGCCGTACTTCCGCCATTTCCTCGGCATCGGCGGCGCACCAGAGGGTGCCGCAAGCGATGAACTCCACCGCCTCCGGCAATTGCGGGCGCAGTGCGTGCCAGAGGCGGAGCGAATAGCTGGTGAGGGCAAATTGGGCCTCGGAGTCGTCCATGACCACGAGATGGCCCATGCCGGCGGCCGTGGTGCCGCCGCCGATCGGGCCACGTTCCAGCACCAGCACGCGCAGGCCGCCGCGGGCACAGGCGGCCGCGCAGGCCGCGCCCACGATGCCGGCGCCCACGATGATGATATCCGGCGACTTGTTCACGAGCGGATGCCCCAACAAAACGGGTCCTTTTCGTTCAAAAACTGGGTGTTTTCCGAGTTTACGAAAGCCGCGCCGGTAATGACTGGCGCCACCTTGCCCGCCGCCTGATCCAGCCACTGGAAACTGCCTCTGAAGGTGCTGCCAATCACGCTCTCCTGGGTCCAAACCGCGCCGGGAGCGAGCTTGCCGTCGGCGGCCAGGCAGGCGAGTTTGGCGCTGGTGCCGGTGCCGCAGGGCGAACGGTCGTAGGCCTTGCCGGGACAGAGCACGAAATTCCGGGAATTGGCACCCGGCACGGTCGGCGCGCCGAAGAGTTCCACGTGGTCCACCTCCGGAAAGCCCTGCCCATTGACCGCCTGCCGCACGCGCCAGGAAAAATCGGTGAGCCGGTCCACATTGGCCAGCGACAGGTCTTGATCATGGTGTTCGACGAGGAAAAACCAATTGCCGCCCCAGGCGACGTCGCCGGTGACGGGTCCGCGGCCGGGTACCACGACTGTGGCGGCCTTGGCCTGACGGTAGCTGGGCACGTTCGCCACGGAGACGGTGCCATCCGGGTGCAGCGTGGCCGTGACCACGCCGACGGGGGTCTCAATCCGGTGTTCGCCAGGTTGGATTTTTCCCAGGTGTGCCAGCGTGACTACCAGGCCGATGGTGCCATGGCCGCACATGGCCAGATAGCCAACGTTGTTGAAATAGATCACCCCGGCCACGCAGGACTTGTCCGCCGGCTCCACCAACAGGGCGCCCACCACCACATCGGAGCCGCGGGGTTCGTTGACGATTGCCGAGCGGAACGGGTCATGGTTCGCCCGGAAAACTTCCAATTGTTGGGCCACCGTGCCGCCGCCAAGCTCCGGTCCGCCGGATAGGACGACGCGCGTGGGCTCGCCGCCGGTATGTGAATCGATGACAGTGATTTTTTTCATGACGCTTCCAAACACCGTATTCTCGCAGCAAGCGGTCGTGCCGTCTTGTCGGTTTTTTGAGCGCCAAGTTGAATTTTAGCACAATGCAAGACTGGGTTCCAGGAACCCAGCGCAGCCGTCATTCGGTCGCGCAAAAGGGGGCGCCCGGCCGGTGAATGACTTGTGGATAAGTTTTATTTGCGGCCGCCACGGGCTGTGTCATGTTTGCCTTGCGCGACGAATAGTTCTCATCCAAATACCGGCGATTGAGATTCCAGAGCCGGGGCGTGGATTGCTCTACGAGCACTGCTCCGCCATGCGGGGACGCCGATCTCATTGAACACTCGTCGCGCACTTTTTTTGGTCCGACGACGGATGGAAACAAGAGAAACGGGCTTTGGCCAAATGGCCAAAGCCCGTTTTGTTTGACAGTTTAGTGTTTCCTCGAATCCAGATTACGGAATCGTGAGGCTATTGGTGACGGTGACGCTGCCACCCGGGCTGCTCGCCTGGAAGACCACGGGGAAATTGCCCGTGTTGGTGTAGGTGAACGAGACGCTGAGGCCCGCCATGGCCGACAGGCGATGGGCGGTGGAGATGGTGCCCGTGTTATCGTAGAGCGACCACTTGGCGTATGACGTATTGGCGCCGGTGCTGGTGAAGGTGACGGTGTCCGTATTATTGGTCGTCAACCCCGCCTTGCTGGCGTTGTAGGCCGCGGTCGGCAGCACGTAGACGTTGATATAGTTGTTGCGCGTCAGGGTTTCGGTGCCATTGCCGT
>CAYTJG010000003.1:0-32094 GCA_964437865.1 uncultured Bifidobacteriaceae bacterium | reverse complement strand
TGCGGCGAGGCGCGTCCACGCTACCCAGACATTGCCATTGCCGTCGGTGGCCGTAAGCGTGACGGAATAGGTGCCCGGGTTCGCGTACGAATACTTGACGGTGCTGGCCGCGGTGTTGGTGGTGCCCACGCCGTCGCCGAAGTTCCACGTGGCCGCGGTGACATTCGGGTTCAGGTCGGTGAACGTGACGACGACATTGGTGCCCACCGTGGTGGAGCTGGCTGTGAATTTGGCCGTGACGAACTGGCTGAGCACCTTGGATTCGGCATCTTTCAGCAGCAGCGGGATGAACGTCGGGTTGTGCACGCCCAAGCTGCCATCGGAGAAGGCCATGTAGACATCGAACCGGGCCTGTTGGATGACGGCGGGCAGCAGCAGTTGGTCGGCGGTCGAGGGGCCGGTGCCCGCGACGCCCAACGAGCCAGGCGAGGTGTATTCCCAACTATCGAGTCCGTACTTGCTATAGTTGGTGAAGATGGCCGGGGCGTTATTGGTGGCCCAGCGATTCAGTAGATCCACCACGCCGGTGATGTTGTTGGTGGTCTGGACTTGATAATCCACATAATCCGGCCAACCGGAGGTATGGCAGCCGCCCAAGGCGCAGCCATTGGGATCCATGGCGAAGGTGTGGCCGCTGACGTTAGCCCCCGAAGCGGTGTAGCTGGGCACGTGGCAGGTGGCGCACTGATTGGTGTTGTAGATGCTACGGTTACGAATGCCGCTGTGCGTGGCATAAATGCCGATACCATTGTTCAAAACACCATTGGTATAAACCGAGGTTCCGTTGGTGCTATTGAGGTAATCGGGCTGCAGGATGCCAATCAGCATATTGTACTGCGGCGAAAGGTGCGGCGCGCGGCTGAAACCATTGGTATTGCTGGTCAAGCCGGTCGTAACCACCAAGACGTTGGTGGCCACCGCATTCGTGACGATTCCGCCGGTGGGGCTGGTGTTGGTGGTGACACCGACGATCTGACCGTAAGTGTTGTAATTGGTGGTGTACTCGTTGGTATAAGCGGCGGAGACCACGTAATTGGTCACCGCGAAGCTGTTGGTGATCAAGCCGTAGCCGCGACCATCCCAACGGGCACCGCGGGTGTTATGGCACTGGGCGCAGACGTTGATGGTGGGGTCATACATGCTTGAAAAGGTGGTGCTCAGGTAATAGGGGTTGCCCAGGGAGTCAACGCGTTTATCCGACTGGGAGGCCATGGTGAAGAAGTTCGAGGACCAGAGCGGATTGCGCAATTGGACCCAGTTGGTGCCGACCACGGCCAGACCGATATTGGTGACGTTCCCCACGATATTGGTGGTGGTGCCGAGGATCGGTGATGCGTTCAGTCCGTGCGGATCATGGCAGTTGGCGCAAGTTGGGCCCCAGGCGCCAGCATCGGCGGCGATGGGTAGGACCAGCGGATTGGTGATGCCTTCCTGGCGGAGGACATAGTCATTCAGCATGGCCATGCGGGCGGCGCCCGAGTGGCAAACGCCGCAACTGGTCTGGCGGTCATCGCCGGAATCAGCCACGGTGCCCGGCACATGGGTGCTGCTGAAGATGCCCGTGGTGGCATTCGTCTTCAGTGTGCCGTTGGAATTGGTGGTCACATAGTAGCCGTAATAAGTGGTGCTGCCGACGACCACCGTGTTGGTGTAATACACGCCGCCCTCGACCCCGTAATTGATGGTGTCATTGACGAGGTAATGCGGCGAGTTGGTGTATTCGTTGTATTGCGGGTTGAAGCCGTTGTGGCAGCTTCCGCAGATCATCGGGTCGAGACTCAGGACGGGGATGATGGCCGAATGATCACCATTTTTGTGCCAGGCGGCGGCGCCGTGGCAAGCTTCGCAGCCAACGCCTTCAAGATAGGGCGTAGTGGCGGCATTCGTGAAACCAGTCGGTTGTCCAAAACCAACGGTGTGGCAGAGAATACACTCGGAATTGTTATTCTCGTGAATCGCGGCCAGGGCGTTGTAGGCGTTGGCGTGGGCCGTGGCCGTGAACGGAATGTACTGTTTGCCATGGCAGCTGCTGCAAGCGGCAGCGCCGGCGAAAGAGTTCGTCGCGTACAGTTGAAAGAGGGTGTAGTTGTTGGTGGTGTCCGGATCTGGCAGAGTGTATTGCGCCGCATAGTCGCTGGCTTCCACGCCGGTAAGGTTGTTCCACGGGCCGGCCGCACTGGTGGCGCCCTGGATGGTGTACCATCCCTCCAAGCCATACCAGCTCAGCGTGATGTTTGTGCCGTTGACGACGGGGGTGCCCATGATGGGGGCCGCCGGCACGCCGCCGCCGGAGCCAATGCCGCCGTCGGCGCTCTGGGACATGCGATACATGGGAGCCTCCTGGCCGGAAGCGGATCCAATGATGCCGCCCGCAGCCAGGCTGGCTGCCATAATGGCGAGGCCCCGGCGCACACGGTAAAAATCAAATCTTTTCATATTTTGTTCAAGTTAGGGGTTGTCCAGGCACCGTGAGGATTGCCTGGCGGCCGAACCGCAGTCGGTGACGCGGCAGACCAGGACAGTTTCATACGTTGGTGCGCCATGGAGTTTCCGGGGAGGTGATTACTTGTTGTGGCAGCTACGGCACAGGAGGCTGCCCTTGCCGCTGGAGTCCACGCCAACGATCTTGACCAGTTTCGGGTTGGAGACTGGGTCATAGGGGGTGCCAATCTGGTTGTGGACATCATGGCAGGAACCACATTCCAGATGATACGAATTATCGCCATTCAGCAGGAAGCCTTGGATGGTCATATTGTTGCCGGGCACGAAGGTGCCGCTGACGGGGGTCAGCACGGGCGTGGTTTGGGGATTATAGAGCCATTTGTCCTGGGTGGGGCCGGAGCCGACAATGCTGGGGCTGTACTCGAAAGAGATGGGATGTGAATGGGTGAGGTCCGTGCCGATGAGGGCGCCGTTGGTGATGACCGTGGGCGTACCGTGGGTGGTCATGTTGCCGCCGTAAGCGCCGCCATAAGTGTTGATGGCCACGGTGCCGTCATGGCAGCTCAAGCACGCCAGCGAGGGACCGTTGGGCGAGGCGGCTGGCACGGCCACCATCTGGGACACCGGAACGGTGGTCTGGTTGTACATGGTGAACGAGGCCGAGGTGGTCTGGTGTGACCACAGCGGGACCACGCTGCTATCGGCATGGTGCGGCGTGTGACAGGTGCTGCAAACGGTGGCCGGATCCGCGGGATCAGTGTTCCAGGATTGCGCCGAAAAATCGTGGGGGCTCCCCACAATGCCGGCCTGGGCGGTTAACGTCAGCAGGGAACCTGCAGCGACGGAGGTGAGAAGGTAGGTCATTTTCATACTAATAGTCAGTTTCGATTCGCGCGTTTTGTGTTGTTGTTTTTATCTGCTCGGTCCGGATACGGCTCGATATCAGTGCCGCAGTGCTTTAATCCGCAGCCCCAATCTTGCGGGTTCCCAACAGCAGACGCGTTCAGCGGCAAGCCGGTCGTCTCGCATCCACCGTTAAATGATCCAAATAAATTCATGGCTGATCGCCGGCTCAGGCCGTGGTGCTTTCCGCCATCCAGCCCGACACCACTTCCACCGGTGCCGACGCGGGCCGGTGACCGGGCGAGTTGAAGCGCGCCATCAGTTCCGTGGTGTACCGGGCGATAATGGTCTGGCAAAGTGCCAGCTCCTGTTCACGGTTCCGGGTGTTTTCCCGGACCACCGCTTCCAGGTCGTCAATGTCATAAAGAAAAACGTTCGGCAGTTCCGCCACGGCAGGATCAATATCCCGGGGCACGGCGATGTCCACCAACACGAGGGGACGATTCCGACGGGCGGGGAGAATGCGGGCGATGTCCTCGCGCCGGAGGACGATATCCGGACTGCCGGTGGAGCTGACCAAGATGTCGGCTTCAGTGATGGCGGCGGCGGAATCCTCGAGGCGCACGGCGCGTCCGCCGAATTCGGCGGCCAGCTTTTCGGCACGTTCCACGGAGCGGTTGGCCACCAGCACGGTCTTGGCGCCGCGCTTGGCCAGGTGCTTCACACAGGCTTCACCCATTTTGCCGGCGCCCAGGATCATCACCGTCTTCTGGCCCAGATCGGCATCAAATACTTTTTCGGCCAGTTCCACGGCCACGCTGCCCACGGAGGTGGCGCCGCGACCGATGGCGGTGTGGGTGCGGATTTGTTTCACCACCGAGAAGGCCGTCTGGAACAGCCGGTTCAATTTCTTGCCCACCAAGCCGGCGTCTTTCGCCGCCTGATACGCGTTTTTCACCTGGCCGGTGATTTCGGTCTCACCGATGACCAGGGAATCGAGCCCGCTGGCGACCGCGAACAGATGTTGGGCGGCGGCCGCGCCTTCCTTGACGTACAAATGAGGGGTGAGGTCCACGTCCGTACCGGCCAGTTCCTGGAAAAGCTGATGCACCCGCCCGTGAATCCATTGGGCCACCCCGTAAATTTCCACGCGATTGCACGTGGACAATAGCACCACCTCGTCCAGCCCGCCGCGCAACTTGAGGCGGCAGCCGCAGCATTGGAGACGGGATCGGGCCACGGCTAGCTTTTCGCGCACTTCCACCGGCGTGGTCTTATAGCTCAGTCCAGCAACGAAGACGTTCATGTTGGTCGGTTTTTGGGTTGTCTAATACTGTCCACTTTAAGACGGGCTATTGAACTCTGCTTACCATAAATTGCGATTTACTTTGCAAGGTTTGGCAATATAAAAAAGTTAACGATAGACTTAATTGGACAATCAGATTTCCTTACCGCTCTCCAATTGGGTGGGGCGGTCGGCGCGCCGCTGCGCCGTTTCCGGTTCCAGCGGGTGTTCGTGGAGCTGAAATTCCTCCGAAATGCGGCCGTCCAGGCAGGCGGTGTTGAGCGGGTAAACCTCGGGGTCAAAGATGACGTGGTAGAAATGCCAGACGATGATCGAGAGGCAGGCCAGGACGGCCTCGTAGTAATGGATGGTGGTGGCCACGGCCACGACCCACCGGGGCAGGTGCTGCGTGACATCGATCTTGAACCAGATGGCCAGGCCGGTGGCGCCCATGATGACGGTGCCCCAGACCACGGCCCAATATTCCATTTTCTCGGCATAGCCAAAGCGGCCGATGGTTGGTTTGTGTGGCGAGAGCCCGGTCAGATAGCGGATGGCTTGGAGCACGTCGAAAGCGTCTTGCTTTACGGGGAAAAGATCGGCCAGCAGCCG
The DNA here is from genome assembly GCA_964437865.1 of uncultured Bifidobacteriaceae bacterium. Taxonomy (GTDB): domain Bacteria; phylum Verrucomicrobiota; class Verrucomicrobiia; order Limisphaerales; family UBA11358; genus UBA11358. The sequence continues at coordinate 26,912 of CAYTJG010000003.1, read as the reverse complement.
GCGGCCGTCGCGCGTGGTGAGCAAATAGACCAAGTGGTAGAGGCCGATCAGCAACAGGACGAGGCCGGCGACGCGGTGGGACCAGCGGCGGAAGGGTTCGCTGGAACCGAGCAGTTTGGCCAGCCAGGAATCGGGGAACTTGAGGGCGAAACCGGTGATCGCCAGCACAATGAAACTGGCGGCCAGCACGAAATGCTGCCAGCGCTGGGCGGCGGTCATCCGCACGATGGGCCGATCGGTCATGCGCAGCCGGGCGGCCGTTTTCTTGAGGAAGAGGGTGGCGTTATGCGCGAACATGCCGCCGACGGTTACCACAATCAGGAAGAGGTACAGCCCGCGCACCCACCGGTTTAGCCGGCTGCCAAAGTCCGTCCCGGCCGCCTGGCCGTCGGGCGGTACATGGATCTTGCCGAGGGAAAACTCCTTGTTCGCGCCCGGATGACATTTGCCGCAGGTTTCCACCAGGTGGGCCTTGTTGATGGTGGAGTTGGGGTCGGCGGATGGCAGGATCTTATGAAAGCCGTGGCAACTGGCGCAGTTGGCGGCCACGGTAGACCCGTACTGGGCAGCCAGGCCATGATAGCTTTCGAAGAAGGTTTGCACGCGATCCGCCGGCAGATTGTATTTTGTGTTGAGCCGTTCGGAGGCGTGGCAGCGGCTGCAAACGTCCTCGGAGATCACCATGGAGGAAGAGCTCTTGAGCGAACGTATTTTGTGTTCGTCATGACAACCCGTGCAGGTAGGTGCGTCATGTGACCCCGCCAAAACGGCCTGGCCATGGACACTTTGGGCCCATTCCCGCGCTTCCTTGTTATGGCAGGCACCGCAGGTCTCGGCCTGGCGCGAGAAATACATCGGCGAACTGGGTGACGTGTCGGCAATGACCTCGTGCGAATCGTGGCAGTCGCTGCAGGTGGCGGCATCATCGTACCCGGCTTTCAAGGCCAGCCCGTGCACACTGGCGTTGTAGCTTTCGGTCTGGCGCTGGTGGCAACGCGCGCAATCCACCGCAACGAGAGGCAGGTTGTCGTCCGGATGCTTGGCGGTCACGTCCGCGTGGCAACTGATGCAATCGTTGGTGTGGTGTGCGGACGCTCTTAGCTTGGCCGCGTCAACGAAGAGCGAGGTCACCTTGCCGGCGGCGTTGGTTTTGAACAGGGTGTTATCGCCATGGCAATCCAGGCAATCGCTATTTTTCACCCCGGCCAGCACCGGGCAGGCAGCCAGCAGGGACAAAAACAGGAGCAGATGGACACGGCGATTCATTCGTATCATTCTCAGGCGAAATTGTGCTGTGAACTCCACATGGGTTGTCAAGAACTTGTCAAATTTTGACCAATTGGAGCCGGATCTTTCGGTCGGGAGCCTCGGCTGACCCGGTGGTGGGAGCCGTCCGCTCGGCGGCGGCGGGCGGTGGGCGGAACGGCGCCCAGGCGGCCGGCCGCATTTGCAGCTTTGCAACCCAGCGGCTTTACGTTGAAATGAGGCGGTGAAGTCGAAATCGTTCATGCTCATTGCCGGCGAGGCCAGCGGGGATCTGCTGGCGGCGGAGCTGGTGGCGGCGTTGCGGGAGTTGCATCCCGACGCGGTCTTTTTCGGCGCGGGCGGCAGCCGGATGTCGGCGGCGGGCGTGAAACAGGCGTTTGACCTCACGCAACACGCCATGGTGGGCATTCCGACGCCGGGCAAATATTTCAAGCTGCGGGAGCTGGGAGGGCAACTGCTGGAGCTGGCAATCAAGCGGCAACCCGATTTCATTATCGGTATCGATTATGGCGGCTTCAACCTGCGATTCGGTCACGCGGTCAAGGAATACCTCCGCGACAATCCATTCTCCACCTGGCGGCCGAAGTTGGTTCAATTTGTGTCGCCGCAGGTCTGGGCCTCGCGGCCGGGCCGGGCCAATCTGCTGGCGGCGGATTATGATTTGCTGTTGAGCATCTTCCCGTTTGAAAAGGAATGGTATGCCCAGCGCGTGCCGCAATTGCGGGTGGAATTCGTGGGCCATCCCATGATCGGACGTTACGCCGGCGCCGAATTGACCTCGGTCCGTCGCGAATCGCCGGCGGTGCATGACCCGCCGCAGATTCTGCTGTTGCCGGGCAGCCGCAAAAGCGAGTTGCACCAACACCTGCCGTCGATGCTGGGGGCGGTGCGGTTGATCCGGGAGCAATTGCCGGCGGTGAAGACCAAGATGGTGCTGCCCAATCCGTTATTGGCGCGGCAGGCGCGGGCCCTGGACGCGACTCTGGATATTCAAATCGGCGAATTGCCGTGGGCGCTCGCGGCAGCGGATGTGGCCATTGCCTCCACGGGGACGGTCACCATGGAATGCGCCTATTTTGGCGTGCCGACCGTGACGATATACAAGAAGCCGCTGCTTGGACTGGCTTTTGCCTTGGGCATCATCACGGTCAAATCGTTCACCATGCCCAACCTGCTCGCCGCCGACGAAGTCTACCCTGAGTTTTTGCAAAGGCGGCTGAACCCGGAGAATATTGCCGGCGCGGCGCTGCAATTGCTGCGAAACGAAGAGCACCGCCTTCAGATCAAAATCAAGTTGGCGGCCATCATAGCCTCGCTCGGCTTGCCCGGAGCGCCAAAACGGGCCGCCGAGGCGATCTCGAGTTTGATTCCCTAGGCGCCACTCCGAGGCCGGCCGCCGATCGGACGAACGACTTGAATTTATGAAAGACCTCACGAGCGCATTTTGGATCAAACTGAAGGGGCTGCTGTTCTTATTGATCGGGTTGGCCGCCGCCGGGCTTCTGTTCATGAACGATCCCCGTTGGCAAACGGCCGTTTTGCTGGCGCTGGTCGTATGGAGCTTTTGCCGGTGTTACTATTTCGCCTTTTATGTCATCGAGAAGTACGTGGATCCAGGGTACAAATTCTCGGGGTTGATTTCCTTTGCGCGTTATCTGATCCGGTCCCGGAAGACCAAGTGAGCGATCGCCGCCGAAATAATATCAGCGGGCACCGCCGGGGAGGCGGGCTCGGCAGGCAGACCCAATGGCGCTCAGGCCACCGCAGCCGGAACGGGCTCCGGCGCTTTGGGCCGGGGCGTGACGCCGCGGGCTTTCTTGATCGTGGCCACCGCCCGGCGGCTGTTGTCCGATATCAATTGCAGATCGTGACGCAACACCGGATTGTCGCCATATTTCATGACCAGCCGGTCGGCATAGCCTTGAATGACGGTCAAGATGTTGTTCAACTCGTGTGCCACTTCGCGGCCGATCTGGCTTTGGGGGTCACCCGGTGGCACATCTTGATGCAATTGGGCGAAGGCCCCCGCTTCCAAGGTGGGCACCATCTTCTGGTATATGTTATCCAAAGCTGACATCGCCCCAATTCCAGCAAGCCGCGCGCCAACAGAAAATTGCTTCAATTCAAGCGCGGCCGATGGCAGTGGGTGTTTGGGAATGAGGCAAGTCTGTGTGGTCGTGAGACAGTCAACCTTTTGTTGAGCTGGGTCATGCAAGAGCCGGTTGGCGGTTTCAGGAGGAGCCTAAAAACTGGGCTTGGGTGGCGCCGGCACCGGCCGGACCGCAAATTACCGGCTGGCGTCCGGCGGCCGGATGGGTAAACTAGGCGCCTCGAATGACATGAATCTCGCGTTGGACTCGATTGGTCTCATAGCCGGCAGCCGTTCCTTGCCGCTGGATTTTGCGCGCCTGGCTCGCGCGGCCGGCGTCAAGCGCATCGTGGCCGTGGCAGCCGAGGGCGAAACCGATCCGGCGCTGGGTTCTCTGGTGGATGAAATCGTCTGGCTGCACGTGGGGCAGGTGAGCAAGATGATCGGCGCGTTCACCAGCCGGGGCGTGAAGCAATGTGTCATGGCCGGGCAATTGGCGCCGAAGAATCTTTTTGATGTGCGGCCTGATTTGCGGGCCATGGGGGTGTTGATGCGGCTCAAGGAGAAGAACGCGCATACGCTTTTTGGCGCGGTGGCGGAGGAATTGCGGAAGGATGGGGTGGAGCTGGTTGAGGCCACGCCCTGGTTGGCGCCGCTCATGCCGCAAAACGGCTTTGCCCTCGGGCCCAAGCTTTCCGAGGCACAGCGCAGCGATGTGGCCTTCGGCTTTCGTATCGCCAAGGAGGTGTCCCGGCTGGAAATCGGTCAATTGGTGGTCGTGAAGGACGGCGCGGTGCTGGCGGTGGAGGGATTCGAGGGCACCGACAAATGCCTGGCGCGCGGCGGCGAACTGGCCGGCAAGAACGGCGGCGCGGTGGCCGTGAAGGTGGCCAAGTTGAATCACGACATGCGCTTCGACATTCCGTGCATCGGCGCCCAGACGTTTGAGACGTGTGCCGCCGCAAGAATTTCGGTGTTGGCGCTCGAATCCGGCAAGACGCTGCTGTTGGAACGCGAGCAATGCGAACAACTCGCCAGGAAGAACAAGCTCTCGGTCACCACGATCGAGACCAACGCGGCGGCTTCATGAACCGGCTTTTTCCAGGCCCCCGGGCCGTTTGAACCATTGTGGGCCCGACCGGCCATTATCTTCAATTTTTATGTTAAAATCTCACGAACTACTTGGTTTTATGTCGCCCGAGCTGGCGAAGGACATCCTGCAATTCACGTATGAGTCGGACAAGCCGGCTTACAAGGCCACCCTGGGGGCCGTGGCCCAGGCCAAGCACGTGCGCCCGGTCTTTCTGGAGCGTCAGCCACGCGATGCCCGCCACGCGGCCATGCTCGCCGTGCTCACCAAGCCGCAGTTGGATGGCGCGGCTGGGGCGCTGCTGCGCGCCTGGCTCGTCAAGAAGCACCAGGCGATGCTGGTGGACTATTTGAACGCCCTCAATATTCCGAACGAGCAGGGCGTGGTGGAGGATTTGCCCAGTTCGATGGATGACGCCAAGCTCAAGGCCGCGGTGGAAATTCTGGTGGCGAAGTACCCGCACGAAGTGGTGGCGGTTTACCTGAATGCGTTCAACGACATGAACAACGCCAACTGGGCGAATTTGAAGACCATGCTCGAAACCGACGCCCGGCTGCAATTGGGCGTTCAGGCGTAACAAAACGGCGGAATATTAATAAGCTGTCGGGTTGGCATTCGCGGTCCACGCATTGGGACCTCCGGTACTGCCGGAACCGCCCGCGCCGATCGCAAAGCGGCAGTCTATTTGGGCATCAACCGGTGTTTTTTGGGTGACCACATAATTGCCACCGAGCTGTATGTTGGGCATGGCCGACTGGGGAATAATCTGCCAGCGGTCCAGCATTGCCTACTGCGTCCATGGCCTGCTTAATGTAGGCTGCCGGTTTGGTAGGCCAGATTGGCCTGCTGCAGGCGGACGCCGTAGCGGGCGCTGGCCGCGGAGATTAGGGCCTGGGTCAGATTCAATTGCGCCTCGCTCAGTTCCACAATGGAGCTGATGCCGTTTTGATAACGGGCTTGGGCCAGGGTAAACGCCTCCTGCGCATTGCGGACCAACTCCTCGGTGGTCACCAATTCCTGGAGCGCATCATTCACGTTCAGCCAGGCAATACGGACGTCGCGGATGACGTTGTTCTCGAGTGAGCGGACCAGTTCATCCGCGGAATGCGCCCGGAGTTCGGCTTCGTGCTGGCGCGCGCGGTAGAGTCCGCCGGCAAAGAGCGGCATGCTGAATTGGATGCCGCCGGCCGCGTAATCATCCGGGAGATGGGAATCATGCGTGGGGGCATCGCCGGCCACGCCCACGGCTTCCAGCACCGGATAGCGGGCGTCGCGCTGGGCCCGCGCCAACCGCAATGCGGCATCGCGTTGGTTGCGCAATTGCAACAATTCGGGCCTTTGCGTTAGTGCGGTCTGGACCAGTTCGGCCACGTCCGTGCCGGCGGCATTGGTGGCGGTCGTCGGGTCCACGAGTTGGAAGGCGTGAAATTCGCGGTAGCCGAGGGCCGTGGAGAGCGTGGCTTGGGCGGCGTCGGCATTGTTTTGGGCCTGTTCCACCAGCAGGCGGGCTTGTTGCAGTTGCACCCGGGCGAAGCTGACATCCAGTTGGGAGCGCAATTGGTTGGTGGCCAGCGCGGTGACCTGTTCGAGCAACATCTGGCGGGTTTGCAGCGTCTGCCGGGCGACGTTCAGCACGGCTTGGGCGCCGAGCGTGCCGTAGTAGGCGTTGTCCACCTGCAACAGTACCTGCTCGCGCGTCAGCTCCAGATTTTCATTCTCCGCCGCTGCCTGGTACTTGGAACTAGCCGTGAGATTGGCGGTGCGACCAAAGTCGGTGATGAGCTGGTTGACCTGGAGACCACCGGCGGCGCGATCGTAGACGCTCGGGTTGTTCAAGCCGCCGGCCAGGATGCGCGTGTTTTCGTCGTTGGCGCCCACCGCCGTGCCGTAGAGATTCACCTGCGGGAGATATCCGGACCGGGATTCCTTGACAATTTCCTCGGCCGCGAGGACGAGGTAATTGGCGGAAGCGACTTGCGGATGCTGGCGTACGGCCAGGGCATGGGCCTCCGCCAGCGTGAGCGCGGACACCGCATTGGTGTCGCTGGCGCCGGCGTAAGCGGCGGCGAGCAGGCTGGCGATGATGGCGCACAAGATTCGTTTCATGCTGGCATATTCAATCGGTGACGACGGCCGGTGATCCGGTCTTGGCCCCGGCGTCCGGCCTTGGCGACTCCTGCCGGCGGTAGATCAGGTAATAAGCGCAGGGCACAATGAAGACGGTGAGCACCACGGAGACGGCCAATCCGCCGATGATGGCGCGGGCGAGCGGCGCATAGGCCTCACTGCCGGCGCCCAAGGTCAGCGCCATCGGAATCAGACCAATCAGGGTGGCCAGGGAGGTCATGAGGACGGGGCGCAGGCGCACGCGGCAGGCCAGCGAGACGGCTTCGCGCACCGGGCAGCCTTCCGCGCGCAATCGATTGGTGAATTCCACGATCAGGATGCTGTTGGATACGACGATACCCACCATCATGACCACGCCCATGAGGGACATGACATTGAGCGTGGTGCCGGTGAGGAAGAGAATGAGCAAGACGCCCGTGAGCCCGGTGGGCACCGCCAGCATGATGAGGAGCGGGTCGAGAAATGATTTGAACTGGGCCACGAGAACCAGGTAGACCAGCAAGGCGGAGAGCAGCAGGCCCAGGCCGAAACTCTTGAACGATTCGCGCATGGCCTGCACCGCGCCCCGCACGTTCACCACGGTATTTTCCGGCAGTTTGGTGGCGTCCACGATGGCTTGCACTTGCGCATAAACGCCGTTCAAGGCTTCCGTGGTGGGGGAGACATAGACATCCACCGTGCGGCGGATTTGGTAGTGGTCCACCTCGGTGGGCGCCTCGATATGCGTGATATGCACCACCGAATCCAGGCGCGTGGGCCGTTGCAGGTGGGGCGAGCGCAAGGGCATGGAGCCGAGATCAGCCAGGTTCTTGATGGTGTTTTCCGGGAATTGCACGGTGAGCAGGTAATTGTTGCCCGTGGTGGGATCGATCCAATAATTCGGCGCGATCATGCCATTGGAGGTGAGCGCGGTGATCAGGCTGTCGATGACTTCCTTCGCGTCCAAGCCCAGTTCGCTGACGCGCTCACGGTCAATCTCGATTTTAAGGGAGGGATAATCGACATCCTGGGGCACCAGCACATCGCTGACGTCGGGCAAGGCGCGAATCTGGTCGGCCAGGGCGGCCGCGATGGCATGGGCGGTGCGGATATCCGGGGCGCTGACTTTGATGTCGAGCGGGGCGGGCACGCCCTGATTGATCACGGCATCCACCAGCCCGCCGGTTTGGAAATAGGCGCTGACCTCAGGCACGTCCTTTTGCACGCGGGTGCGCACCCGATTCAGATAGACGAAGCTGCTGTGCTGGCGGTGTTCGTTTAAGCCCACCTGCACGACGGCCGTGCTGGGACAGGAATTGGGATTGAGGATGGAGTTGAAGCCCGGCGTGGTGCCGATGTTGGAGACGATGATTTTGAGGTCGTTGGTGGGCACCTCCTCGCGCACGATTTGTTCCACCCGGGCCACGAGTTGCTCCGTCAGCTCAAGTCTTGTACCAGACTGGGCTTTGACGCTGATGACGAACTGGCCGGGGTCGGTGCGGGGAAAATAGGCCCGGCCCACGAACGGGAAGAGGCCGAGGCTCAGGATGAACAAGCCCGTGATGCCAAGCACGGTGGCCAGCGGGCGGACCAGCGCCAGATGCAAGGTGCCTTCATAACGGTCCAGCATGGCGGAGAACTGCTGGTTGAACCATTGATTGAAACGACCGGCCCGGCCTTTAGCCGGGGCGGTGTGCGGATCGCCCGGTTCGTGGTGGCTTTTGATGAAGTTGGCGCAGAACAGCGGCACCACAGTCATGGCCACGAGATACGAGGCGAACAGCGATAAAACGACGGCCAGGGCCAGCGCGCAGAATAGAAATTTGCTGACGCCATACAGGAAGGTCACGGGAAAGAAGACGATGGCGGTGGTGAGAGTGGCGGCGAGCACGGCCAACTGCACTTCGGCACCGCCGCGTTCGGCGGCCAGGGCGGGGGGCTCACCCATTTCGAGGTGGCGGAAAATGTTCTCGAGCACGACCACGGAGTTATCGATCAGGCGGGAAAACACCAGGGCCAGGCCGCCGAGGATCATTGAGTTCACACTGCTGCCGCCGAGTCCCAGCGCCACAAACGCCGCGAGGGCGGACAGGGGGATGGAGAGGAACACCGCCGCGGTGGCGCGGACGTTGCCGAGAAAAACCAGGATCATGAGCCCGGTCAACACCAGCCCGATGGCGCCCTCGTGAATCAGCGTCTCAATGGCGGTGCGCACGAAGATGGATTGATCAAATACCACCTGGGTGACGAGTTGCTTGGGCACGTCCAGCAGGTGCGACACGATGCGCTTGACGCCGTTGACCACCACAATCGTATTGGCATCGCCGCCCGACTTGATGATGGGCACATAAACGGAGGGTTGGCCGTTGATGCGCACCTTGTTGTATTGGATTTGCGAGGCGTCCTCGGCCTTGCCCACGTCGGCGATGAGCACGGACGACTCGGCGTAGAGGCTGGTGCCCTGACTCGGGGACCCGGGTGGCCGGGTCACGTTTTCTCCGAGCCGGGGCGAACCCGTGACGGTCTTCAGGGGCACCAGGTCCAGATCATGCATCTTGTTGATCTGGTTGTTGACATAGACGTTGTAGTCGTAAGGGCCGATTTTGACGTCGCCGGCCGGCAGAATCAGATTGGCTTGGTTCACCGAGTTTACCACATCCATGACACTCAGTTGATGCGCTTCCAATTTCAGCGGGTCCACATAGATCATGATCTGGCGGTAGCGTCCGCCAAACGCGGGTGGCACAGAGGCGCCGGGGATGCCGGCCATCTGATTGCGCACGGTGAACTGGCCGAGATCGCGCAATTGCGCTTCGTTCAACCCCTCGCCCTTCAAGGTGACCAGGCACACCGGCAGGCTGGAGGCGTCGAATTTCATCACGATGGGCGGCAGCGTGCCTTGGGGCAAATAGCGCAGACTGGCCATGGCCAGGTTGGCAATGCTGGTCACATCGGAATCGGGATTTGAGCCTGGCTGGAAATACACCTTGATCAGGCTTACGCCGGTGAGTGAGCGGGATTCCATGTGGTCCACGCCCGAAGCCAGCGTGAACATGCGCTCGTATTGTCCGGTAATGTCGTTCTCAATCTGCTCCGGCGGCATGCCGGAATAGAACGTGGCCACGACCACCACGGGAATATTGATCGGCGGAAAAAGGTCCACGGGCATGCGCACGAGGCTGGTCAACCCCACCACACAGGTGATCAGGCAAATGACGATGATGAGGTAGGGAAAGCGCAGGGCAAAGCGAGACATGGTGAGAGGTTTTCCTGAGAATTTAAGGACTAAACGTCGGCGGGATAAAACATTCAACTTTCAACGTCCAACATGCGAATCCCCAAGGGCTCCGGTTACGTCGACGTTGCGCGTTGAATGTTGAATAGTGGATGTTTTTACCGTGGTTCATGGGGTAAAGCTCACCGGGGTGTGCTGCCGGCAGGGCGATTCTAGGGCTCGCCCGGCAGGCCGGCGGCGGCCATGGTCTGCACCCGCTGGCCCGCTTGGAAACGGCGGGGATTGCCCACAATCACCGCATCGCCTTCCTTCAACCCGGCGAGCACTTCGTACTTGTCGGGCGTTTCCAGGCCCAGCTTGACCTGGCGCGACTCGATTTCCTGGTTGGCCTTGACCACCAGGACGGAACCGCTCTTACCGGGGACCGCCTGGATGGGGATGGCCAGCGCGTTGGGGCGATCCTCGAGTTTCAACACCACGGTGGCGTACATGCCGGGTGCGATTTCAAGGTCGGCGTTGGGGACCTCGATTTCATAAAACATATTGCGGGTGTCCAAGTCCACCTTGCCGGTGGCCCGGGTTATCTTACCGGTGAACACGCGGCCGTCCAGCGAATCCACCCGCACCTCCACGGTGTCACCCACATGGAGGTACTGGACATATTGGACGGAGACCGGGAAATCGAGCCGCAACCGGTAATTGTCGGATACACGGACCAAGGGCAGGGATTGTGAGTCGGAGGAGGTGCCGGCCTGGATTAATGCGCCCGGATCGGCGTAGCGCCAGGTGACCACACCGTCGAAGGGGGCGGTGATGGCGGTGTACGCGACCAGTGTGCGGAATTTGTCCACGTCCGCTGTGGCGGCGGCGATGGCGGCGGCGGTGCTTTGGTCATTGGCCGCGGCGGTGTCCAGGTCCTGTTGTGCCACCAAGTCCGGGTGCAGTCGGTTGACGGCCGTGAGCCGGGTAAGGATCAGGTGTGCATTGGTGTGATTGGCCTGCGCCTTTTGCTCCACGGCGATGGCGTTGGTCAATTCATTCCGAAGCTCCGGCACTTCCAGCGTGGTGAGCAACTGCCCCGCTTTGACCTTGTCGCCGAAGTCCACGAGCATGTCTTTGATAAAACCGGAGACCTTGGCGTGCAGTTCCACTTCCTCGTACGGTCGGAATTCAGCCGGAATGGTCACTTGGCGGAACAGGTCTTCCCGGGTGACCCGGACCACGCTGGCCACCGGGAGGTCGGCGGCTTCGCCGGTGACCGCGGACTGCGCGGCGGCATGGTGAATGGACCACCAGCCCAGCGCGATGAGCGCGACGACAATCACCACCTGCAGGCCCCAGGCGCGGCGGGTGTGTGTAAGATATTTCTGCAAGAGGGACTTCATTGGGTAGCCAGAAGTTTAATTGCCGGCCGACGGCAGGGTGACACTGAACCGGCTGCCCACCTTGGGAACGCTGGTCACCTTCACCTCGGCGCCGTGAGCGGTGCAAATGGATTTTACAATGGAGAGGCCCAAGCCGGCGCTCTCAGCCTCGGCTGAGCGGGTTTTATCCACGCGGTAGAAGCGCTCGAACACATGGGGCAGGGCATCGGCGGGAATACCGATGCCGTTGTCTTCCACTTCGAGCAGGGCGTGGCCGTTGCTGGCATCCACCCGCAGCAGGATGCGGCCGTCGGACTGGGTGTACTTGACCGCGTTATCAAGCAGATTGACAATCACTTGCTTGATGCGCGAACGGTCGCCTTCGATAAATACGGATTGGCTGGCCTGGCAGGTCAGTGAGATTTTTTTATCCTCGGCCAGCAAACTCATTTGCTCGGCCGTAGTCCGGGCAAGTTCCGAGAGATCGAAGCGCTGCCGATCTGTGCACGAATTGCCGGAATCAAGCTGGGTCAGGGTGAAGAGTTGCTCCACAATCCGGCTGAGATGGATCGTTTCCTCGAGCAAGCTGGCCAGGCGGGCGCGCAATTCGGCATTGAGTGCGGGATCTTCCACCAGGTTTTCCAGTTCGCCGCGGAGGATGGTCAGGGGCGTGCGGAGGTCATGCGAGGCGTCGGCCGCGAACCGCCGGGAGTTTTGGACGGCGTCGTCCAGACGCGCAATCATCCGGTTCAGGGCCTGCGACAGGCGCTCCAGTTCGTCGCCGGATTTGGTCACGGGGAGGCGGTCGCTGAGGTTGAGTTGCGTGATTTGTTCCGCGGCGCGGGTGATTTGCTCCACGGGGCGCAAGGCCCGGTGCACCAGCCAATAGCCGCCGAGGGTGATGATGCCCACCGCCAGCGGCAACCCCAAGGCGAGTTGGAGAAACAAATGGTTCAGCATGCTTTCCACCGGGTCGAGCAGGGCGCCAAATTCAACCCAGTATGCCGGGGTGCCGGCCGGGGTGTAGTCCAGCACCGCGATGAGCAGCGTATGGCCATCAGGCAGCTTTTGTTGCTGGATCAGGTCGGCACCCGGATGTAGCGGCAGAGCCGGGACCAAGCTGGGGTTGAAGCTACCGTCCTTGGGCGCTTCCGACCGATAAAGCAGGCTGCCGTTGGCGCGGGTGATTCGGATGAACCGGTCAGTGGTTTCCGGCGCGTACCATTCCTTGATTTCGCTGATGACCGCCGGTTCGCCGGTTTGCTGGACGTGGGCCAGCAGCGCATTGGCCAATTGATGGGCCCGGCGCGTCTGGGCCAATCGGAGGCTGTTCTCCAGGAAATTCCGCAGGTCGAGGTAAAGCAGCGCGCAGAGTAACAGAAAAATAACGGCCAGCAGGCCGGCGTACCAGCCAACCAGCCGCAGCTTGATCGAGCGCACAGTCACGCGGTCACCTCGTCACTGAGGCTGTAGCCCACACCCCGGACCGTTCGCAGCAGCTTGTTGTTAAAGGGGTCATCGATTTTCTCCCGCAGATGGCGCACGTAAACATCCACGATGTTGGTGAGGCCCTGGAAGCTCTGGTCCCAGACGTGTTCGATAATCATGGTGCGCGAGAAAACGCGCCCGGGATGCGTGGCTAGGTATTCCAGCAGAGAGTATTCCTTGCCGGTGAGCTCGATTTTCTTTCCCGCCCGCCGGACCTTCTGCGAGAGCCGGTCAATTTCCAGATCGCCCACGCGCAATACGCTGGAGCGGTTCACCGGCCCGCGCCGCAGCAACGCCTTGATTCGCACCTGGAGTTCCGCAAACGCAAATGGCTTGGTCAAATAATCGTCGGCCCCCAATTCAAAGTTGGAGACCTTGTCGCCCATGCCATCCCGCGCGGTGAGAATCAGGATGGGTACCTGGGTGTTTTTGCGCCGGATGCGTTCCAGGATTTCCGATCCGCTCAAGCCGGGCAGCATCAGATCCAGAATGATCAAATCGTAATCGTACGCGTCCGCCGTCTCCCAGCCTTGCTGCCCATCATGGCACACGTCCACCGCGTAGCGCTCGGCCTTGAGGCCGCGCTCGATGATGTCCGCCACCTTCTTTTCATCTTCGACCAATAGAATTCTCATAACACTGTTTTGTTTAGACACTAGTATAGACCAAACGTTTATTAAAGGGGGGTATATGAATGATTAAAATCCGTTCAGAAAGGAAATCCGGCTAGGGACGGCAATCCCCACTCAGACGGAAGGTGTTCAACCACAGATAAAAGCCAATCAAGTCCGAGGACCGATGGCCGAAATCTGGAAAGATCAGTTAAGACTCGAACGACCCGAATCCGGGAAACACGCATGCGCTGGGAGACTTCGTAATCATTGGCACTTACGGATTACGCGCCAGCGTCGGGGAGTGCGGCGGTCCTCCGCCGCTGTGGAACGCTTCTTCGCTTGCTAACCCAGACAATCATGGTTTGTTACCTCCCAATAATCTCTTTGAGCGAGCCGCGAGCCAATACTCACGCTTGGCAAAATTCATCTCTCCGCTGGTTGGCGAGATTCGCGCTGGGCCACAGCGCCGGAGGGCCGGACGCACTCCAAGACGCTGGCGCGACTCTCCACGCTATCGGCGAATACGGCAACGCCGGGCAGGTTGGGCTCTCCGCAGCGCCGCCAAAATTAACCGAATGCAAAGGTCCCGCCTATTCGGCTGAAGGATTAGGGGTGCCCGGGCGTGCCGTTCATTGAAACGGCCGGAGCAGTTCCCGGGGCGGCGGTGGATTGCAACAAGAAGGCCCGGGCCGCTTTCTCGCGCAAGGCCGATTCCACTCGCAGCAACTGGTCGTAATCCGCGGGTGCAATGATCGCGGGGCGGATCTCCAAATCGTGCGTGAGCCGGAATTTGCCACCGGTCGCCGATACGGTCACGCGCGCCGACCCGCCGCCGGCCGCCTGCAATTTCCGCCCGGTCGGCGCAATGACTGCGTTTTGAAAATCCGGCGGCAGGGAGATCTCGGCCGTCACGTGATTCTGGCTGTGGTAGTCAATATACAAGGGCAGGGTGCGCGTATCGGCGCCCACGGGAAAAAGCGAGGGGGCGAACGGCAGATCGAAATATAGGTATTTCCCGTCGGCCACCGCGTAATGGTCAACGGTCACGGCGAATTGCTCGAGGCCCGGATAGGCATCGAATTGGGTGACCAAGTCGCCGACGGGACGTGCGCCCTGGGCCACGGTGGAAACGAGTTCCTGGTAATAGCGCCGCCGTTCTTCCGGCGGCAGCTCAGAGAAATAACGATTCTTGTCGTTGAAGTTGGACCCGAAGTAGCGCCGGGTGACATTGATTTGCGCCTGGCCGTCGTTGGCCAGCGTGATGGCATAGGAGGTCTCCGTCTGCTCATCGCAATTCCTGGCCGGTTTGATTTCTTCAATGGCGCGGTTGGCCAGCGCCACTGCCAGGCGACCGGCATGCGGCGTTGTTCCGGGTTGCGCGTATTGGTCCGTGTCGTTCAGGTAATACGGTTGGCCGTCCACCATCACACGCACAAGCGGATATTGGAAATTCTGCGGCAGCGGGAAACCCTTTACCGTATCCGTGATCGCGGCCAGCGGCGGCAACTCGGACGCCAGCACAAACTCGGGCTTAAAACCGGCGGCGGCCAGCATGGCGTGCAACAGGATGGCGCGATCCGCCAGATGGCCATAGCCGTCCGCCAGGGTCACATCGGCGGGGGACAAATCGCTCAACGGCAAGTCGGTAAAACTCGGGCCGGCCGGGCGGATGGACTTGACCACGAAATCACGGATGCTCTTCAGCGCTTCCAGGCGGTTGGTGGCCGTACCGGTCAATTGACGGGCCATCGCCGCGGCCTGGGTGCCCTGGCCGGCGCGGTCCACCAGCGTCCGGTGCAGCTCGCGGTAATAGTCGCTCACGTCGCCCACGAAATAACTGACTCCGGGCGCATAGGTCCATTCGGGGGGCAATTGGCCCTCGTTCGGCCGGGCGGGCACCTTCTCTGCCGCCCACGCAATCATCGTTTGGCCATTCGTGGTGACCGTGCTTTCCTTAACCGCCCCGCCGGCACCGCTCAGCCGTTTCTGCAGTTTGAGGCTGGCGGGCGCAGTTAGTTGGACGGACTTGGCTTCCAAGGTGTCGGGGAACTGGAAATTCTCGAAACCGGCCAGATAGGGCACGTTGGTGGCGGTTGTTTCAAACTCCACCTCGATAGTGGAGCCGATCTCCACATTCGGCAGGTTGGCCACCAGGATTTTGCCGCCCGGATAGCGTTTGGCGGAAGCATTCCAGCCGGCATCCATGATATTGATTTCGCCGGCGGATATCTCGGCCCGTTCGCCGTTCCGGGAAACGGTGGCGGCATGGATCAGCCGGGCCGTTCCGCAAGCCGGATTGAAATCCAGTTTCAACTCTGCTTCCCGTTTCTTACCTTCATAGCTCAGGATTTGTTTGCGGTACTTCACGTGAAACGTTGCCGTGTGTGCATCGGTAATGGTGAATTGCTTGCGGGAGTCCAAAACCACCGCATCGGATTGGACCGCGGTGGGGCCTGCTGAATTCGCGGTGGCCTCCGGCGCACTGCCTGATTTTTGCTGGAGTGCAAGTACCGGAAGTTTGCGCGCGTCGTAATCCAGTTGCTTCAACGTCTGTTTCAAGGTGGCATAGTCGGCGGGCGAAAACTCCACGACCTTGAGTTTCAAGTCGCGGGTGGCGGTTAGAGTGTTGCCGTCGATGGCCACCGTTTCGTGGCTTTGCAGACAGTCGCCGTCCACCGGCGGACATTGTGGCAGGGAAACCGCTTCGCCGAAACCGCCTTCCAGCGTCAGCGATATCTCCTCGTCCAAGCCGCACGTGGTGCCCGTCTGCAAGGGGTACTTTCGCTTTTCCAGGCCGGCATCGCGCAGCACAAAATTCATAATCCCAACGCTCTTGCCAATCCACGGCAGCGTGGTGATGGCCTTGCCATGGCCGTCCGCCGTGAGCCCGTCGGCAGTGAATGCCAGGTCGATGTGGAGGTTGGTCGCCATGTCGAGGAGATTGGTTGGGGTGATGGCCAGACGCTGGAGTTTGGCGCCGGGCAAGACCTGTTTGAGGTCGCGTTCAAAGAAGCGCCGCAAATCGTCCGGCTTCATCCGAACAAAGGCGTTGCGGTAGGCGTCGTCGTTCACGCCCTCAAAAGACAGTTCCGATCGTGCGGAGAGGCTGCCGGCCGCGCTCAGCGTGCCGGTGGTGCGCACCCGCATCAGGTTCTGCTCCGGCGGTTTCACCGGGCTGATGCGTAGGGTTTCGCCTTCCGGCCGGCAAACCAAATAGCTCTGGTTCGCATCGGACGAGGGCAGAAAATCCCTGGTGTTTTCGTCCGTGGGATCCAGGAGGGTGTATTTGCCCTTTTCAAGTTCCACACCGACGATGGCATGGTTGAAGTCCGGGTCCGGCACCACGGGATCGCGCCGGGTGCCCACATTGATCAGCACCGGGTAGGCGGGGAACCCAGCCGTGCGCAAGAGGGCCACCAGCAGCGCGGCCTTGTCGCGGCATACGCCATAGTTCTTGGCAAAGGTCAGGCAGACGTCATGCGGCTCAAATCCGGGGCGGTCTTTTTCCGGCGTGAGCCCCATATAGCGGACATTTTTTGATACGTTGTAAAACAGCGCTTTGACGCGGTCGAGGTCGGTTTGCGCCCCGGCCGTGAGATTGGAGACGGCCGTGCGCATTTCGGGCGAGACGGCATCGAGGTGGGGCTTGCTCAATTCCCAGTACCATTTGGAAACCGCCTGCCAATCCGGCAGTGTGCTGACATACAACCGCTGGAGTACCATCTCATAAGGGGGCATGCCTGGCTCGTCAAACATCTGCGGCACGTTGTTGACCGTCCAAAGATGGGTTGTCGAACCGTCCGCGTTGGTTTGAGCGGAGTGAGTAACCGTTCCGGGAATTTCATCCCGCAGGGCGATCTGTTGCAACGGGCGATCGGCAGGCGCAAACACCTGGTAAGTGAGATGGCGAATCAGGCCGCTGCCTTCCAGGACATTCTCTTCGGCGTACTGGCCGGGGATATAAGCACGCTCAGTGGTCATGCGCGTGACAGAATGCACGGTGTCGCCGATTTCCAGTTTGGGAATGTTCACCTGCAACAGCTTGTCATTGGGATCGTAGATGTTCATCGCCATCTGGCTGTCATCAATCGTCTCCTTGGAATTGGCGGCCACATCCACCGGCAGCACCTCGCCATTGGGCTTGATGATTTCGAGGCAGCGCACCTCCGGGGTGGAGTAGGGAAGCGTGAAACTCAGGGTCAGCGTCCGGTTGGCGCGGCGGCCTTTTTCGGTCAGCACCTTCACGAAGGTCTCGTCCTGCGCTTCGCCGGTGCCATCAGCGCGATAGACCCGGACCGAGCGTTGCTCGACCGTGGCGGTGTCGCAGTCTTGGTAAGATTGAAGGTCAATAGCCTTGGCTGCGGCCAGCACCGTGGCGGTGTCCACGAGTGCCCAACGGTCGCCCGTATAGTCGTTGGTGCCGCCGAGCGCCGGGGTCAGACCGAGCAGAAGGAAGGTGGTTCCGCACAGACCAAGGAAGGCCGCCATGGTTTTATTGTTCATAAGCTCGTCCGCATTAAACGATTAAGTTCTCATTGTGAAGCGTGATGGCGGGATTGTCAAATGAGGTTCAAATTGAACCTGGAATAGGCCGTTCCACCCATGAGGCGGGTCGAGGGACAATTGAGAGACGCGGCCGACCCAAAAAATGAGCAAGGCCGCCTGGTGGCGGCCTGCTGCTTGGTTTGAATGTTTATTTGCCGGCTTTGGCGGCGCGAACCTTGGCCCAGCGAGCGCGGGCGGCGGCGGCGATGCGGGCCCGGCCCGCCGCACTCATTTTCCGGCGACCGCGTTTGGCCGGGACCGCAACGGGGGCGGTGTCCGGGGTGCCAACCTTGGTCTTGGCCCAACGCACCTTTTGGGCGGCGCGAATGCGCTCAATACCGGCGGCGCTGATCTTTTTCCTGGGGGCTTCAGCGGGATCGGCCACCACCTCATCCGCACCTTGAAACTGGCTTAGTTGGGATTGCAGGGCCTCAATTTTTTCCTTGAGGTCGGCTGCCTGGCGAAGTTGCGCGGAACTTAAGTTGAATAAACTCATATCCCCATATATAACGTTCAATTCCACTTAGTCCAAGAAAAAAGTGTGAAGGTGAAATTGCACCCCCTATTTTGGTCGGTGACGAACTTAATGGATTGCGCTGAGTTCTCGGATGGTTCTTGATCGTGTAAGTCGTTTGTTCTGAATAGAATTATTAGGAAAACATGGCAACTTAAGTGGGGACAATGAGGCTTTTGTTGCAGAAGCTGCACTTTCCTGATGGTTTGAAGTGACGGTGCGGAACGCCAAGGTAAGAAGGCGGAATCTGCTCAGGGGACGCACCGTTCCCTTGATCCTATGCTGCATCCAGTCTGTCGGTAAGAACGGATTTGCGCGCCCCGGGCACGGACTTGTTACCGAAGCAGATCTCTGACTTTGTGGCCCAGTAGCCGGCGGGGAAAGAGAAGGCATTGCGGGCGCTGGCACAAGACGCCGTTGGCTTGACGATGCGAAGGGAGAGGAACTAAATCGCTGGTGCTGCCGCAGGCCTGGCGGAAAGGGATTGGCAGCAAAAAATTCTGGCACTTTTTGGCGGGGGCGGACATTTATGAATGGATGCAGGAATTGTCTGATTTGGAATTGCTTCGCCAGTATGCCGAGCACGGTGCCGAGGCGGCTTTTACCACGCTGGTGGCCCGGCACGTAAATCTGGTGTACTCCGTGGCGCGGCGACAGACGGGGAACACGTCGGCCGCGGAGGAGATCACCCAGGCGGTGTTCGTGATTCTGGCGCGCAAGGCGGGTGCTTGGCCGCGCGGGGCGGTGCTGTCCGGGTGGCTCTACCAAACCGCACGGCTCACCGCCAACAATTATCTGCGCGCGGAAATCCGGCGGACGCGTCGCGAACAGGAAGCCTATATGCAATCCCTTACCCCCGATCCCCATCCTGATGCCGATCCTGAGATTTGGCGGCGGATCACGCCATTGCTGGAGGACGCCATCGGCGGCTTGGGGCAAAAAGAACGCGATGCCGTGGTGCTCCGTTTTTTCGAGGGGAAGAGCTTTCAGGAAATTGGTGGGGTGGCGGGCGCCACCGAGAATGCGGCCAAGAAGCGGGTGGGGCGCGCATTGGAAAAGCTGGAGGCGTATTTTCGCCGACGGGGCATTGCTTCCACGTCCGCCATTCTGGGTGATACCCTGGCAGCCAATTTTATCCAAACGGCGCCGCCCGCTCTGGCGCCGGCGGTGGCGGCCATGGCGGTAGCCAAAGGCGCCACGGCTTCCCTTTCCACCTTAACCCTGATCAAAGGAACATTGACAATTATGGCCTGGACCAAAGCTAAAACCGCCGTGGCGGTGATTGCCGGCATCTTGCTGGCGACCGGCGCGACGACTGTGACCGTGAAGGAAATTCAAGAACATCGCACATATCCCTGGCAGACCGGGAAGCCCAACAGTGACTTGTTGGATCGGCAACCGCCCCAAGTTCGCATCCTGCCCAGCAAATTCAAGAATAGTGGCTGGTGCAGCAGCACAGATAAGGATGGCCATGAAAAGTTGATGGGCTTTGGTGTCGGGGTGAAGGATATCGTCGAAGCTGCGTATCAGTTTCCGCATCCTGTGCGAATGAAGGGAATTGGACTGCTGCCCGCCGGAAAATTTGACTACATAAGCTGTTTGCCCTTCGGCAACGATGCGGCCTTGCAGGCGGCGGCGAAAAAGAAATTTGGCGTGATGGCCAGGCTGGAAACGAATGAAACCGAGGTGCTGGTGCTCAAAGTGCGCCGCAGTGAGGCCGACGGTTTGAAGCCGAGCAGGGTACAATCGCCCGGTGGGGGCTCCTCCTACGCGGGGGGCTCGGACTACTGGCGGGGCCAGAACATGCCGATCGCCGCCGTGGCGGAGTTTCTGGAGGGGGCTTTACAGACGCCGGTCATCGACGCGACCGGGCTCAGCGGCCAGTTCGACGTGGCATTGCACAAAGCTGATGCCAATGCTGGCGGCGATGATACCGAACGTCTGAAGCAGGCGGTGCTCGATCAACTGGGGCTGGCGCTGGAGCCCGCCACGGAACCGATTCAGATGCTGGTGGTGGAGCGGGCCAGGCGCTGATGGCGCGCCCGCTGAAAATAGTTTGTCCGGTTTTGCCTTTGGCGGGCGTTTATGGGTGAATGTCGCCCATGGATGACATGGCTTGGCTGCGCGAATTTGCGCGGACCGGGTCGGAATCGGCGTTCGCGGTGCTGGCGGACCGCTACGTGGGGTTGGTGTACCCGGACTGCCATCTCTCTGATGCGGACTGGGAATTTGTCTCGAGTGGCGACCGGGCCGATTTAGGGCACTTGGACCAGACCATTCTTTTTCGGGAGAGAAAACCGCGGCAATCGCCCGCCGGACTCTCTGTCAGGATTTATGCGTTCGGCGATCATGATGTCGCGGTGTTTACCTTGCCGCCCACCATGGACTTTGGCGCGGCGGAGACGTTTCGCGGCTATGTGACAAACCGGGGAACGCATTAAGGCGTGTCTTCCAAAGCCGGTCCGCGGCCGTCCTCGGCCGCTGAGACGTGGTTTTGTATCAAGCATCATCTGGCAACAACGTCTCGAAACGAAAGGCCGCAATACGAGTGCAGCCACCTTGAAAGCGGTCGCACCGCGCGGTTGCGTGAGTGCTCGTCTTGGGCGCTCTCAGCGTCGGTTTGAACGACCCGCCCCAAGGACAATTTTGCGAAATCCGGGCCAAGGTCCAAGCCAACCATGCGGCCATTAAACCCGCCGTCGAGGACGGGTAGCCTGCCTACATTAGATAGGGATTGCTAATCCAGCTCGTGTTCGTGAAACGGTAGCGATAGAATTTTAGGCCTTGCCCAATTGTAAGGTTATAGGGTGGAGTGGCGCCGGGAACATCGACATAGGGGCCGGCGACCGAGGATGCTGATTGGAGAACCGCACCGCCCAAGTTCCAACTCAGGCCATAACCTGCGCCGGGCGCCGAGTCGAAATTCAAACGCATCTGCAAATTGTTCGTATCCACCAGACTGTCAGAACTGTAGATGGAAGCGATTTCGGTGAGGGTCAATTGGCGGCTGTAATAGCGGACGTCATCCAGCAAACCGTTGTACGCTCTCCAATTGGGATCGGCGGAGGCGCCAATTTGAATCGGACTGCCAGCGACCAGCGCCCAATTGTTGCCGTTGGCACTGGTGGTGTCCAACGCGCCGTCCACGTAGAGCGAGGCACTGCCGCTGGCCGACTGGTCAAAGGTGAGGGCAACCAGATGCCATTTATTGTCCGAGATGCTGGCCAACGAGGTTATGGTATTGACCGACAAGTTGCCATTGGGAGCATTGAAAAAGAGATTCCCGCCATCCTCCTGCACGATGATGAAACCGTTTCCTGTGGAACCATTCGTTTGCCCGAACAAGGCGGCGCCCGTGGTGCCGGGGGTGCTGGTATCGGTGCCGGCAGACCGCAGCCAGAAGGTGATGGTGCCGGTGGCGGAATCGAGATTGGTGGCTCCTTGAACCACGATCTGGTTGGTGTTGGCGGCTACAAACTGCATGATGCCCGTCCGGGTGATGGAGCTGTCCGAACTGGAGGCCACCCACGTGGCACCGTAATCCACGCCCACGCGCTGGGGATTCGAGGGATTGGAATCGGCAACCAGATTGTTTGTCACGTTCAGCACCAGCTTGTCATCCGTGACGGTGGCCACCTGGCTGGTGGTGGCACCGTAGTTGTTGGTGATCACCAAGTCATAGTTTCCGGCCAGTTTGGGGGTGAGATTTGGAATCACGTAGGTCAGGTTGGTGGCACCCGGGATGGCAACACCATTCAGACGCCATTGATAAGCCAGAGGTGGCACGCCGATGGCGTAAGGATTCAATGTCACCTGATCATTCTGGCCGGCCAGGACAGACCGGGGCGACATGGTGACCAGCGGTTTATCGGTAAGAATAAACCCGGAAATGGTGCCGGCTCGATCATAACCCGTGGGCGAGGCACCCGTGCCACCGTGTTGCGGATGGTTGCTGGTGATCTCGATGTGATCCGTGTTCAGCGGCCCGCTGACCGTGCTAAGACCGCCCCCGTGACCACGCAGCCATGTGTTGCAGCCGGCCTCGCCAAAAGGCGACGGGGTGCTCGGATAGGTGACTGAATTCGTGGCGGCACCGGTCACGTCAATAACGAAGGCATTGGTCAAGGTTTGCATCGAATCCGAAGCCGCAATCAATTCAACTACAAATGAACTATTGGTGAACAGACTTTTCAACCCGGTAATGTCCACCGTATATGCTGGCTGAGTATTGTCACCGCAGGGAGCCCCGGTGCCGCTGGCGTCCACAACGCCAAAATTCACGCCGTCTCTCAGGAATGTGGAATAGATCTGCCATTCCCCGGTGGGTATCGGCGACGGGGGCGTTCCGTCATAGGCATAGCTAGGGGCATTGCCACCGTAACCGGCAAAGCCGCTGAAGTTGGCTCCGTTGGCACTCCAAGTGACGGTCAAACTCCCATTCGGTAATGGATTTAAGTCGTTGGTGGAGGTGGTAGTGTCGATGACCTCGCTCAAAGTATAAAGTTGCATTTGGTTGCAGGCACTACTGTAGCCCGTTTCCATTTCTGTAAGATTTTCCCAACCATTGGTGGCTATGCCGAAGGCCGTCAGAGTCACCGGAAACCCTGAATAAGCGGGAGCAGCACAATAATGCTCTTGAAAGTGCAATCCGACGGTGGCGGCTTCACTAACGCCCAGCATCAGTGCGGCGGCCGAGACTGTGCAGACGACTTGTTTGGTACGACGACTACCTGCGTAAGTATCATGTTTGATCATAAGACACCTGAATTAGTTAAGTTTATTCGGCACCAACAAAACTATTGCGGCTAATCACAAACCTCTTGGAAGACTCTAAGAGTCAACCAGAAAGGAACCAGAGTGTCAAGTCCTTAAAATGGGGGCTGAGGATCGGTGGCACGCGCATCTGCGCTGAGGGCTGTCATCTTTACCAGCGCGGTAGGGCGCGGCTCTCCGAGCGCGCCGCGCTTGCCAACCAACGTGCGCAAGCCCACCGAACCGCGCCGCCCTGAAATCATGCGCTGCCCGAACCGCTACACGTCATCAACGCTGCTGTTCCGTCGTTCTCGCCTAAGTCCGAGAGTCGCCACGCCACGTTCGCGGCGCGCACGGAGTGACGCGCCCTACCCAAAACAGCCGCTGGGCGGTTCGACCAAGCAGAATTATGCCTCACGCCGGTTCCCTCTTGTTCCCAACCGCCGACCTCGGCATGATGAAGCGACAACGTCCTACTAAGTTCCAAAATGATTTCGGGTCAGATGGAAAAGAAGCTCAACGAAGCGCGTGGCTGCTTACTGGCTGGCAATGCCGCCAAGGCGTTGCCTTTGTATGAAAGCGTGACACGTCAATATCCGGGCGTGGCTGTGGCTTGGTTTGAATATGGCAATACCGCGGCCAAATTGCGAAAATTTGAGCTGGCGGAGCGGGGCTGGCTAAAGGCGGCGGAACTGGAACCGGGCAACGCGGAGCTGCTGGCGATGATCGGTCACCAATATCAGGCTGCCCGGCGACCGGAACTGGCCGGGGCCTTGTTCGTGCGCGCGGCGGCCGCCGACGCGCACGCGATCAATCCGCGGATCAGCCTGGCCGTGATTTCCGAAAAGATGAACCGGCTGCCGGAGGCCCGGGCCGCGGTGGAAGAATGCCTGCGGATCAATGCCCTGGATGACCAAGCCCGCTATTTTGCCGCCGTGTTGGATCGGCGGGAGGGCGCGCTGGAGGCGGCGGAATCAAAACTGCGCGACTTGATTGGGGCCGAACCGAAGCATCCCTTTGTGCGTTACGCTGCGCGCTATGAGCTGGCCCAGATCCTGGACCGCACCGAGCGGTTTGATGAGGCCATGCGCTGGCTGGCGGAGGCCAAGGAAATGGTGTTTCGTCTTACCGACGCCAATCGGCTCCTGCAAAGCTACGATCAGGGGGCGGAAAGTGTGCGGCGCTTCACCGCGAGCCTGCCCAAGGAGATTCTGGATACCTGGTCGCAGTTCTATCCGCTGCAGAAACGGGAAGGCATCCCGCCGCTGGTGTTTCTGGGCGGTCATCCCCGGAGCGGTACCACTTTGCTGGAACAGGTGCTCGACGCCCATCCCGGGGTGGCGGCGGCGGACGAGCCCGGCGCATTTCTCGAGGTGCTTCAGCCTGAATTCCACCGGTCGGCCAAGCTTTCCAGTCCGCGCGTCAACCAGCTTCGCCGCCTCTACCTCCAGGCGCTCAGTCAGGACCTCGGGAGCGACGTGGCGGGCAAGGTCTTGATCGACAAGAATCCTTCGCCGACGGCGCGGCTGCCGCTGTGGTTGCGGGTTTTCCCCGAATTGCGCGTGCTCATTGCCCTGCGCGATCCGCGGGATGTGATGATCAGTTGCTATTTCCAAAACATCCCGCTGAATTCGACCAATGTGAATTTTCTGAGCTTCGAGCGGTTGGCCAAACACTATGCCGACCTGATGGATGTCTGGCTGGCGGTGCGGGAATGGACGGGTTTTGAGTGGCGGGAGACGCGTTACGAGGACTTGGTAGCCAATCTGGAAGGGGAAGGACGGCGGGTGACGGAATTTCTCGGCCTGACGTGGCATGAGGGGCAAATGCGCTTTTACGAGCAGAGTGCCCGGAAGCAACTCTATTCTCCGACGTACCAAGACGTGACCAAGCCGATTTACCATCGCTCGGTCGCCCGGTGGCGCGCCTATGAGAAGTATTTGGCGCCCATTCTGCCGTCG
The DNA here is from genome assembly GCA_964437865.1 of uncultured Bifidobacteriaceae bacterium. Classification (GTDB taxonomy): domain Bacteria; phylum Verrucomicrobiota; class Verrucomicrobiia; order Limisphaerales; family UBA11358; genus UBA11358. The sequence goes on along the minus strand of CAYTJG010000003.1, from coordinate 1,888 downwards.
TTGGAAAAATACTGTCGTGCGTTTGGTTACTCCTGCTAATGGGGCAGGCTGGTGCCGACGGTGGCCAGAATGTTGGTGCCGCGCAGTTGCAGGGCGATGATCTTCCCGTCCGGTCCGATCAGGAAAATGGACGGAATGAAATTGACCCCATAACTCGCGAGGACCTTGTCTTTGACGCCTTCGTCCAGGAACACCTGCCGCCAGGCAATGTCGCGCCGTTGCGCAAACACCCGCGGCGCGGTGGCGTCCTTGTCGAGACTGAGGCTGAGCATGGCAAAACGCGTGTCTTTGCCAAAGGCCTCATACGTGGCCTTCAGGTTGGGCGTTTCGGCCACGCATGGTCCGCACCAGGTGGCCCAGAAATCCAACAGGACATATTTGCCGCGATAATCCGAAAGGTTAAGCGATTTGCCGTCCAGATCGGTGACGCTGAAATCGGGTGCGGTATCACCCACTTTGAGGTTGGTCGCAGCTTTGAGGGTGACGGCTCCAATGTCTAACGGCGTATTCACGGCGTTGGCTGGGTCATCGGTCACGTGCACGACGACCGGGTCCAGATAGGCCAGTTTGGTGCCATTGGTCCAAACATCGCCGGATAGTTTATAATCGCCTGGATCCACCAACCCGGTGTTGAACGTGCCATCGGCGGCGAGGCGGAAGGAAACATCGGCCGGGTTGGCGTTCGTCCCTTTCGCCAGGGTTCTGAGCGTGGGTGAGCAGGACGACAAATCGAGGTTGGTGTCCACGCCGGGCCCGAACACCACATGGCCGGTGACCGTGCGCTCGTGACCGTTGATATCCAGATGATTAGTTTCGCCCGGGGCCACCGAAACGGAGCAGACGTATATTCCGAATGGCGTTTGCTGGCTATGCCGGTTGATGATCAGTTTCATGGGCGGAACAAATTCGAACACAAACCGGCCGTTCTCATCCGTGGTCGTGCTATCGCCCATCAGGACGACCGGTGGAGTGACGGCGCCCGAATAAAAGTTGCGATCACGCGTCAACTCAACTTCAACGTTCGTCAGGACTTGATTCCGATTCCTGAGCTGACCTTCGATTCGGCCCCAAGGCTGCATGACCATGACGGCGTGATTGGTGACCGAAGTGGCGGGCAGCCAGCCAAACGAATGGGCGTTGGCCGCCACCAGGATGCAATCGGCATTGGTCGAGGGCACCCGGATTTGTCCCTGGTCGTCGGAAAGGTAATCTCCGCCGTAGATTCTTCGGAAATGGAGCCATGGCACCTGGTTGGCGCGGCTGCTATTGATGAAGGCGTGGCTCAGGGGTTGTCCATCCGGGGTTTGGACGTGAATGATCAAGTCGTTGGTGGCACCGGCCGGGGCCGGGGTTTCCTCAACAATCTCGCCGCCGAGACAGTAGGTATCGCCTACCTTGCCATAGACCACCTCGGTGCCAAAGGCGTCGGTGAAGCCAAAATTAATCAGGCCCGCCGGTTCCACATTGAGGTGAAAGCGCAGGTTGCCATGTTCACCGGCGCTTGCGAAGTTGGTCGGCAAGGGTGCCAGCGTCGCGTCTTTCAACTCGCGCGTGAGCCAATCATCAATATCGGCCCCGGTCTCATCTTTTGCCCAGGCGGGTACGCCATCCCAATGGTAAAGCGCCATGAGGGCGGCTTTATCCTTCGTCTGGAGGGCGGATTCAAAGGCCTGTAATAGTTGGGTGTCCGAGCTGGGGGCCGCCGGGGCCGCCGGTGATGGCTCACCTATAAAACCGAGTAGTGAAAGCAGCCAGACGGCCGATAATAAACGTTTCATGCGATAGAATTCAACCCATGTTCTGACAGAGCTGAGGCTGGTTTGTCACGCACAATCCGGCTTACTGCTGCAGCACGCGGTAATAGCGATAGGGATAATTTGTGGCGCTG
>CAYTJG010000002.1:0-62463 GCA_964437865.1 uncultured Bifidobacteriaceae bacterium | reverse complement strand
ACCCCCGCACGGCCAAAGCCTTTCTCAACCGGCTGGTCAAAAAGCAAGTCCTGGGGTTCCGCAAGGAAGGGCGCGCTTATGTGTATCATGCGCTGGTCCGACGCGAAGAGTGCGTGGATGCAGTGAGCGAAACGTTTCTGGAGCGCGTCTTTGGTGGATCCTTAAAGCCCATGCTCGCCCACTTCGTCCAGCGGGACAAACTGACTCCCGATGAAATCCGCGAGCTACGGCGTCTGCTCAAGAACCCCGATTAACTGATTTTATGCGCGAATCCCTTTCCCATCTTCCCCTTCTCCTGAAGATGTCAGGAGAGGCCTCAATCCTGATCCTGCTGATCCTGGCGGCACAGCAGCTTTGCGGTCCGCGCCTGCGACCGTGCTGGCGTCACGCTCTATGGCTGCTGGTGGTGCTGCGGCTGGCGTTGCCCTGGTCAATCCCCTCCCCGGCCAGCCTGTTCAATGTGTTAAGAATCCCCACCCCCACCTCATCCGCGCAGGCAATCCGAACCCCGGAAGCGCCAGCCAGCGTTTCCATCGAAACCGTCCGCCCAGCTGCCGCCGTCGCGCCCGCCACCCATGGACACTGGCACTGGGAGCTGGCGTGGTTTTGGGCTGCCGGCGCAGTTTCCCTGGCGCTCTACGCTTTGACCGGCCAGTACCGATTCACCCGCCGCGTGCGGCGGCTGCGGCCGTTGACGGATGGCCCCACACTCGCCTTGTTGGAAGATTGCAAGACACTGATGGGCGTCAGCACGCCGGTCTCCCTGATCGAGACAGCAGCCGTCAAAGGCCCGACGCTGTTCGGTTTTTTGCGTCCGCGTCTGCTATTGCCGACGGGACTGTTGTCCACCTTTACTCCCGAGGAACTGCGCCACGTATTCCTGCATGAACTCGCCCACATCAAACGCCAGGACATCCTCACGGGCTGGCTCACGCTGGTCGTGCAGATCGTGCATTGGTTCAATCCGCTGGTTTGGCTGGCGTTTTATCGCCTGCGCGCGGATCGGGAACTGGCGTGCGATGCGCTGGCGCTCTTCCACGCCCGCCCGGGCGAAAATGAAGCATACGGGCTGACGATCGTAAAGCTTCTGGAAGGGTTTGGCCAATCTGTCTGGGGGCCGAACCTGGCCGGAATACTGGAGAACAAACAACAAATGAAAGCGAGGATAATCATGATTGCCAAATATCATAAAACGGACCGCGGGATGGTACTGGCCGTTTTGCTCCTGGCCGGGCTCGCGCTGGCCACGTTGACGGATGCGCAAAATCAAACGTCGTCTCAGCCACCTCAAGTCGCCGGCCCCGACGCCGCCCAGGGGGTGTGGGTGGTGAAGTTTGAGCCGGTCGGTGATTTCTCACCGAAGACGCCGGGCGAGTTTCTAGCGAGAATCCACGTGTACTCGGGCCAGAGCGGCGAGCTTGGTTACTTCCGAACGGTCAAGCAAGGCAATAAGCTGGTCGGATCGTTTCTGGCGTCCGATCCCGATCAGCTCAAAGCGGCACTGGACCAGATCGCCGGGCTCAAGGTGACTGCAGTCCAGAAGCTGACCCAGGAACAGCTTGACCAATACGAAAAGTCACCACAGGAAGCCTTGGTGGACGTCAAGCACCTCGATGCGGCAAAGGGAGTCTGGGCGGTGCGCTTTGAAATGACCGGCGATTTCTCACCGAAAACCCCGGGTGATTTCCTGGGCAAAATCCAACCATACGCCCACTGTCAGACTGGCCAGAGCGGCGCGATCGGCTATTTTAGGACCACCAAACAGGGCACCAAACTGGTCGGCTCTTTCTTGGCGTATGATCCCGACCAACTCAAAGTGTCGTTGGCCAAGGTGCCGGACCTGAAGATTACGTCCGTCGACAAGTTAACGCAGCCACAGTTGGACCGATACGAAAAGTCGCCGCAGGAATCCCTCGTGGACATCGAACATCTCGAAGCCTCCATGGGCATCTGGGCGGTACGCTTTGAGCCGGTGGGTGATTTCTCACCGAAGACGCCGGGCGAGTTATTGGATAAGATCCAGCAATTCGCCAAATGCAATTCAGGCCAAGGCGGCGTGATTGGCTATTTCAGGACAACCAAGCAGGGCGACAAATTGGTCGGCTCTTTTCTCGCCTACGATCCCGATCTGCTGAAGGCGGAGTTGGCGAAGGTGCCAGACCTGAAGATCACGGCCGCTGACAAGTTAACGGAGGAACAACTTGCCGACTACAAGAAGTTGCCGCAGGAATCCCTGTAACGCGGACTTCTGTCCAGCCAGCGTGGGACACTCTCCCACGCTGGTTGCCGGCTATTCGGAAGCGGCCTTGTAGGCGACGACGTAAGGAGGCGTCTTGGGCATGGGGGAAGCTTCGCGGCACGCGTGCTCCTTACGTCGTGCCCTACAATGGCGTGGGGGCGAGCCGAGCATGACTCGGCCGGGCCCAGCGGGTTTCAACGCGGCCCCGCCCGGGTGGGCTCTAAGACTTCAGCATTCAGCCCTCAGCCTTTTTTATCGACGTTCCGCCCCCACTGGGCGGCCCAACTGAATAAGCGTTTCATAACAGGGCTTTGGCCTGCCTTCCCGATCAAATAAGAGCGGGTGGCCCCAGCTTCGCCAGGAATCCCGATCCGTCAGGCCCCAAAAGGTCACCAGCCCGATATGCTGGCGATGCTTTAGGAAGACCCGGAAAAGGCGGCCGTACTGGTCGGTCAATTTCTGATCCGCGCCGGCCGCCAAACCACCGTTCCCGGACCGATCCGGCTGCAGGATATCCGCGCTCTGCACCTGCTGGTCGGCTTTCGAGGCATCCACATCCAGTTCCGTAATGTGAATGGGCAAGCCCAACCGCTCCAGGTCGGTCAGCGCGGCGTCCTCCAATTCCGGACTCGGCCAGATCAAATTGGCGTGCGTCTGCGAACCGATGACCATCACCGGCACCTGCCGGGCTTGCAACCGCTGAATCAGCGTCATGACCCGCCGCCGCTTGGGCTCGTTCTCAATGGCATAATCGTTGTAACGCAGAACCGCGTCCGGGTCTGCGACGTGCGCCCAGGTAAACGCCTGCGCGATGAATTCCTCGCCGAGTATCCGTACCCAGGGCGACGTTTGCCGCAGCAGGTTCGTGTCAGCGGGGTCCCCGCTATCATTCAACGCCTCATTGACCACATCCCAGATTTTGATGCGGCCCCGGTACCGGCCAACCACGGTCTGGATATGGTCCTGCAGTCGTGCCAGCAGCAAGGCGCGGTCAGCGGCGTTGGTGCCCGCCAGCGGCCGGCCGCCGTCGCCTTGGAACACCCAGGCCGGTGTCTGGTTATGCCAGGCCAGGGTGTGCCCCACGATCAGCAGGTGATGGCGCTCGCCAAAGGCCACATAGGCGTCGGCCGCCGCGAAATTGTACCCGTTCGTTCCCGGCCGCGGATGCACACTCTCCCATTTCAACACGTTTTCCGGCGCGATGGCGTTGAACTCCGAGACAACGATGGCCGCACCGTTCGTATCCTGGCCGGTGAACTGCCGCTGGTTCACCGCCACGCCCACCGGGAAGTCCCCGCTAAAAGCCTCTTTAAGCGTTGCCCGCGCCTCCGCCCCACGCGCGGCCCCGCCACTCAAGAGCAGTGCCAACCCCAGCCCAGCCCAAACGCCGGCCAGAAGTTGCCGTCCCCTGCCCCGCCTTCCGCGCCGCCCGCCGGCCGGCAGCGCAATTTCAGGGTCATTATTGAAAAATAGGTTCAGCATCATTCGTAATCTTTCTTAAGGAACAGCCAAGGTTCCCACAACTTTCACTTCCGCCAAGGCGGCCACGCCACCGACCGGCCAACCCGTGATCCGCACGCGCAGAAAGCGGCCCGGTGGCAAACCGCCGGGCATAACATCCACCCGCTCCGGGCTGGAGTTTGAGGTTTTCGTCCGGTCCACCAATTCCGTCCAGTTGTGGTCGCCATCGTCAGATATTTCAATCAGATAGCGCCAATTGCCGGCCGATGGAAACGTCAGCTCGGTCCGGTCCACCTTCACCAGGCGCTCCAGATCCACCCGCCACCACGCCTCGGTATCGCCGGGGACCGCCTGCCAAAAGGTGTCCCGGTGGCCGTCGTTGGCCAGCCGTCCGCTGTGCCCGGGGGCTTCGCTGCTGGCGCGCGTGGGGTTTTCCTGACCCAAGGCGACTGGCGAACCGTTCGCGCCCGCCCCCGTGAACCGCACATACGGTCGCAGCTGCACGGACGGCGTTTGGCCCGCAATAAATCGCGGCTGGCCCAGCGAGGTGAGCTGGAGCGTCGCGTCGAGCAGTCCCGGAGAGGTGGCGCGAATCACCGTGTCACCCGCATAATAAGAGCGGAATTCCATCGCCGCCTGGCCGTCGCGAATGGTGATGTCTGAGTCCGGCGCGAAGGTGATGGCCGGGCCAGTGGGAAATTTGCCCGGACCAGACTCCACCGCCAACGTCACGGGCGGGCAGTTATTGATCGCGTTGCCCTCCCGATCCAATACGGTCACCACGATTTGCGCGTCGTCCGTGCCGTCCACGGAATCGAGCGTGGTTTTATCCGCCGTCAGTCGCAAAGCGGCCGGCACGCCGTGCCGGGGCCACACTGGCGGCGGCACGTGCAAATATTCGTTGCGATACCAATACCATGACCGCTTCGGCAGGCGAAAATAATCCACCAACCCCATCGCGCCAAAACTCCGGCCGGCGATGCTGCCATGATCGAAGGCGCACCAGATGGCTTCCCCGCTGCGCCACGGCAAACGCCACGAACCCGCTTGCTGCTCATCCGCCCCGGGCGTGCCCGGCAAATCCCCCCAACCCGGGGCATAGCTGCCCGGACGATCCGCGATGGTCGAACCATATTCGCTCACCACGCTGGCCACGCCGGGATGCGCAAACAACCGCGCGCCGTCGCCGTTGTAACCGGCCACATCGCCGAGGTGATCCAACTCGCCGCGCTGGCAGCCCCCAATCGCCGACGGTCGCGTCGGGTCCAGTTCATGGCTATACGTGACGAGTTCGGAAAGCAAGCGCCGCACCTTCGGCAACACGCCGCCTTCGCTGAAAAACGGCTCGTTGCACATGCTCCAGACGATGATGCTGGGATGGTTGCGATGAATGCGAATCATGTCGCGCAGACTCGCCTTCACGCTGGCTTCAAAATCAGCGTCGTCCGCCGGGTTCATGGGATACGCGCTGCTGTTCCAATAGCCATCGCGCGGTAAACCGCCGGTGCCCCAGAAACAATTTTCCGACCAGAACAACAGGCCCTGCTCGTCACACGCCTTCGCAAACGCCGGCGCGTGCGGATAATGCGAACCGCGAATAAAGTCGAAGCCGGCGCCTTTCACCAGCTTCACGTCGCGGGCCAGGCCGCTGTCCGCCACCGCGTCGCCCCAGCCGGCATGGTCCTGATGCACATTGGCGCCTTTGAAATAGTAATGCGCACCATTGAGGAAAAAACCCTGGTCGGCCGTGAATTTGAACCAGCGAAAGCCCAGCGGCGACGTGTAATCATCCACCGGCTGACCATGATCGAGCACGATCGTTTTCACTGAATACAGATTCGGCTGCGCCGGCGACCAGAGCCGGGGATTCGCAATCGGCACGCTGGTCTGATCGAAGCTATTCGTGGCGCCGGGCGCCATGATCTGCGCGGATTCCACTTGGGCGACGGTGGTTCCTTGCGCGTCCAGGATGCTGGTTCTCACGATGGCGGATTTGGCCACGCCGGAGTCATTCACCACCTCGGTTTTCACGTTCACCGTACCGGCCGCCGGCGACACTTCCGGAGTGGTCACGAACGTGCCATACCACGCCACATGCAGCGGGGCGGTGACCACCAGCCGCACGTCGCGATAGATGCCGCCGGAGAAGACATGCTCGCCGGCGCGCGGTGCCAGGCGCGCATCCCATAGATTATTGACGCGCACCGCCAGCAGGTTGTCGCCCGTTTTCACGGCCTCGGTGAGGTCGAAGCTGAAGCCGGTGTAACCGCCCCGGTGTTCGCCCATGCGCCGGCCATTTACATATACTTCGGCCACCTGAAACACGCCGTCAAATTCCAGACTGATGCGTCTGCCCGCCCATGCCGCCGGGGCGTCGAAATGCTTTCGGTACCAGCCGTAACCAATGTAGAACTTGTCCGAGGCGAAATACGGCAGCGAGAACGAATGCGGCAATCCAAGGCGCTCCCATTGGGAGTCGTCGAAAGCCGCTGTTTCGGCGTCCCGTGCGTTGCCCAATTGAAACGCCCACTCACGATTGAAGTTGAGGCTTTGCCGCAGCTCCCCCGCCGACAAGGCCAAGGGTGGAACCAGACTGAGCCATAGGAGAATCAGACAGGCCAATCCCCGTCGCGGCAGCGGCGCAAAGTTCAAAAAAAGATTCTGCATGGCTGGTTCAGACCCCAAGCAATGGGCAAAAGCGGGGTCGGTTCACCGGCAGTGTTGCGTCCCCGGCGAGGCGAAGTCCAATCGAAAATGCTCCAGCACCAGCGCGCCGCTCCAAGCGCACCGGGATGTCAGGTTCCCCCTTATGGGCGAAGCTGCGCGTTGTCTTGGGGGGTTGGGCAGACTTTGGAGTCTCCGCGGACGCACTGCTCACGGCGTACCCTATGACGCGCAGGCGGCCGCGCTCAAGACATACGGTCTTTATACGGACGAGCAAGGCCGTGATGTCCTTACGGCAGGGACGATCGTCTACAACTTCGCGCACAAGACGTACACCATCACCTCGTCGCATGGTGATTATAAAGAAACCACCACCGGCTCCTATACGGATTCACAGGACACGGCCAAAACGCAGATCTACCAGAATGGGGAACTTTTCATGACCCGCGAGGTGAAAACACACCGATTGTAGCGCCGCACCTTGCGACGGCTTGGCAGGCAGTTCACGCAAACGAAGATTAAGACAGGACTGGATGGGAAAGCTCCAGTAGCTGGAGCCGCCCCTCTCTGACTCACAGCCCGCGCACGCCGACCATGCGCTGGCTTTCCACACACCAGACTTTGAGGCGGAGACAGCGGAAAATGTCGCGCGGATGCAGGGAGGTGGTCTTGGCCTCGCGCAGTTCGGGAATGGCCCGATAAATTTCCGGCAGCCGGTAGAACGGGATCCGGTGGTTGAGATGATGAATATGGTGATAGCCGATGTTGGCGGTCACCCACGCCATGAATCGGTTGGTCTTCAAAAAGCTGGAGGATTCCAGCGCGGCGCCCTCATACGTCCACCCGGCCTTGTCCTTGAAAACCACGCTCGGGAAATTGTGCTGGGCGTAAAAGAGGTAGGCCCCGATGGCGCAACCGATGAACAGCGGCACGATGAGCGTCAACAACATCGTGAGCCAACCGAACACCACCAGCAGCGTGGTGAGGATGGCCACGTGCAACAGCAGGGCGAGCAAGCTGTCATAGTGCTTGCGCGGCGACGTGACGAAGGGGAACACGACCATGCCCAGCAGGAAAACAAAAAAGTAGCCAAACAGAATGGTGAGCGGATGGCGCATGAAAAGATAACGCAGACGTTCGAACCTCGTGGACTTGCGATACTGCTCCATGGTCATGATGGGGTAGGAGCCAATGTAGGAGCCGCGCAATTTCGAGTTATGCGCATGATGATGATCATGCGAACTGCGCCAGACGTTGCTCGGGCACAATACCAATAAGCCATACAAGCGCATGTACAACTCCGCCAACTTCGATTTGGGCAGAATGGCGCGATGTTGCTGGTCATGAAAAATCACGAACAGCCGGACCACAATCAATCCCGTCAGGCCGGAACAAAGGATGCGCACTGCCAAGGGCAACCCGGGGAAGGTGCCCAGGGCGGTGGAGATCAATAAAACGGTTGTGGACAGGATGCACCACCAACTTTTTAGAGGGTGGTCGTGGGCGAACGCCTTTGTGCGGGCATACAGAATGTTGGCTGAATTCAATTATAAGGAGCTTCGTTGATGGCCGGAATCATGTCAACGCATTTAATGCTTTTTTAATGTCGTTCATAAGGGGCAACTCTTCGGCGAACGGCCGCCGGAGCAACCTTCGTATTCCCCAAGTCTGTATCCATAACGGTCCAATTATCCTCGGCCGCCGGCCAGCTGGCGGCGCCTTCAAGGAGGCAGCTTTGGTTCCTCGGCCCAACCATGGAACCGCGGGGGTTTGAAGGGTCACGCGCCTCTCATTGGCCCGCCACACATTTGCTTGCCTCAAAAGCTCACCCAAGCTACCGTCGCCGCATGCGGCCTGCCCCTGATGAGTCCGCGATTGAATCGGCCAAGCCTCGCGAGTACTTTGCGACCACCCACTGGACGATGGTGTTGAACGCCGGCCGCAGCGACTCGCTCCGCGCCCGTGACGCGCTGACACAGCTTTGTCAAACCTACTGGTATCCTCTCTATGCCTACATCCGGCGGCGGGGCGATTCTGCCGCTGACGCGGAGGATTTGACCCAGGGTTTCTTCGCCAGACTGCTCGAACTGAATTCCCTGGCGGATGTGCGGCGCGAAAAGGGAAAGTTCCGCTCCTTTCTGTTGGCCTCGCTCAATCACTATCTGTCCGACCAATGGGACCGGCAGCGGGCACAAAAGCGCGGCCAAGGCCAATGCATCTCTCTGGAGGCGGCCGAGGCCGAAGCGCGCTGGAGCCGCGAGCCAGCCGACACCCTGACACCAGAGAAATTGTTCGAACGGAAATGGGCCGTGACGCTCCTTGAGGTGAGCGTGCAACGGCTGCAGCGTGAATATGAGTCGGCAGGCAAGGGACCATTGTTCATGGCGCTACGGTTTTCCATCGTGGGCGAAAAGCCAGACGAGCCCTACGCAAAGCTCGCCACCGACCTGGGCCTCAGCGAGCCCGCCCTGCGCGTGGCGGTGCATCGGCTCCGCCAACGCTATCGGCAGTTGCTCCGCGCGGAAATCGCTCAAACCGTCGCCACGGAGGCGGAAGTCAATGGCGAGATCCGCCATCTGTACCGCGCGCTGGCAGCCTGACATGCCCATGGCGTAAATGATCTGTAACATTGTGCCTTCATCTCCTCTGTAACACGGTGGAATGAATACGAAACCGATCAATCCCTGCCGCCAATGCGGCCAGCCGCTGGCACCTGATGCGCCACTCGGACTATGCCCCGAATGCCTGATGAAAGCCGGCTTGCCCTCATCCTCCAAATCCACGCTTCCCGTGGCACCCGACGCCTACAGGGAGGGGCCGGAAACCGAAACGAAGGAATTCCCGCCCGGAACGAAACTGGGGTATTTTGGAGACTATGAGCTATTGGAAGAAATCGCGCGGGGCGGCATGGGTGTGATTTATAAGGCGCGGCAATCCAGCCTCAAACGTATCGTCGCCGTCAAAATGATCCGCTCCGGCGAACTGGCCAGCGAGGCGGAAATACTGCGCTTCCGCACGGAAGCCCAGGCAGCGGCCCAACTGCAACACCCCAACATCGTGGCCATCCACGAAATCGGCGAGTACGAGGGACGCCACTATTTCTCGATGGATTTCGTCGAGGGCAAGAACCTAACCCAAATCGCCGGTGGCCGCCCGGTGGCGGCACGGGCTGCGGCGGAGTGGCTGAAAGCCATTGCCGAAGCCGTGCAATTCGCGCACCAGCGCGGGGTGCTGCACCGCGACCTCAAACCGCAGAACATCATGTTGGACACTGCGGGCCGGCCGCGCGTGACGGATTTCGGCCTGGCCAAAAATCTTGCAGGGGATAGCACACTGACGAAAACGGGCGCAATCATGGGTAGCCCAAGTTACATGTCGCCCGAGCAAGCGCACGGGCGAAACGACCTGGTCGGCCCCGCTAGCGACGTGTATTCACTAGGCGCCATCCTCTACGAACTGCTGACCGGCCGGCCGCCTTTCTCTGGCCAGACCGCGATGGACACTCTCGCGCACGTGGTTAACGATGAGCCGCTCCGTCCGCGTTCGTTGAATCCCGATGCGCCGGCCGACCTCGAAACGATTTGTCTCAAGTGCCTGGAGAAAGAACCGGTGCGCCGATACCCGACCGCGCGCGAATTGGAAGCGGATTTGGGCCGGTTTCTCGCCGGCGAGCCAGTGCAGGCGCGGCCGGCCAGCGCATTGCGTCGGACGCTGAGCTGGTCCCGGCGGCACCGCTGGGTGACCAACGCGGCCGTCTCGGTTCTTCTCCTCACGCTGGTGGCCCTGGCGTATGGGCTCTGGGAACAAACGAAATTCCTCGGCTGGCTCAACGCGCATCCCGGCTATGTTAAAGCGCCCGGGCCGCGCACCGCCGCGCTGGATTCTTTACTCCGCCGCGTCTTCGGTCTGTTTCTGGTCTTCGCCTCACTGCTCGATGTCGGTTACCGAAAGCTCGCCACGCGCGCCCGGTGGAAAAAACTCTTCGAGCCGCCAATCCATCCGCCAACGCCGGGCGCGACGGCGACTTTTGCGGCCCTCGCCATGGCCGGCCTGGTGGCGGTCCTTTGCCTGACGGCAAAAGGCATTGAAGCATTCGTCTGGGAAGGTGCGACTTTGGTTTCATACGAATGGCTGTTTTGCGTGTACATCCCATTTTTCTATATGTTCACGGTCCTGTGGCAAGTCGTCACCCGGCAGAGGCGGATCTCCGCAGAGCCGGTCTCCGGCGCCATCAAATTTTACGTGCCGCCGACGGGGGCGAATATGCCCCCGGTAGTTGCCCCCGTGTTTGCGAGTTGGTTAAACTTGGGTTTCTGCCTCCTCCTGGGCGCCTCCATGATTCTTGGCTATTCGTTCTGGCCTTACTGTTGGCTGATGCTGGGACTGCGCCTAGGCGGATTCATCCGATGGAAGTTGTCCAACTTGAAGTCGGAATGCGAAACGGCGAAACGATCATTGCGGCAGTGGAGGCAATGGACGGCGTGGATTCTCCTGACGGTCTTTGCGTTGGGGACCCTTTGTTTGCTCTTCCTCATCGTCGCGCTCAACGCCCACCCCAGCTCTTTGCTTGAGCCGCCAGACAATCTGTCTATGGCGTATGCGAGCGGCCTCGTCGCCGGTTGGCTGCTCATTCATTTTTCCCTGAAGAAGCCATGGTGAGCGGGTCCCTGGGAATGCCAGCTATCACGCCGGGCAGGACCGATGATCCGTTGCCAATAGCTTGGGCGCTGACGCGTGATTCTGCACCATACTGTCGCCCAGAAAAGACTCTCCCATACGAAAGGCCGTGTTACCACCTCTGGCTCAAATTCCTCGTGGCCGCGGACCGGCGTTTGGAGACACGCCCTCAGATTTCCAAGTCAGGCTGCTCCCAGGCGGATCAAGACGATTTCGGAGATGGTGCCGACGCGGAGGGGCGCGCCCCAGGTGCCCGCGCCGCTGCTCGTGTAAACCTGCAGTTTGCCGAACCGATTCAGTCCGTAGTTGAACCGCCCGTGGACGCGCGCCGCCAGCCGCGTCCAGGGCCAGATCTGCCCGCCATGCGTGTGGCCGGAAAGCTGCAAGGAAAGGCCCTCCTCCTCGGGAATGGCCAGATTGGACGGCTGGTGCGCGAGCAAGATGCTGGCACGATTGCCAACCACTGCCGCCCGTCGCAACAGCGCGCGAAACTGCCGTGGATCGCGGGTTTCGCCGTCATGCACGCCAACGATTTGCAGTCCGTCCACGTCCACTTTCTCGTTGTGCAACACGCGAATGCCGGTGCGCTGCACGGCCGCAAGGAGTTTCGCCCGGTCGGTGAATTCCTCGTGGTTGCCGGTGACATAATAAATGCCGGCCGGGGTGGACAGGTGTCTCCACGGTTCGACCAGCGCGTCGTGATTGGCTTCCGTGCCGTCAAACAAATCGCCGCTGATGAAAACGGCGTCGGGCTGCAGTGCTTGCAACTTCGCCACCACGCGGCGGGCAAAACCGGCGCCGCGGATATTGCCCAGATGCAGATCGGTCACCAACGCCACCTGGCGGCCTGCCCAGGCCGCAGGCAGGTTTGGCAGATCCACGGTGACACGCGTGACCCTCAGCCGGTTCGCATTCACCACCCCGTAAAGGCTGGCGAGCAGGGCGGCACCAAAGCAAGCTTCGGCAATGACTGGCGATGCCAAATGAAAAGGCAACAGCAAGGTGACCGCCCAAACCATCCAGGCGGCGCAAGCGGCGACGAAACTGAAACTCAGGATCCCCAGCCAGACGGCCGAAATCCGATACACCCACCGCAGGCCGAAACTGGAGTAGCGATGTCCAAAAAACGTGGTGACAATGAACGCCAAGGTCAGCCCCGGGGGAATGATTTCCCACGCGGGCACGGCGGAGATTCCCCAAAAATAATTCCACGTGGCGCCCACAAACCAATTGGCCGCCAGCAAAATGGAAGCGACCACACCTAAAAAGGAAACGATCCGTGACCGCGGGAGGCGAGCGGCACGGGCAGAGGAATCCGCGGCGCCCAGCTCGATTGCCGGCGTATTTTCAATTTTTGTCGTTGGCATGGTCATCAGCGGCAAGCAAGGTTATCTTATTTCTTGAAATACTTCGCCTCCTTTTATTTTGGAAGGATGGATAGCAAGGCGCGGGTCTCGGCCACGACGCGGTCCGTGAATTTTGGGTCGCGCGCGAGCACGGAGCCGGGCATCGGCCGACCGCCGTCGTCGTAGTAGATGCCGGTCCGACCGGAGGCATTGAGCAGGACTTGGGTGGCCACGCGCGCGGCGCGCTTCGGGCTGCTCCAATACTTCATGAAGGGCGCGAGTAGCGGCAGGAGGTAGTTCATCAAGCAGCGTAGGAAGACATTGGCTCCGCGCCCGAGGCCGGTGTTCGGCGTAAAGCCCGGTTCGAGCGCGTTGAAGCGTAGTCGCGGAGTTTCACGGGCGAACACCATCGCCGTGGCGAGATTGCACTGCTTCGAGGTGGCGTAAGCGTCCGCCCCCGGCATCGTGGAGCCGCCGGGTTTCCATTCCCCGCGCGCGCTGGCCTCGGCGGAGAGGTAGCGGGCACCGCGAAAACCGGCCATCTTGGCGGGCTTGCGCTCGGGATCTTCCACGCCGGAGCAGACGAAGACGACATTCGCGCCATCGGGGAGATGCGGGATGAGGGCTTCGGTCAAAATGAATGGCCCGAGGTGGTTCGTGGCAAACGCCAGGTCCCAACCCAAAGCGTTTTTCGCGGCACGCATCGGGAACATGCCCGCGTTGTTGAGCAGCCCAACGATCGGCAGATGGAGCGCGATGATCTCCGCCGCCGCGTGCCGCACACTGGCTGGATCAGACAAGTCGCACACAACCGACATTGCGTGCTGGCCTTTCCTTTCAATGATCTGCTGCAGTTCGTCGAGCTTGCGGTGGTCACGGCCGACCAGCACCACGGTGCCGTGCTTGGCCAGCTCAAGCGCCGTGCGGCGACCAATGCCCGAAGTCGGGCCGGTAATGAGGTACGCCTTGCGCTCTGAATTTTCCCAAACGGTCTTTGACATATTTCGCTCCACTTAATTGTTTGTCTAGTCAGTCATTATTTAATCAAAAAAAAATCAGCTTATTACGCGCCAGAGCGCCTCAAATCCCACCCGGCAATGTTTGTTCGCGTTGGTTGGGTCTTGGACCATGAAATCCATCGTCGTCTCCGCCAGCGAGTTCATGATCGCCACGACAAACGCCATCGGGACTTCGCGCAGGGGACCGTGGGCGCGACTCCGTTCCAACAACTCCCCGATGCTCCCCATGGTCTTATGCCCCGCCGTGCGGCTCGCGGCCGTGATCTCGTCGGAAACGGCCAACTGCGCCAGCGCACGTCGTTTCTCCGGATTGGACACCGCCCAGTTCACCCAATTGGACCAAACGTGAAAAACCTGGTCGCGAAGCTCAGCCTCGGCCGGAAATCCCTCCAAGGCAATCGCTGCCATCCCGGCTTTCAGTTCCAGATAAAGTTGGTTAAACAGGTCCGCTTTCGTCTCAAAATAGGTGAACAGCGAGCCATTGGATACGCCAGCCTCTTGCGCGATCATCGCCGTCGGCGCGCTCAGCCCATGCGTCACGATCACGTGTGTCGCCGCCGCCATGATCGCGTTCCGTTTATCTTTGCTTCTCGGCCTAGCCATGCTGACGACAATATAAAAGAGTGAGCAGGCGGTCAATTATAAACTTCATGCTGGTTTTTGAGAATTCCTTTTGCAAACTACAAAAAAAGGCGCCCTGCAGTCGCAGGCAGAATCGCCGCCGGCGCCGCCGCCTACGCCTTGGTATAAACCTCGGCGCCTTGGGCCACAAATTCCCGCGACTTCTCCGCCAGGCCCTGCTTGAGCGCTTCCTCTTCACTGAGCCCCTGCTCGGCGGCAAATTTGCGCACGTCCTCGGAAATCTTCATCGAGCAGAAATGCGGACCGCACATGGAGCAGAAGTGCGCACTCTTGGCGCCATCCTGCGGCAGCGTCTCATCATGGAATTCCCGCGCGGTCACGGGATCGAGCGACAGATTGAACTGGTCCTCCCAGCGGAATTCGAACCGCGCCTTGCTCAATGCGTTGTCCCGATACTGCGCCCCGGGATGGCCCTTGGCCAGGTCGGCCGCATGCGCCGCAATCTTGTAGGTGATCACCCCGTCTTTCACGTCCTTCTTGTTGGGCAGACCCAGATGTTCCTTGGGCGTCACGTAACACAGCATGGCACAGCCGTACCAGCCGATCATGGCCGCACCAATGCCACTGGTGATGTGGTCGTAACCCGGCGCGATGTCCGTGGTGAGCGGTCCGAGCGTGTAAAACGGCGCTTCGTGGCACCATTCGAGTTGCTTGGCCATGTTTTCCTCGATCATGTGCAGGGGCACGTGACCGGGACCTTCGTTCATCACCTGCACGCCCTTGGCCCAGGCGCGTTTGGTCAACCCGCCCTGCACTTCGAGTTCGCCGAATTGCGCCGCGTCGTTCGCGTCGGCCACCGAGCCGGGCCGCAAACCGTCGCCAATCGAGAACGAAACATCATAGGCCGCCAGCAGATCGCAGATGTCATCCCAATGCGTGTACAGGAAATTCTCCTGGTGGTGGGCCAGGCACCATTTGGCCAAAATGCTGCCGCCGCGCGACACAATGCCCGTCATGCGCGAGGCCGTGAGCGGCACGAACCGCAGCAGCACGCCGGCGTGAATGGTGAAATAGTCGACTCCCTGCTCCGCCTGCTCAATGAGCGTGTCGCGAAAGATTTCCCAGGTGAGGTCCTCCGCCTTGCCGCCGACCTTTTCCAGCGCCTGATAAATGGGCACAGTGCCAATGGGCACCGGCGAGTTGCGCAAAATCCATTCCCGCGTGGCGTGAATGTTCTTGCCAGTCGAGAGGTCCATGACCGTGTCCCCGCCCCATTTGGTGGCCCAGCGCATCTTCTCCACTTCCTCCTCGATGCTCGAGGCCACGGCACTGTTGCCGATGTTGGCGTTGATTTTGACCAAAAAGTTGCGGCCGATGATCATCGGCTCCAGCTCGGGATGGTTGATATTGGCCGGGATGATCGCACGTCCCGCCGCCACCTCGGACCGCACAAATTCCGGCGTGATCTCCCGGGGGATGCGCTGAGGAAACCTCCGGAAGACGCTGGGCGTGAAATCGCTCTGCGGCAGTTGGCTCGAACCCGCGTGCTGCTTCTGCAAATCGTTGCGGACCACGTCGCGCCCCAGCTCCGCGATCCGGGCGCTGGCCTCCGCGATCTTCATGTTCTCGCGAATGGCAATGAACTCCATTTCCGGGGTGATGATGCCGGCCCGGGCATAGGCCAGTTGCGTGACAACTTTGCCCGGCTTGGCGCGCAACGCTTGGCGGCGCGGCGCGGTCAGACCCTCCAACCGCAGGGCCGTTTCATCCTGCCGCTTGGCCCGCTCCAGTCCGCGGTGTTTCTCCGAAAGGTAACCGTCGTCGATCGGCTGCACCGGCCGGCCGGCGTATTCCTCCACGTCGCCGCGCTGCAGAATCCACTCCCGGCGCAAGGCAGGCAGACCGGCTTCGACGGTGCCGGTGAATTGCGGATCACCCCACGGGCCGCTGCAATCGTACACGCGCACCGGCTCGTTGACCTCGATCTGGCCATTGAAGCTTTTGGTGGGGGTGAGACTGATCTCGCGCATGGGCACGCGGATGTCCGGGTGCAACTGACCGGCAACATAAACGCGGCGGCTGCCGGGCAACGGTTCGCTGCTATGCGGTTCAAACGATTCTTTGGTGGCAATCATAATACGTGGAATATGCCGGGCGCCGAAGCATCTGACCGGGGTAGCGGAAGCGAGGGACTCTACTTCCCTTCGCCAGCATTACCTGGATCAGGTTCAACGGGTCTTCCGCGCCGCCGGGCGCGAAACTCTCAGCCTTTGACCAACCAGGTCAGGACGGCTCCCCGAACATGCTTCAAGCTAGGATGATTTGAAGCAAAGGTCAAGTGGGCGATCAGAATTCCCAATGCACCCGCGCGCCGAAAACCGAGACCGGGCCGCGGTCGGAGTTGAACGCTGGATTCATGATGAACTGGTAATCGAGCGCCAGATGCAGCGTCTTCCAGACGCCGCAGTCGTAATAGGTTTCCACGATTTTCTCCAACCCATAATCCAGCGTCCCGTCGCCGGCAAGAATGCCAGCGCCGCCCGCCGACAGAAACTCCCGTTCGGCCACCGAGATGCCGCTGGCCACGCCGGCGAGACCAAAGGTGTCCGCCGGCCGACGCCAGGCTTCGCCCTTCACGCTCAATCCGAGTGAGGCGGCATAGCCCACGTCGCTGAACACCCAGCCCTCCTCCTGTCCGTCGTTCCAGCCCAGGCGCGAAAACACGCCCACGTTCTTCACAATCTCCTGCTCCCAGTTCAAACCGAAACCGTATTTAAAGTTATAAGCCCGCGCCGCCGAGAAATCCGCCCCCGGACCGTCGGCCAGCAGAATGGCCGTGGCCGCCCGATAGTTCGCCATGTTGGCCCGATTCAAAAACGCCAGCAACCGGACCGTGCCCGGGTGATCCGCCAGCGTGTAGCGGCGCTCAAACTCCGTGACCATGCCCCAGCCGTCCGCAAACGGTGCATCCTGCGCGGAATCCTCAAACGGCCATTTGAGAAACCGATCTTCGGCCGACAAGCTGTTTTGGTAGCGCGGCATCTGGAAAAACCCGTAGCGCAACGCCCATTGGGGTTGGTTCAGTTCCACCGCCAAGCCGGTCGTGTAACCGATGGCATCCGCCGGATAATCCCAGGCTTCATTGGCCATCAGCGCCCAGCTCATGAACTGCGTGCGCGGATCGTTGGCGTAGGCATTGTTGTCAAAAACATCCTTGGCACTGAACCGGCCCAGCGTAAACGTGAGCCGGGAGACGTCCTGCTTGCCCGCCAGCGTCAACGCGTCATCCGGCACGTCCTCCTGCTCGCCGCCCAAGCCGATGGTCTGGCGGATGAACAGGCGGGTAATGGCGCCGTTGGGCACATCTGTCCCCAACCGGAACGCTTCACCATTGGGAAACCCTTCCACGCCCAGCGTGTCACGCAGGCCATACCCCTGCCACATCAGGCCATCCACATGCGCCTCCGCGCCCGACCACAGCCGCAGGCCACCCAGGACATCGAATGACATGGTTTCCCGCACTTCCCCGCCGCCCGGCAGGCTGTTCGGCCCCGCATAACTGGAGGAATAACCGGGATAACCCTGCACGATATCGGTATTCTGCACGTGCACGTTCCAGGCTTGCGGCACCCCCGCGCCGGAGGTTTCCGGCGGCGTGGCGGCCACGCCATTGGTGCTTCCCGGCGCAGTCACCAAATTCGGATCCGACGCCGGCACCTCGGCATTCACCACCGCGGCGCAAGTCAGCGCGGCCGAAGCCGCGCTGATTAGTTTTTGACCGTTGCTGCATGACTGCTTCATTTTGAAGGATGTATCCTAGGCTACATTTTCATGGGCCGTCAACCAAAATTGCCCCGGTCCGGCCAATTTGAAGCCGATCAATCACGCTCCTTTCGCACCCCATCACCAGCGCACGCCGCGGCGTCAATGCCACTCCAACTCATCCCGGCTGGGCAGCGGCGGAAACTTCTTGTGCGGCAGGGTTTGATACCAGAAAGCCACCGAAGCCACGTCGTCCTGTTCCTGCAAATAACGCCCGCCGGATTGCCACCCCAGCGCCTGGATTGTCACCTTCAGGTCCTTTCGAAACCGGATCGGATCCCTTACATGCCAGCGATAGAGACCAAACCGGGTTTGGGAATCATAGTGGCCGTCCGGCCGGATCACCTGCGCCAAGCCGCTGTACGGCGTGGAGAACTCCGTGTAATGCGAATGCCCGTCCGCCCCCTGCGTATCGAAATCATAGGAGCCGCAGAAATAGTCTTCCGTCCCGGTGCCGCAAATCGTCGGAAAACCCGCGTCGCCGTCCAGATAGAATTTGATTTCGCCCTCGCCCCACCAGCCCGTGCCATGCGCGCCGTAGGCCAGATAAGTGCCCACGTATTGTCCCTGCCCTTCCACCCCGTCCAGGATCGTGTAGAGCCCCTTCGTCTTGAGCGGGTTCTCGCGCCGGAATTGGGCGTGAAAATATGCCGCGTCGTCCGGCACCTTGGTCAACGTATAGTTGATCTGGTAGTACAGCGTCATGGCATTGTCGTCCAGGTTCTCCAGCGTGATCTTGCACTTCTTGTGGAACGGCATCTGCCAATAGCAATTGAACGCGCTCCCCGGATTCACGCAGACCGGCAGCGAATTGACCTGACAGTATCGCCCCCAGCCGCACGCAAAGAAATCGCCCAGCGGACACTCCACAGAGGGATTCGGATCATCATCCCAATAAATGCGCAGGATGTTCCAACGGGTTTTGTCCAGCGGGCTGGGCGTCATCCAGATTTGTTGAATCGCCCCCGGGCCGGTGATCTCGGCCAGCGTATACGTGGCGTGCGCCGCAATGCCCACCGAAGGGGAAACCTTCCAGCCCTGGCCCAGCTCACGCGCGGCGCCCTCGCCGGTGCCGTGGACGGCCATGCCCGCCTTGCCTTTCTCGCCCGTGAAATTCTCCGGGCTGATGGAGCGCGACTGGGCATCGGAGACCCGCGCCAGGTTGCCCAGGTCCAGGTTCAGCCCGTCAAACGAGGCATCCGCCGCCCGTAACGACCACACGGCGGCCAGCGTACAAACAACAAGGGGAAGGAAACGCGTTTTCATGATGTAATCGTTTTTATTGGTTGAAAGGGAACGAACTTTGCAGTTTCCAAATTGTCGGATACAAAGTCCAGCCACTATTTCGAGGGGCGTCCGCCGCGCGGAAGTTGGCGCGACTGCGCTGCGCAGGGCGAACGCGCCAGCGTCGTGGAGTACGGTGGCCCTCCACCGTTTTGGAACACGTCTCCGCGTGCCAACCAACGCGCCATTGGATTTTTCCAGCCGCGCCTCTCTGGGCGAACGCCTCACGGTTCACGCAGAACTGCGGCACGACCGAACGAGCCGTGATTGCGTGGGTTGGCAAATGAAGCCGCGCTCCAAAGGGCGTGGGCCGATGCTCCGATCGAAAGCCTTAGGTACGCGGGCCGAGCAAGGCTCGGCGCTCCAAACGCTGGCGCGTCAGGCGCCGGGCTCATTCTTCTCACCGCCTTACCAACCACCCGCCGCCCGGGCTCAATAATGCACCGCGCAACCGTACGGCTTGGTCTGCGCCACCTCGATCGGCTTGCCGGCCAGCAGATCATCCACCGTTTCGCGCACGTAATTCCGCGCCGTTTTCGGATCGTGCACGGGATCAGGCTGATCATCCATGGCGCCGACGTAGACCACCTTGCCGGTCTTGTCCACCACGAACACGTGCGGCGTGGTCTTCATGCCGTAGAGATGCCCGATGGTGCCGGTACTGTCATCGATCCACGCGGTCGCCGCCATTTTCAGGTCGGTCCATTCCTGCTGGGCCTGGGAGGCGGTCCGATGGCTCGGGTTCCGCGGGTTCACCGAATTGACCATCAGCCACACCACCCCTTTCTCGGCCAGCTCCTTCTGCAGGGCCTGAGCGGCGCCCGTTTTATATTGGTTGTGGCAAAAGGGACAATCGGAATTGTAGGATTCGAGCACCACAATCTTGCCTTGGTAATCCGAGAGCTTGATGGTTTTGCCATTGATGTCGGTGCCGGTGAAATCCGGGGCCGGCTGACCAATCTCCACCGCCCAAGCCGAGGCGGCCAGGGCCAGCGCTGCCAGCGTAACAAAAGTCTTTTTCATGGTGTGTGTTATGTTTGGTTATTCTCCACCAAACAAAAGACACCCCCAAGGAAGCTGTTGTTCAAAGAATTATGACGGGCGGCTAACGGAGGTTGGGGCGGCGGCTGGCTGCTTGCGCCAATACACGGCCAGGAGCAGCACCAGCCCCACCGCCCCACCGCCCCACAAAATTATGCCACCCCACTGGACCGGAGTCGTCCGGCCATCCAGGGCATCCAGCACGATTCGCGGCGTGAGCAAGCCATCCGGGAGCACGATTTCAGCGACCTGGGCATGCGCCGGGTACACCAGAACCAAGGGCACCCCGGCGCGATGGTGCCGCCGCAGTTCCTGGGTGATGGCTTCCGGGAAATGCGTATAGTCGCCCACCAGGGTCGTGGCATCGAGCGCCTTGAGCTTCTTGCGCACCGCCGGAACGTCGATGCTGGTCTTCTTGTTGAACTGGCAGGTGGCGCACCAATCGGCGGTGAAATCCACCAACACCGGCTTGCCCGCCGCCCGCGCGGCGGCGACGGCCTCCGGCGACCACGGCTGCCAATCGAGGCCGTCGGCGGTCGCCTGACCGCCCCCTGCCCCATTGCCCGCGGCGGGCGCCCGCCAATCCAGTTCTTTTTCCAGGGCGAAGCCATAGGCCCCCGCCAGCACCAGCAGCGTGGCGATCCCCGCCAGCAATTTGCGTTGGCGTCCGCGTTGGACGAATTCGCCAAAAATCCAGGCGGCAAAGGCCACCAGCACCAGAAACACGCCCAGCCAAAGGACATTGCTCCGGTAACTGCTGGCGGCGATGTTGAACAGCCAGACCACGGTGGCAAGCATGGGAAAACCCATGGCAATCTTGAATTTTTCCATCCAGCCGCCCGGCTTGGGCAGGAACTTGAGCCAGGCCGGCTGCCAGCTCAGCACCAAATACGGCAGCGAAAGCCCGAGGCCGACGGTCAGGAAGAAGATCACGATCACGGGCGCGCTTTGGGCAAAAGCGAAGCCCAAGGCCGGCGCCAGAAACGGCGCGGTGCAGGGCGTGGCCAGCGTGGTGGCCAGCACGCCGTTGAAAAACGCGCCCGCCGGACCACTCTTCGAAGCCAGACTGCTGGCAGTATCGAAGGCGCGCCCGCCCACCGCCACCTCAAAAACACCGAATAGATTGAGCGCCACCAGGAGAACCAGGGTCGTCAGGCAGACAATGAAGATGGGACTGCCAAATTGCATGCCCCAGCCGGCCTGATGCCCGGCCGTCTGGAAACTGATGACCAAGCCGGCCAGCACGAGAAAGGAAGCCAGCACACCCAGCGTATAGCAGAGCCCAAGCTTCCGGATATGCCGCGGCTGGCTCTGCGCCTCGCTCACAAAACCGAGAATCTTGAGCGCAATCACCGGCAACACGCAAGGCATGATATTAAGGATGAGCCCCCCGAGAAACGCATACAGCAGCATCTGCCACATCGGCGTGCCGGCCAGATCCACCGGCGCCAGTGACGTTGCGCCCGGGCTCGTCCCGGCCGTCGTGCCCGCGGCAGGTCCCGTCGCGGCCCCGGAAGTCCCGGCGGCGACTTTTTCCGCCACGGACAAGTTCACGTCGTATCCGGATCGTCCCTGCCCCGTTTCGAACACCACCGTGCCGCTGATCTGCATCGGCCAATCGCCCGAGAATTTCTTAACCTGTTTGCGCAACTGGATATCCGAGGAAAGGGCCGAAAGCACCTCCACGGCGGGCTCAATTTCATAATTATCGCTGGCGCCGGGGAAAAAATCGACCGCACTGCATTGGACGCTTTTTTCCGCCGCCGCCGGACCGTGGCTGAGCAGCAGGGACCGGGTGTCGCCAACCGCCGGTTTTTCCCAAACCGCTTGGAAAGCCAGGGAGCCGCTCGGTTGGGGAGTCTTTTTTTTCCAGGTGTCAATCAGGACAGCCTCCGGCGAAGTCTGCGTTTCCGCGCCGGCGTCGATCTTGGCCGTAACCGTGTCATCGGCCGGAATGCAGGATTCGCGACATTCCAACCACGAAACCTTGGCGGAGAGAGTCAACGGACCGGGAGTTACGCTGGCCGCCACCGTCAGCGGCACCAATAACATCACTTCATCCTCGTAGCCGTAGGTGGCGACTTCAGCGGGGGGCAGTTTATGCGGCAGCGGCCATCGGATCTCCCCGGCGGAAACACCCGCCGGCAGCGTCCAATCGATCTTCGTGGCCGTGCCGGCTTCCCCCGGATTCTTCCAATAGGTGTGCCAGCCGGCGTCCATTTTCAGGTCCACCCCGGCCACAATCGTGTCCCCCGGTTTCACGGTGGCGGCGGACAGGAACAGTTTTACGCGCGTATGATGGGTGGCCCCATCGCCGGCCCCGGCAAAATCCAACTGAGCCCCAGCCGGCGCCGTCCGGCTCAACACCAGCCCTAGGACGGCAAATAAGATGGCGACAGAACGACGCATGACGATTAGATGCCACATAACGGCTTCCATTTAAACAAATTTCGCCCGCTATTCGGACAGGAGTTTGAGAACTACTTTTCTTGTCAAATCATCGGAATTAACCTAATATTAACTGGCCTACCATGGATGTAAAAATTCGCGGTTTTGGAGCCTGTTTGATCGGTGGTTTCCCGCATGGCTTTGAAAATTCATTTTTTCATCTGGCCACGGAACGATTGCGCCTGGAAACAGGCCACCTACTCGCCGCCTCCATTTACACCTTGGGCGGGTTCCCGGCACCCCGGGCGCTCCGCCATCTGCCGTCGCACGGTCTGGCGGACCACCCGGAGATCGTGGTGCTCCAATTCGGATCAAGCGACCTGGTGGCCCCCGTGCGCCGAAAACGCCACCTGCGATCGGTCTCTGCCCAGGCCCGCGTCGCCGCCCATCCGGCCAACTCCCTGCATCTGATCCGCTGGCGGGTCCAGGGAATCATCGGCGACCTGCTCGGATTGAAATCCATCACCGCTCCCGAGGCCTACCTCGAAGCCATGAACCAGATGATCCGAACCGTGGCGGCCCAGTCCGCGATTCCGGTGGTGATTTCCCCCTTCGTGCTGGGTTCCCCCCGGTCGGACCGCATTGCCCGCGCATGCGTTCCGGCTTTGGCCAAGGTGGTGGCCGCCGTTCCCACCGCCCGTTACGTGAACGCGTATGCCGCACTCGACGCCTATCCCCGCCGCGAGATCTTGCTGCATGATGGCACCCACTTGACGATTCAAGGCCAGGTGTTGGTGTCGGAATGCCTGTACAACACGCTGGCCCGCCTGCTGCGGGACCTGGAAATGCAGTCGACCCGCCTCGCGATTTAGCCCGCGCTCCGTTTAGCCACCCTCCCCGCTCATCGTTTCGGCCGCCGGGGCTCTTCCCCAAACACTTGGTCGATCATTTTCCGGAACTTGCTGTCCGGCTGCGGCCCCTTGGGCTGGGGCGGGGCCAGCTCGTCCTCGAGGTCGAGCACGATTTTTTTCAATCGTTCGCAGCGTCCCTGAACCTTTTTGATGCTGACCTCCAATTCGCCCACTTCGCGACGGAGCAGCTCGGCAATCTCGGCTTTGTTCATGGTCGGAAGAGTTTCAAACAAAGGCACACCAAGGCAAGCCGGCAATGATGATTTTTAAACGGAGACTTGTCTCCCCGGGGCGATTCCCAAACAATGCGCGGACATGCGCTTTCGAACCTTGGGCAAGACCGGCCTGCAAACCTCCGTCATCGGCCTCGGCACGTGGCAACTGGGCGGCGAATGGGGCGTGGACTTTTCGCAGCCGGCGGCCGACGCCATTCTGGATGCGGCAGCCGATGCCGGCGTCAATTTCATCGACACCGCCGAATGTTACGGGCCGGACCACCTCGCTGAGCGCCTGATCGGCGATTATCTGGCCCGCCGCGACCGCTCCCGGTGGATCGTGGCCACCAAGTTTGGACACCATTTCAACCGCTTTCTGGATCGCACGGACGATTTCTCGGTGGCCGGTGTGCGCCAGCAGCTTGAATCGTCGCTCAAGGCCCTGCACGTGGAAACGATTGACCTGTACCAATTTCATTCCGGATCCGATGAGTTGTTCCGCCACGAGGAGCTCTGGGCGATGCTGGCGGAACAAAAGCGGGCGGGCAAGATCCGCCATTTGGGCGTGTCCATCATGCAAAAAGGCAGCGCCGCCCAAGCGGAGGAGGCGGCACGGATGGGGGCGGAGAGCCTGCAGGTTTTCTACAACCGCCTGGATCGGCGGCCCGAACAACTTTATCTCCCGTCGGCGCGACGCGACCACCTGGGCGTGATCGGCCGGGTGCCCCTGGCCAGCGGTCTGCTCACGGGCAAATACCGGCCGGGCCAGTCTTTTGCCGCCAACGACGTGCGGTCCAAAATGGCGGCGGAAAAATTGCAGCGGGATCTGGCCGAAGTCGAGCGTCTGCAAAAAGAGGAAGTGCCGTCGGGAACCGCCCTGGGTAATTGGGCCATTGCCTGGTGCCTGCGCGATCCGTTGGTGACCTCGGTGGTCTGCGGATGCAAGACCCCGGACCAAGTGCGCGCCAATGCCAGCGCGGCGGAGTTGGTGACCGACACGGTGGCATAAGAAGCCAAACGCCCTCAGAATTCCCCCTGAGGGCAAGTCATCCACCCGGCGCGTGCCCGTCCCCGGGCGCTGATTCATGATTCCGCCCAATACCGCCACCCAGCAAAAACGCTCCAAAACGAACGGCCGCTCCACCACGCTTGGCTCAAGTTGACCGCAGCCGCAACGCTCGTACGCCTCCGCGGCCGAGGACGGCCGCGCCCCGGTTACAAAACCCGGATGGCCCGCAGCGTGCGGTGCACGAACCGGGACACATGATTCGCCAACGAGGCGGGCGGCTTGGGCGCACGCGCGGTTTCCGGCGGGCAACTGGCACGCCGCCGTGCAACGGGACGCGGCAGCGGGTCGCCCGCCGGATTGCGTATGCGCGCGGCCACATATTCCAAACGTTGTGATTTCAGTAGATAATCCGAGGCGCCATCGCCGAGCGCACGCTCGCGCATGGACAGATTGAAACACGAGGTGAACATCAACACCCGCGTCGAGCGAGTCAGCGACTTGATCGGCCGCACCGCATCCAGACCGCAGTGTCGCCCCATCTGTACATCCAGCAGGATCACATCAGGCCCCGGCTTGCTCGCCAGCGTGCTCAGGAGCGCCTCCGGGCATGAAAAATGGCGTACGCATTCGATCCCTCCCTCTTTCTCCAGCACTTCGGCCAAGGTGGCGCGCAACTCGTCATTATCGTCCACCAGCCAAACCCGCACCGCCGGCGGTGTCGATTGGAGCGCTACCTTCTGCACCCGGCTAGTCGGCCGGGCCAATACATCTTGAAAAACTCTCTCCTCCATGACAGGACAAACCAGCTAATCCGATGCCAATTTTCAGCCACTGCCGATTCGGCCGCTCCGTCGCGATAAAACCTAATCATTCTCAGTAGGAGTCACAAAAACGTAACAATTATCGACCCCGGACGGGCTGGCCCGGCGCCCGGCGCGTGGCGCGTTCTAGCCGCGCTGTAAAAAAATCAACTCTCCCCCCGCAGCCGGGACAACTTCGCCAGCGAAGGTGCGAATCAAATCGCAGCCGCGGCCACGTCCGCGGCGGTCGCAATCCGGACCATGCCCTTCAGCCGGCGTCGCAAGGCGACCGCCGAATCAAAAACATCGGGCCGGAAAATCTGCCGGGCAAAAGCAAAATTGATCGCGGAGGGTTCGGAGCAAAAACCGCCGGCCCGCAACAGATCCAGCACCCACGCGGTCTTGTAGCCGGTAGGTTCGTTGGCGTCGTGGCGATGGAAAATGCAGAAATCGGGCCGGTTATACGTCAGGCCGTGGCCCCAATCCATGGCCCCGGTGATTCCGGGGCGCAGCAGGGCTTCGTCCACCCCCACATATTCAGGCCGGGCCAGCCAGCGAATGAGCTGATCGTGATTGCGCGGTTCGTCGCAAAACTCACAGGCTTCCAACAGGGCGGCCACCAGGGCCACATGTTCGCCGCCTCGTTCCGCGGCAAAATCAGCGCGCACCATGAGTACTTTCTCCGGATGCAACGGGTCGATCTGCGCGCCGGCGGCAACGATCCAGCCGGCCTGGGATTGGACCGCGGCCGAATTCCAGGGTTCACCGGCGCAAAACCCGTCCAAGTGCCCTGCCTTCAGGAGGGCGGCCATCTGTGGCGGCGGCACCGTCACAATCCGGATGTCGCGCTCCGGGTCAATGCCATGCACCGCCAGCCAGCGGCGCAGCAAATGGCGGTGCGAGGAAAAGGGAAAGACCGCGCCGAAAGTGAATTGTTTGGCCCCCCGCGCCCGCACGATTTCCTCGCGCAGGCTGCGCCCATCCCGAACCCCGCGTTTCCAGAGGTCGTTGGCCAGGGTGATGGCGGTGCCGTTGAGATTGAGAACCAGTGCAGACACGCAGGCGCACGGCGGCGAACCCAGTCCAAGCGTGGCGGCGGCAGGCATGGGGGCCAGCGCATGAGCCGCGTCCAGTTCGCCCTGATTGATTTTATCCCGGACCCCGGCCCAGCCGAGTTCGCGGCTCAATTCGACGCGCAAACCGAATTTTCCAAATAAATCGAGTTCCTGGGCGGCGACCAACGGGGCGCAATCGGCGAGCGGCACGAACCCGAGGCGAAGCTTTTGGCCGACGGAACCGAAGCGGCCAATAGTCTGGCTGTTTTTGATCATTTAAACCCCTTTTCGGTGGTACCCCATCCCCTGTAGCGGAACCCATGCCAGTTTTTGGGTCGGGCGAGATTTCAGACCCCGGCCAGTTTAGCGCCCATGCGTGCGGACGCTCTCAACCCGAAATCAAAACCGTATTGGTGTACTGGACGGTATCTCCCGTGCGGATCAGGCCGATGGCCGCCGGCACCCGCTGCTTGAATTCAACCAGAATGCCGTGATTGATCATGCGCCCTAATCTGGCCGCACGCCCCGCCGACACCAAGCGGCAAAAAACGAACCCTTCGCGCCCACAATTCCAGACTGGCCACCGCGGGCGCGTTCAATATCCTTCGTAAAAGTCAACCGAATCGACCGGGGAATCGCCACGCAGGTGGATGAACGTCGCCCGTACGAACTTAGCCTATAAGCAAAATGAACTGGAAACACCTGATCCTGCTGGTCTTACTCGCGAGCACCGTGGCCTCGCAAGCCGAAACGCCGGCCGAGCACACCGCCCGGCTGGCTTGGTGGCGCGAGGCTCGCTTTGGCCTGTTCGTCCACTGGGGCCCCGTCAGCCTCACCGGCCAGGAAATCAGTTGGTCCCGGGCCAATTCCAACACCAATTGTCCCAACGACGGCCCCACTCCGGCGGACGTGTACGACCACCTCTACGAACGATTCAATCCCACCAACTTCGACGCCCGGGAATGGGCCCGTATCGCCCGGTCCGCCGGCATGAAGTACGTGGTACTCACCGCCAAACATGGCGACGGCTTCCTGCTGTGGAATTCCCAGGTGGACGGCTACAACATCAGCGCCACGCCGTTCCGACGGGACGTCTGCGCCGAACTGGCCCGCGCCGTACGGCACGAGAATCTTAAAATCGGCTGGTACTTCTCCGAAATGGACTGGCGCGACCCGGACTGTCGCTCCACGAATAACGACCGGTTCAACCGCAAATACCAGGCCGAGCTGCGGGAGTTGCTAGCCAACTATGGCAAAATCTCCGTCCTGTGGTTCGATACCGACGGTCGGCCGGCCATGTGGGATCCAACCACGACCTACGCCCTGGTGCGGGGATTGCAGCCCCAGATCCTCATCAATAACCGGCTGCAAATGGGCTCGTTCGAAGAATGGGGCCATCAGGGCCGGTTGCTGACGAACGAGGATTTCTTCACCCCGGAACAACGCATCGGGGTTTACAACGACACCACACCGTGGGAGACCTGTATGACCATCGGCACCCAATGGGCTTGGAAGCCGGACGATCAGCTCAAATCGTCGGCCGAGGTCATCCACATTCTGGCGCAATGTGTTGGCGGCGATGGCAACCTGCTGCTGGACGTGGGGCCGATGCCGGATGGCCGGATTGAGCCGCGCCAGGTGGACGTGCTGCGCCAGGTGGGCGAGTGGCTGAAACCGAACGGCGAGAGCATCTACGGCACCCGCGGCGGGCCTTGGAAGCCGACCAAAGCCATCGCGAGCACGCGCAAGGGAAACGTTGTTTATCTTCACGTCCTCCACTGGGACGGCGGGGCGGTCGAGTTGCCGGCCTTGCCGCCGTTGATCAAGTCCGCGTCGCTGCTCAACGGCCGCCCGGTCCAGTGGAGCCAGCGCGACGGCACCTTGACGATCAGTGCGCCCCCGGAGGCGCGTGATCCGAATGACACGGTGGTGAAATTGAAGCTGGCGGGTTCGGCCATGGATATCCCGGCGGTGGCGCTGCCGCCGCAATACGAGGCCACCGCGTCAAACGTCTATCAAAACGACCAGGCGGGCTTTGGTCCCGCTTTCGCCTTTGACCAGAATGATCAGACGCGCTGGGCGACGGATGAAGGGACCAAGCAGGCGTGGATAGTGGTGAAGTACAAACAGCCGCGCGTGGTGAATCAGGTGCGCATCAGCGAGGCCTTTCCCAACCGGGTGCAGCGATTTGAACTTCAATACCGGCTCGGCGATGATTGGCGGACGCTTTTGACGGGCACCACGTTGGGGGCGGATTTCACACAATCGTTCGCCCTGGTCACCGCCCGGGAATTTCGGTTGAACATCCTGGACGCCAGCGAAGGCCCCACCATCAACGAAATCGAACTCCGGCAAAAGTAGGCCGAGGAGCAAGTTGACGTCTTTACCCATTTGCCCAAACATGGCCGGGTGAACAGTTCCTGGAAAACGCTGCTCTGGCGGGCAGCGATCGCGGTGGCCATTCTGGTCATCATTCTGGGCGCCTTTTTCGCTGATCAAAATGCCCGCGGCCGGCGCGACTGGCAAAAAGTCGAGCAGGAGATCAACGCGCGCGGCGGGTCGTTGAACTGGGACGATTACATTCCGCATCCGCCGCCCACCAACGAGAATTTCTTTGCCGCCCCCATGATGGCCGAATGGTTCGAACGAGCCACCACCACCAGCAGCCCGCGAACCGGCCGGCCCCTTTACAACTCGCTGGACAATCCGGAGACCAGCAGCGATGCGTTTGATGCCATTTCCGCGAGCAATTATCTGGCCTGGTGTACGACCCTCGAGCCCCAATTCAACCTGGTTCGCGAAGCGCTCAAGCGGCCGGCCGCCCACATTGACGGCGACTACCAAAAGCCATTCTCCGAGCCGCTCCCGAACTATATCACCTATCGCGCCCTGGGACAGGTGCTGTCCCATCAGGCCCGCTGCCACCTGGCCTTGAACCAGCCGGAAAAAGCCTTGGATGATCTGACCTTGCTGCACGACCTGAATCTCACGCTAGTCAAAGACGGCAGGCCGATACTGCTGGTTTCCGCGATGATTCACGTGGCCCTCACCCGACAGTATGTGAATGCCATCGCGGACGGATTGGATTCACACACCTGGCGCGAACCCGAGTTGGCCGTGCTCCAAGATCAGTTGGCCGGGATTCATCTGCCGCCGCTGCTCGTCGTTTCCTTCCAAACCGAACGGGCCGCCGCCTGCCGCACGATCGACCAATACGTGGGTGAGCTGTGGCAATCCCGCAGCCAACTGAATTCATTGACCGATCTGCGCTGGTGCTTCCTGCCGCAGGGATGGCTGGACCAAAACAAGATTCTCGTCGCTGACCTCGAGGAGCAGATGATTGAAAGTGTAAACCCGACCAACCGGACCGTTTCGCCCGCCAAGGCCAAAGCCACCAATGTGCGCGTGGACGACACGTTTCGGCGCACGACAACCCGGAATTTCATTGCCGGCCGGTGCGTGCCGAATTTCGCCAAGGCGGCGTCGACAGTGGCCCGCGGCCAGACTTGGGTGGACCACGCACAAATCGTGTGCGCGCTCGAATGCTATCGGCTTCGCCACGGACAATATCCCCCCACCCTCGCGGCGCTGGTGCCGGAATTCATCAGCCAACTGCCCCAGGACATCATCACCGGCAAACCGATGATTTATGTGCACAAGGATGAACAAAACTTTCTACTCTACTCGGTGGGCTGGAACGAAGTGGATGACGGCGGCGTCATTGCCCGCAAAGGCGACGGTACGGAGGATGGCGACGTGGGCGATTGGGTCTGGCATTACCCGGAGCCATAAGGGAGCGCGGCGGAGAGGCAAATACCTGGCCGCGTCCAAAGGATTTCAAAGTGATGCTCCGGCCGTGGGATGATGGATAATTCTCATCCCACCTTCCTCCCACTATCGGGCGATGATTTCCGGTGGACGCCCACTGCTGGCGAGAGGCCAAACCTCAATTTCCGATTGTCCAGTGGCAATACCGCCGAGACTGGCGTTCTTCGCGTGCCCGCGCCATTCCTCGCTGGAAGACAGACAGCCAGAAGTAAAGAGCAGCAGACAGCCGCAGACCGATAACAAAATCCATTTCATATTCAGTGGTTGGTAGCAGTAATGATTCAATCTTGTTGACCATCAGTGGCGGCCAGACAAACCGCCACCGCCCCCAAAACGATTGCGCTGTCTTGGTTCGAGTAGTCAACGACTCAAACTAACGCGCCGGAGGAGGCTTTGCCATGGGGTATAACCCCAACCGGGTTATACCCCATCGATTCACCAGGGCATCCCGGCGATATTTGCGCATGAGCATCGCACCGCCAATCCCGTCGTCCACGGAGACGACTGATACAAATTGCAAACGCCCATTGCACCATTCCTTGTGTTGGGGTGCCGTTCTGGCTGGCACGCTGGTCGCCCTCAGCATTCATTGGCTACTCCTCACGCTGGGAGCGGGTGCCGGCCTGACATTTTTCAAGCCCGTGGCAGAGGTCAATCCGGCCGCGCATTTGAGCGCGGGCAGGTTGGTTGCCTGGAGCCTGTTTGCGATCATCGCCTTATCGCTTGGCGGCTGGGTGGCGGGGCGATTGTCGGGTTGTTTGCGCAGCGGCCTGCTGCATGGCGTTCTGGTTTGGAGTCTCACCGTGGTCCTCACGCTGCCCGGCCTCGCTCTGGGCACCGCCCTGGCGGCGCACCGGGCCATGAAACACCAGGCGGAAACCCTGCGCAGCAGCCGCCAGACTCTGGCCGTCGCGGAGGATGATTTCGCCAAGGCCGCAACGAAACGCAACCAGGATCAACTGGACAGCTTTGTCGTGGAGGCCATTCAATCCATCACGACCAATTCAGAGCCCAAAGCCGCCACCCGCGCCCAACGCGAAGTCGGCTTTGCCCTCACCAAATTATTCGCCCCGGAAAACACCGCCGCCTTCCCGGCCAATCGCTTGGATGCCATCAACACCCTGGCGGTTTACACGCAGATGAGCGCCGCGGATGCGACCACCACCATGGATGCCTGGACGATGTCCCACAATAATCTCCAGGCGGAACTGGACAGGGTCAAAGCCGAGCTGAACAACCATCGAATCGCGGTGGAACAAACCGCCCAAGCCGCCACGGACGAAATCGCCGTCCAGCGGACGGCCGATCTCTCGCGGACGGCCAAAGGGTCCTTTTTCGCACTGTTGATCGGACTGCTGAGCGCCTCGCTCGCCGGCCGGTGCGGAGCCGGCTGCGCTTCACGGAATGCCAATTGCCAGTCCACGGCCGCGACGTCGGCGTGATTTCAATTGGTCGGCCTGAGCCCTTGAGGTTGAAACGAACCGCTGTGGTTCGCTACCGAAAGGGAAATTTGGCTGGTCTCGGTGCGCGGCTGGGTCCGGCAGGCGGCATCTTTCTTTGAACCCTTTCGGCGTCCGCGGAGATTAACCATTAATACATGGTCACTACAGACGACCAGCTTGCACCATCAGACTGCCAGGAATTCTCTTCCGCCTCCCCCGGGCGGGAAGATCGTTTGTCGTTGCTTCAGAACGACCTTTTATCCCAAGCCTGCACCGGGAATACACAGGCTTTCGACCGGCTCACCGGACCGCAGCAAGCCCGGCTGCTGCGACAGGCCGCGGCGCTGACCGGCGATTTGAGCGCGGCGGAAGATCTGGTGTCGGAAACGCTCGTGGAGGCTTGGAAATGCCTGCCCCGCTACGATCGTTCCTGCCGCCTCTCGACTTGGCTTTATGCCATTTTGCTGCATCGCCATTACAATGCCCTCCGCCGCGCCCGCTCGCGCCCGTTTCCGCTCGCCTGGCTGTCCTTCTTTGACGCCCAGGATTGCGAGGACCGCCAAGCCAACCTGCCCGCCACCGAACCTTCGCCGGCCGCCACCCTGGCACAGAACGAACTCAATGCGCGCGTGCGCCAATCCGTGGCACACCTGCCGGAAAAGCATCGGCAGGTGATTCTGCTGCGCTTCTTCGAGGACGCCTCCCTGCCGGACATGGCGGCGGTACTCGGCTGTTCGGTGGGCACGGTGAAATCCCGCTTGCATCACGCCCTCGATAAATTGCGCAAAATGAAAATGAACCTCTCCGAGTTGGCGGGGGATAAACAGATATGAAACGGTTCTTCAATCCCTGCCGGCGCCACCGCCCGGACCTAGCGCTGCTGGCGGCAGGCGTGCTCCCGGAAGCGGAACGCACCGCGATTGAAGTTCATTTAGCCGCCTGCGCGCCCTGCCAAAAGTATTTTACGGAACTCCAAGGCACCGCGGCTACGCTCGCCGGCTGGGCGGAAAGCCAGCCCCCGCTCCAGCCGCGCCCGGAAGCCAGGGAGCATTGGGCGGAGTCCCTCCGCCGGGCCGCCAACCCCAAGACGGTCAGTCGCATCCCGGTGTCGGCCGCAGCGGGCGGCTGGTGGCGCGATGTCATCTGGTCGTCGCGCCGCGTTTGGGTGGGTTTGGCGGCGGTCTGGGTGTTAATTTTGATCGGGCATTTCTCACTGCAAGACCATCCGCGCGTCCTGGTGAAAGCATCGCCGCCCATAACGCGTGAAGTCCTGTTGGCCTATCAGGAGCAACAACATATCTTGAATGAACTGCTGGCCGATCGCTCCGGACCGCTCGCGGCGGAACGGCCCAGATTTGTGCCCAAACCGCGCTCGGAAACGATGGATATTCGAGCGGCATGAAGACTGGGTCAGGCGCTGGTGTTAAAGAAGAATTTCAACTACGGATGGACACGGATGGACACTGATCAAGGCGGTTTGAACAGGGGATCTAAAGAGAACATTCAACACTCAACATTCAACACCCAATTCTGAAGTGCGGCCGACGGGCGTCGGCCAAGACGGCAGAACCATTTTCCAACTATGAATGAACCAATCAAACCAAGCCGCCAGTGGCAACGATGGACTCTCCTCGTGCTGGCCGTGCTCGCGACCGCTGTGGCGCTGTTTTATCTCGAAGAAGACTGGCGCGGTAAACGAGCCTGGGAACAAGGCAAAGCGGAAATGGAAACCAAAGGCTTGGTGTTGGATTGGGACAAGTTCATGCCGAAGCCGGTGCCGGATGACCAGAATTTTTACATGGCCAGCAGGAATATTTTGCGGCGGTTTAAAAAGGCGCAAACTGACTCGGAAATTGCGCTGGCCTTATCCAACATATCCAACAAGTGGCTCCGAATTGAATTTGACTTTCCAGCTTTCGTGAACACCCGGACGAATCCCTTGCTGGTGGCTGAGTTATTCCTGTCGTCGCCGGGAGATGCTCCCGGCCACACGGCGCAAAATCCGGTTAGCCTCAAACTCGGCGAACCAAACACGCCCGGCCAATTACAAGCGATCATTCAAAAGACCCTCGGGCGGTCGGTACTCGGAGCCGCCGGATTCAAATTCTCCGAACAACCGTTGCGCAATCTCACTTCCGCCCGGATCGTTCTCACCGCCGAGGCTGCCCCCACCGTGACAGAGCTTGCAAAATGGGTTCCCGAGAATCTGTGCTCAAATCTCGGCTCGCTACACGTCGAGGCCACTGACGATCATCAGATCTACCACGTTTTACTGACGGATGCCCATGTCACCACCGCCGCGGAATATTTGAAATGGAGCGAACAGTTCGAGCCGGCATTAAACGAGGTTCGTGAAGCGCTCAAGCGGCCTTACGCGATTCTGCCAGGAGATTATTCCGTGCCTTACCAGATACCCATTCCCAATTTTGTGGTCATGCGCAGCCTGGTTCAACTGCTGGCGCAGCGGGCACAGTGCCATTTGCTGCTGCATGATCCCAAGGAGGCCCTACACGATCTCACCTTGGTCCACGATGTGTGTCGCATCCTGCGGAAGCCACCCGGGAGCGGACCGGAAACGCTAGTCGAAGCCATGATCAACGTGGCCGTCTATGGCCTTTACACGAGCGCCTTGGCTGACGGTTTTCGCTTAGGCGAATGGCAGGAACCGCAACTGGTCGCCCTGCAAAATCAGCTCCAGACCATCGACCTGTCTCCTTGGGTGGTCGAGGCCTTTCGCGCCGAATTGGCATCCGGAGTGCGAACGCTGGGAACCACTCCCGCCGACAAGATCGCCTTCATCATTAACCCAAACGAGGAACAGAGTGTTTGGCACAGAATGCGCGATCCGTTTTATCTATACCTGCGCTTCGCCCCGAAAGGTTGGCATGAGGAAAACAAAGCGAACTTGGTCCGCCTCCAGTCAACCGCCTTGGATGGCTTCAATTCCGCGGACCATACGATCTCCCCGGCGGCTGTTGACCACGACGAACTCGCCAACGAACAAGTTCTCGCCCAAAATTCGCCTTTCGTGTTCCTTTGCAAGATTTTCGTGCCAAACATCGGCAAAGCCACCCTGGCCACCGCCTTCAACCAAAACCTCGTGAATGAGGCGCAAATTGCCTGCGCTTTGGAACGCTATCGGCTGGCGAAGGGCGAGTATCCAGCCACGCTCGATGCGTTGGTGCCGGCGTATAGTGAAAAGCTCCCGCCCGATATCATCGGCGGCCAGCCGATGCACTATCGGCGCACCGAGGACGGCAAGTTCGTACTCTACTCCGTGGGTTGGAATGAAAAGGATGATGGCGGCCAGAGCGGCCAGGACGCCAAAGGCGCCGAAGATCGACTGCGCGGCGACTGGGTGTGGCCGGTGTTTTGAGGTGCCAGTCCGCGCGGGCCGAGCAATGGCGCTCCGGACGCTGGCGCGCCACTCGCAAACGCCGTTCGTCGCGCAACGTCTCCATCCCAAAAACAGTCTCCAAAGCCCCTTGCCAGTTTCCGTCTCACCGCCTATCGTTCTGGCCCAGCGAACAACCGTCGGACGCAGGAGGTCACCGGAGCTGCCCCACCGCCCCGTCGACAACACCAGCCAGACGGTAAACACGTGAACACCTTTTTCTGCCTCATCGCATGAACCGCTGGCGTACCCAGATCGGCGCCCGCTCCTATCAGTTCGCTTCCCTCCGCGAACTCATGGCCAAAGCCACGCCGCGCCGCGCCGGCGATGAACTGGCCGGTGTCGCCGCCGCCTCCGCCGAGGAACGCGTCGCCGCCCAAATGATTCTCGCGGATGTCCCCCTCGCCCACTTCCTCGCCGAACCTCTCGTCCCCTACGAAACCGATGAGGTCAGCCGCCTCATCTTGGATCAGCACTCCGCCGCCGCCTTTGCGCCAGTGGCGGGCCTGACCGTCGGCGCCTTCCGCGAATGGATCCTCGCTTATGAAACCGACGCCCCCGCGCTCGCCGCCGTGGCCCCGGGCCTCACCCCGGAAATGGCCGCCGCCGCCGCGAAGCTGATGAGCAACCAGGACCTCATCCTCGCCGCCCGCAAATGCCGCGTGGTCACTGCTTTCCGCTCCACCATTGGTTTGCCTGGCCGGCTCTCCGTGCGCCTGCAGCCCAATCATCCCGTGGATGATCCCCGCGGCATCCTCGCCTCCATTGTGGACGGCCTCCTCTACGGCTGCGGCGACGCGGTCATCGGTATCAACCCCGCCACCGACAACGTGGCTTCCGTGGTGCGCCTGCACCGGCTCTTGGATGAACTCATCCACGCGCACCAAATCCCCACCCAATCGTGCATCCTGGCGCACCTCACCACCCAATTGGAAGCCCTCCGCCAGGGCGCGCCCGTGGATCTCCTGTTTCAGTCCATCGCCGGCACCGAGGCCGCCAACCGCAGCTTCGGCATTTCCCTCGCGCTCCTGCGCGAGGCCCACGCCGCCGCTCTCGCCCTCCACCGCGGCACCGTCGGCCAGAACGTCATGTACTTCGAGACCGGCCAGGGATCCTCCCTCTCCGCCGCCGCCCATCACGGCCTTGACCAGCAAACTTGCGAAGCCCGCGCCTACGCCGTGGCCCGCGAATTCCAGCCCCTCTTGGTCAACACCGTCGTCGGCTTCATCGGCCCCGAATATCTGTTCGACGGTAAACAGATCATCCGCGCCGGCTTGGAAGACCATTTCTGCGGCAAAGTGCTCGGTCTCCCCATGGGCGTGGATGTCTGCTACACCAACCACGCCCAAGCCGACCAGGACGACATGGACACCCTGCTCACGCTCCTCGGCGTGGCCGGCTGCAATTACATCATGGGCGTGCCCGGGGCCGACGACATCATGCTCGGCTACCAATCCACCTCCTTTCACGACCGCCATTACCTGCGGCAAGTCCTTGGACTCCGGCCCGCGCCCGAGTTTGAAGACTGGCTCCAGCGCATGGGCATCCTCAACCCCGCCGGCCAGCTCCAACCTGTCGCCCCCACCCACGCCCTGCTCAACCATGGAGTTCCAACCCGCTAACCAACCCCCACGGTCTTCCTCGCCAAGCCAGAGCCTGGACGTGCGCAGCCAGCCCGCGGCATCGGGCCCTGATCCTTGGAACAGCCTGTGCCGGTTCACCGACGCCCGCATCGCCCTCGGCCGCGCCGGCGCCAGTTGGCGCACGCAAACCCTGCTCGATTTCCGCCTGGCCCACGCCCAAGCCCGCGACGCCGTGGCCAAAGCCTTCGACGCCGACCGGGTGGAACAGCCCTTGCGCGCTGCCGGCTTGGAAACCGTCCGGCTGACCACCGCCGCCACCTCGCGCGAGGAATTCCTGCGCCGTCCGGATCTGGGCCGCCAACTGTCCGCCCCCTCCCGCCAGCTTTTGACCGACCACCTCGCCCGCTGGGCCGATCGCGATCTGGTGGTTATGGTCTCCGATGGCCTGTCCAGTCTGGCCACAGAAACCCAAGCCGCCCCCACGCTGCTCGCTTTGCTCCCGCTGCTCCTCCAAGCCGGCTGGACCCTTTCGCCTGTATTCATCGTCCCCTTCGCCCGGGTCAAGCTCCAGGACGAACTCGGCGCGCTCTTACGCGCCCGTCACGCGCTGGCCCTGCTCGGCGAACGTCCCGGCCTCGGCTCGCCGGATAGTCTGGGTGCCTACCTCACCTATCAACCCGGCCCGGCAAAGACCGATGCCGACCGCAACTGCGTTTCCAACATCCGTGCGCAAGGGCTCCCCCCGGTTCCGGCCGCCGCCAAACTCGCCTGCTTGCTTCAGCAATCCGCCCTCCAGGGCTGCAGCGGCGTCCTGCTGAAAGTTGATCCGCCGGCTCCCACTCCCCGCCTCGTGAATTGAGCGATCGGAAGGCGGAGTAAAGAAGGCAACCATCAGAGGCTCCGAAAAAACATGATTCCCACGAATGTGAACAGGCATCCGAGCGCTATAAACAACCCGGGCACGATGGTGGTTTTCGACTCCAAGCTCGCTACGCTTGGCCGCTTCGGATTGACACTTGCGAACACAGATTTGTGAAAATGAAATCGCTTCGTCAGGTACTCTGCATGTGCCTGCGTGCCCGCTGAAAACAGATCCGCCTGCGTGCAATAGCGCACCCCATTCACGGTGTACTCAAAAAAGATCACGGGAACAAATTCGTCGCCCGCCCGAAGAGCGCGTCTCTCAATTCTGGATTCCACAATCCTGGCCGGAACACGCGGCCAGCGCTTGACACGAAGCTCTTGGCAGAGGCGCCAAACCCCATACATCAGGAAGCCAGGTCCAGGCAGCACAACCGCTCCGCCATCCAGAATCAACCTCAAGTCTGTCATAGACAATCCGAGATTAAAAAAATTTGCCAGCCGAGGAAAGGAGCCAGTTTTTTAAAATTCCATGACTGCCCCGCTGAACCGACAGCGCCTTAAAGGGCCGTGTGACGACAGCTTGGGGGCGAAGCCAAGGCAAAATTGGACAAGCCATGGAAAATGAACACAACCGCCGAAGGCCAAGCCACACTTTCCGGCATAAATTGACTTTATGAAATCTTTTGACTTGAAGTCAGATTAGATTAATTTAGGCAGCATGACGGTCACCTCGACCCGGAAACAACGCCAGCGCAGGGAACGCGAGACCCTGATTTTGGATCACGCCGCCCGGTTGCTGGCGCGGGACGGCTATCAGGATCTCAATCTCGACGAATTGGCGCGGGCGGTGGAGTACTCCAAGGGCACGCTGTATCTGCATTTCAAGACCAAGGAAGACCTGGTGCTGGCGGTGGCCACGCACGCCCTGAGGCACCGCGCGGACCTGCTCGAACGGGCGGCGGCCTATCCGGGGTCCACCCGGACACGGGCGCGCGCGATGGGTTTTGCGTGCTGCGAATTCACCGCCAGTCATCCGGAATTCTTCACGGTGGAGTTGATGCTCCAAGCCCGCTCCTTCTGGAATCGCGTTTCCAAGGAACGACAGGACAACCATTTGGCCGAGGCCCGCCGGGTCTGGACGCTGCTCAACCGGGTGGTGGCGGAAGCCGTGGCGGCCGGCGACTTGCCCGCGGGCACGCCCCTTGAGGAGGTGACGCTCAGCGTGATGGCCGTGACTGTGGGGAGCCATTGCGTGCTCACGCAGCCGCAGTTGCAATCGCTTTGCGGCTGGCGGGATACGATGGCGACGTTACTGCTGCATCAAGAGCGGCTGCTCGACGGCTGGGGCTGGCAACCCGTGGCGAACGGACGCCGGCAGGCGGCGCTGGACCGGCGGATCTGCAAAGATCTTTTTCCCAACGCGACTTGGTTCAAAGCGGGCAGGAAACCTCAGACATGAAACGAAGCCTGATGCTCACCAGCGAGGGTATATCCCGCCGGGCCGGAGGGGGCGTGGCGGCACTGCTCACCGCGCTGACCGTGCTGGCGGCGGGATGCGACAAACCACCCGTGGTGGCGTCCGAGCCAAACCTGGTGCGCGTGGTGACGGTGGACTCCCTGAACCACAGCCAGCCGGCCGGCGAGGCGGGCTATCTGGCCCAGGTGCGGGCGGAAAAAGAGACCGACCTGGCCTTCAAGGTGGGCGGCATCATTGACCGCCTTGGGGCCGACGCCGACGCGGACTGGGACGAGGGCACGCCGGTGAAAGCCGGCGTGGTGCTGGCGGAGTTGAAGCAGGGGGACTTTACGAACGCCTTGAACTCCGCCCGCGCCCATGCCGACCTGGCGGGCACGGAACTGGAGCGTTGCCGCAAGCTGCGTTTGACCGATGCCGTGTCCCAGCAGGAACTGGAAGTGGCGGAGGCCAACGCGCGTACGGCCCAGGCGCAATTGGACGAGGCGGAGCAGAATTTGCGGGATTCCCGGCTGCTGGCGGCCCGGGACGGCGTGGTGCTGCAACGCTACGTGAACATCCACGCCACGGTGGGCGCCGGCCAGCGCGTGTTGCGGTTTGCGGACACCAGCGTGATGTCGGTGGAATTGGGCCTGCCGGACCGCCTGGTGACGCGCTTGACGCCCGGCGACACGGTGGACGTGGTGGTTTCGGCCCTGGAAGGCCGGGGGCCGTTTCGCGGTCGCGTTTCCGAGGTGGGCGTGGCGGCCAATGCCGGCGACCGGCTCTTTCGCGTGGTGATCAAGGTGCCCAATGCCGATGGGCAATTGCGTTCCGGCATGACCGCGCGCATCAATCTCGGCGCGGCCTCGGCAACGGCCACCAACGCGATAACCATCCCGCTTTCGGCGCTGGTAACAGCTCCGGCCGGCGGCGCCCCGGGCGCCGCCACCGTGCCGCTGGCGGTGTTTGTGGTCAAGGACGGCAAGGCCCGCGAGCGGCTGGTGAAAACCGGCGATATTCTCGACAGTTCGATCGTGGTGACGGAGGGACTGGCGGCAGGCGACCAGGTGGTGACGGCCGGGGCCAGTTTTCTCTACGACGGCGCCCCCGTGCAGGTGGTGGCCGGAAACCCGGCAGCGCGCCCCTAACCCTTTCCCGCGATGACCGAACCCGTTTCCAACCAAGGCCGCTCCGGCGGTCTGGCACAGTACATCGTGGAGCACCGGGAGGTGGGCTGGATGGCGCTGCTGGTGGTGCTGGTTTGGGGGGGGATTGTGTATGGCAAATTGGGCCAGCAGGAAGATCCCACCATTCCGCATCGGACGGCCATGCTGGTGACGGCATTTCCCGGCGCCACCGCCTCCAAGGTGGAGGAACTGATTTCCAAGCCGGTCGAGCGAAAGATATCCGAACTGCAAACGCTGGAGGAAATCAAGTCCGAATCCCGGCCGGGCGTTTCGGTGCTGACGATCAAAATGCTGCCGGCGTCCAAGGCCAGCCTGGACCAGGAGTGGGACAAGCTGCGGGCCAAGCTGCGGGAGGTGGCGTTGCCGGAAGGCGCGCGCGAGCCGTTCTTGAACACCGATTTTGGCAACACGGTGACGCTGCTGTTTGCGCTGGTAAGCCCGCCGATTTCGGATGCCGAATGTGTGGCGCGGGCGCAAGTGTTGCGCGACCGGCTGGCGGAATTGCGCGCGGGGTCCACCGCGCCGCGGCACGCGGCGGTGGCGCTGTTTTTCCCGGCGGCCATTGCGCAGGATTACCGCGAGGTGCTGGGCGGGCGCTTTGAGACCGCTGTGCGGGCGGCCGGCCTGGCCACGAAGATCAAGCTGGCGCACGGCCAGACGTTTGTGGTCGCGGACCTGGAGACCTCGGCCAGCCGGAACGAATTGGAACGGTTGGTGGCGACGTTCACCCGCACCGTCACGGGCACCGACCAGGAATTGTATCATCCCGATTTCACGCCGCCGATTTTGCTGCTGGACAACGAGGATCCGCTGCCGCAGATCCGGGCCACGGCGCCGCCCCGTTACAGTTACCGCACGCTGGAGTTGCTGGCCCGCGAGGGCGAGGACGCGCTCAAGCAAATCGAGAGCGTGGGCAAAGTGACCAAGGTCGGCATCGTGTCGGAAACGGTGTATCTCCTTTTTTCCGACGCGAATGTGGCGGGGTACGGATTGTCTCCGGCCGGGGTGATCAGTGCCATTGCGCATCGGAACGCCGTGATTCCCGGCGGCACCCTGCACACCGAGGGACGGAATTTCCCGGTGCAACTTTCGGGTGAATTCCAGAGCGAGCAGGACATGCCGGGCACGGTGGTGGGGGTGAACGCGGCCGGCGCACCAATTTATCTGCGGGACCTGTTTGAGGTCCGCCGGATGTATGAATCCCCAATTCCCTTCCAGGTGGACGTGCTGGAGCGCACCAACGACCTGGGGCCGCTGGACACCCGGCGGTCGGTGATGCTGGCGGTGGAAATGCGGGACGGGCGGATCATCCGCCATTTCAACGCGGACGTGTGGCGCACGATGAACGCCCTGAAGGAACGCATGCCTGAGGGCATCGAGGTGCGGTTGCTCTCCGACCAGCCCACGGCCGTGGCGCATCGGATTCACCATTTTGCCCGGTGTTTTCTGGAGGCGGTGGTGATTGTGATCATTGTGGCGCTGTTTCTGATGGATTGGCGTTCGGCGCTGGTGGTGGCCACGGCCATACCGCTGACGATTGCGATGACCTTGGTGGGGATGCATATGCTGAACATTCCATTGCAGCAGATTTCGATTGCGGGCCTCATCATCGCGCTGGGCATGCTGGTGGACGTGCCGGTGGTGGCTTCCGACGCCATCAACCGCGAACTGTACCGGGGCGAGCCGCGGGTGCGCGCGGCATGGCTGGGGCCGCTGCATCTGCGGCATCCAATGGTCTTTGGAACGCTGATCAATATCGTGGCCTTTCTGCCGCTGCTGTTGCTCTCCGGCGACAAGGGGGTTTTCATGCAAAGCCTGCCGCAAGTGGTCACGCTGGCGCTACTCTCGGCGCTGCTGGTGTCGGTGACCTTCACTCCGCTGGTGGGCTACTACATATTGCGCGGCCAGAAGGGCTTTGAGGAAGGGGCGGAAATCCGGTCGCTTTTTCTATTTCGCTGGGTGGACCAGACGCTGGCGCGCGTGCTGCCGCGTTACCGCGCGGCGCTGGAGGGCGCGCTCCGGCATCCGTGGCCGGTGGTGGGCGCGGCGTACTTGCTGTTGCTGGCGAGCTTTTTGTTGATTCCGCGGCTGGGCACGCAGTTTTTTCCGCCGGCCGAGCGCAACCAGTTGCTGCTGGATGTGGAACTGCCCACCACGGATTCCCTCCGCAGCCTGCACGCCGCCGTGGACCAGGTGGTGGCGCTGGTGAAACAGCATAAGGAGGTGGCCAGCGCGGCGGTGTTCAGCGGCGGCACGGCGCCGCGCTTCTATTACAACGTGGTGCCCCGGGAACCCGCCAGTTACCTCGCCCAGATCCTGATCAACACCCGCGGCGAGGAAGACGTTCCCCGCCTGCTCGTGAAGCTGCGCGGGGAACTGGACCACACCGTGCCCGGGGTACGCTGCACGGTCAAACAGTTGGAGCAGGGCGTCCCCGTGGGCGAGCCCATCCAGATCCGCATCAGCGGTGACAATCTCGACCAGTTGCGCAAACTAGCCGACGAGGCGGCCGCGGTGGTGCGGGCGGCGGGCGGCTACCATGTTTTTGACGACCTGGGCTTGCGCATGCCCAACCTTCAGATTGACATCGATCATGACCGGGCAAATTCGATCGGCGTGGACAATGAACAGGTGGGTATGGCGGCCCAGGCGGCGTTTGCCGGGCTCAAGGTGACGGAATTGCGCGAGGGTGACCGGCTGATTCCGGTGGTGATCCGCAATCGCATTGAGGAC
This sequence comes from uncultured Bifidobacteriaceae bacterium, assembly GCA_964437865.1. GTDB lineage: Bacteria > Verrucomicrobiota > Verrucomicrobiia > Limisphaerales > UBA11358 > UBA11358. Next base: position 19,463 of record CAYTJG010000002.1, on the reverse strand, counting down.
CGGAGCGAGGCGGAGAAAATCCGCTCCCTGTACGTGCAAACCGCCACGGGCCGGAGCGTGCCGCTCGCGGCGTTCGCGGACCTGAAAATCCAGCCGGAATTTGTGACCATTCCCCATTACAACCAACTGCGCACCGTGACGGTGAAGGCCTATGCGCCCTTCGGCGAATTGCCGTCGCGCGTGCTGGATCGCAGCCGGCCCGGCCTGGCGAAGCTGCACCTGCCCACCGGGTATCAGGTCCGGATTGCGGGCGAGGACAAGGAATTGCGCCAGAACCAGACGGAAATGGGCGCCGTGATGAAAGTGTCGCTGGTGTTGATTGCGGTGACCATGGTCGCGCAATTTGGCTCGGTGGCCAAATCCGTGGTGGTGATGCTCACCGTGCCATTGGGCATCATCGGCGCGCTGCTGGGCCTCACGTTCTCCGGGTCGCCGCTCGGGTTCACCGCGCTGCTGGGCATTGTGAGCCTGGCCGGCGTCAACGTCAGCCATATCATTGTGCTGAGCGATTTCATTGAAAAAGCGCGGGCGCGCGGTCTGCCGCTGGAGGAGGCGCTCGTGCAGGCGGGGCTGGCGCGATTGCGGCCGGTGCTGGTGACCGTGTTGGCCACCGTCGGCGGACTGCTGCCGCTGTTCCTCACCGGCGGCGCGTTGTGGCATCCGCTCACCGCGGTGCATATTTGCGGTTTGCTGCTGGCCACGGTGCTTACGCTGGTGCTGCTGCCGGTGATTTATTACCTCTTTGCCACCCGTTTGAAATTGATCAAGTGAAGCCCCTGAACTGGCCGTTGCTCGCGCGCAAACTCCGCCCGGCCGGGCGGGGCTGGTCTCGACTTGGCGTGGCGCTGGGCGGCGCGGGGTTGCTGGCCCTGGGCGCGTGCGCGGTGGGACCCGACTACCATCGGCCCACCGTCGCCGCGCCGGCGGCGTACCGCGAGGCCACGAATAGTGCGGCCTCCCATTCGCTGGCGGAGCTTCCGTGGTGGAGCGTATTCAAGGACCCCGCGCTGCAGGATCTGGCCCACGTGGCCTTGACGAATAATTTTGACCTGCGCATTGCGCTGGCCCGGGTGGATGAGGCCCGCGCGCTGGAGGCGCAGGCCAAATCCCAGTTCCTGCCGGACGTGAGTTACGAAGGCGTGGCCAGCCGGGGCCGCAACATGTTTCTGGAATTGCCCAATTTGAACGGCGGCCAGACCATGAACGGTTTCGTGGGTGGTTTTCAGGCCCTGTGGGAGATCGATCTGTGGGGCCGCGTTCGCCGGCTGAACGAGGCGGCGCGCGCCAATGCCGCCGCCACGCGGGAACTGGAGCGGTCGATTCGCGTCTCGCTGGTCAGCGGGGTGGCCGGCGCCTATTTTGAATTGCTCGAGTTGGATGAGAAGCTGGCCATCGCCCGGCGCACCGAGGAATCTTACCGGCACACGTTCCAACTGTTTGACGACCAGCATGCCAACGGACTGGCCTCCAAGCTGGAACTCGCGCGCGCCAAGGTCGCGCTGCACACCGTTTCCGCCACCATCCCGGATCTGGAACGCCAGATCGCGCTCAAGGAAAATGAAATCAACGCCCTGCTGGGACGCAATCCCGGTCCCGTGCCCCGCACCGCCACGCTGGAGCAACAGGAATTGCCGGTGTCGATTCCCGTGGGGCTGCCCTCCACGCTGCTGGAGCGCCGGCCGGACATCCGCGTGGCCGAGCAACAGGTCCGCGCCGCCAACGCGCAGATCGGCGTGGCCATCGGCGACTTCTTTCCGCGCCTCGGCCTGACGACGTTCTACGGCGGGACCAGTGTGGATCTGGACCAGCTTGTATCCACGGGTGGGAATACCTGGTCGCTGGCGGCAGCGGCAGCCGGGCCGGTCTTCACCGGTGGCCGTCTGACGGGGCGCTATCACCAGGCCAAGGCCGCCGGCGAAGCGGCGAAGCTGCATTACCAGCAGACCGCCCTCAACGCCTTCGGCGAAGTGGCGGATGCGCTCATCACGCGACGCAAGGTCGAGGAATCGTGCGGGCAACAGGCCGAGGCGGTGGCGGCGGGCCGCGACGCCGTGGTAGTGGCCACGGATCGTTATCGGGCGGGCAAGGCGAGCTACTTTGAAGTGCTCGAAGCGCAGCAGGAGTTGTATCCCGCCGAGAACAACCTGGCGCATCTGGAAGCGAGCCGCCGGCTGGCCGTCGTGCAGCTCTACAAGGCCTTGGGCGGCGGCTGGGTGCTCGGGGAAGCCGAGGGGGCGGCGGCACCAGCGAAGTGAGGCGGGCTGAACAGGCGGAGGCTTGGGATGAAAGCTTAGTCGGCCAGCCTCGCCAGAGGACCGCCCCGGTCGCGGGGCGGCGAACCGGGGTTTGCCGCCAAGCTTGAGGAGGCCGCGCTTTCCGGACGACCGAAAACACCCGTCGATGGAAAATGACGGTCTCGTCGTGGTTGCAATTATCCACCATCCCCGGAAACGGAGAATTTTTAAAGTTCTTCGCAATATTCATCCCCTGCCCCGGTAATGGTTGGCGGGCCGGCATAAGAAAAATTGCAGGCTGGGCCGGCGGAATCGCTGATTCCTTTGAAAATCATGCCGGCCGGGTGCGGTCACCACTCGTTCTTTGGATCATTCAACCGGCTGTCGGGCAAGCCTCGCCCGCCGCACCTTTCCGACCAAGCAATTAAGACCATGAACAACCCGCCAAACGGGCAATCGCCGCAAACATCCGACCCATGAGCGCCAGTAGAATATTCATCGCCTCCGCCCTTGTCCTGGGACCCCTCGCCGGGATTTGCTCCGCCCAAACCAACTTCATCACCGTCACCAACTACGTCACGGTGACCATTACCAACGTGGTGACGGTCACCAACACCACGGCCGCCGCCCCACCGCCGGCCGCACCCACCTCGCCCCCAGCCCATCCACCGCCGGCCACCTCCTCCAAGCCGGTGACGCCGCCGCTGGCACACCAGGCCATAAAATATCCCTGGAATAATTCCATCTCCGCCGGGCTGACGCTCGCCCGGGGTAACACAGATACCACCCTGGTTTCCGCAGATTACACCACCACCAGAAAAACGCCCGACAACGAATATTCCGGCGAAGCCAGTCTGGCCTATGGAGAGCAGAATTCAAAACAAACGGCCGACAACGACAAAGGAATTTTTCAATGGAACCACCTCTTCAGCGATCGATTCTACGGTTACACCCGCACCGAAGCCTTGCGGGATTACATCGCCGATGTCGACTACCGGTTTATCCTTGGGCCGGGCGTGGGGTATTACCTGCTAAAAAACACCAACCTCTCGTTCGCGCTCGGGGGCGGCGTCAATTATGAGATACAGTCCGAGGAAAACGGTTCCGATTCATTTGCCACCCTGCGGTTCGCCGACAAATTTGAGTACAAAATAGACGACTCCACCCGCATTTGGCAGACGGTGGAATTTCTGCCCCAAGTCGATCGCTGGGACAATTATCTGATCAATTTTGAACTCGGCGCTGAAACCAAACTGATCGGGTCCTTCACTTTGAAGGCGGTTTTGGATGACAATTTCAACAATCAACCCGCGGCCGATCACCAAAAGAATGACGTCCGGCTCGTGACCGGCATCGGCTATAAATTCTAATCCAGCCGACCGGTCGGCCCAGGGGGCTGCCCTGGATTGGCTCCCTTCTCAATAACCACTCCGGTTAGGGTTGAATTTGACCGCCATTTTTCTCATCTGTCGAGGTGGCAAAGCCGTTGGCGCTCTCCGGCTCGGCCAATGATCCTTGGCCCCCGGGATGTTTGAGCCGGCGTTGACGCGGCCCGAGGTCCACTTTAGTCTCTTGCCGGGCTGGCGGTTAAAGACTAGCGAGCATTGGAACCATCCGTGAGTTTCCCCGCATCAAAACCAGTACACCGGATTTCGGTGCGCGACTTGGTCGAGTTTGTCCTTCGGCAGGGCGATCTCGGCGGCGCGCGCGAGTTCGTCAGCTCCGACCGGGCCCTCGCTGGAATTCGTGGCCACCAGAAAATCCAGCGCTCGCGCCCAACGGGTTATCTGACCGAGCTGCCCCTGGAATACCAGGTGGAAACGGAGGAATTCACGCTTCTCATCCGGGGCCGGATTGACGGTTTACTTGTTACCTCCCAACAAGTGTTGCTGGAGGAAATCAAAACCGTCCAGGGAACGTGGGATCACCAGGCCGATCCACTACACTGGGCGCAGGCAAAATTCTACGCCTTCATTCATGCCCAGGAACACTCCTTGGCCGGTCTCGTTGTCCAACTCGTATACCTGGAACTACCGGCTGGCCAAGTGACCGAGTTTCGCCAGACCATTGCGTTCACCGAGCTATCCGATTTCTTTGCCACGACCACCGCTGTATATGTTGATTGGTTGCGTGAGCGGCATCACTGGTGCCTTGCCCGCAACGCCTCCATTACCACGCTGGCTTTTCCGTTCCCGGCGTATCGCCCAGGCCAGCGCGAGCTGGCCGTGGCCGCCTATCGCGTGCTGGCCAATGGTGGCCGGCTGTTTCTCGCTGCTCCCACCGGCATCGGGAAAACCATTTCGGTGCTGTTTCCGGCCGTCAAAGCGCTGGGTGGGGGAAAAATCGAGCGCATTTATTATTTGACGGCGCGCACGGTCGGACGCGCCATCGCTGAGAAGGCGCTGGCAGATTTGCGCCGGGTTGGTTTGAAACTGCGCGCTGTGACCCTTACCGCCAAAGAAAAAGTGTGCGTTCGCAATGGCCACCCTTGCGATCCCATGACTTGCCCGCTGGCACGGGGATATTACGACCGCCTCAGGCCGGCGGTTCGCGAGGCGTTGGCACAGGAAGAAATCACACGCCCGGTCCTCGAAGCCCTGGGGCAGAAACATCAGGTCTGTCCATACGAGCTTTCGTTGGACGTCTCCGTGTGGACCGATGCCGTGGTCTGCGATTACAATTACATTTTTGATCCGCAGGTTTATCTGCGGCAGCACTTCGAAGACGACGGCGGTGCGTATGCCTTCCTCGTGGATGAAGCGCATAACCTCGTGGACCGGGCGCGCGAAATGTTTTCCGCCGAATTGGATGGAAGGGAGATTCTCGAAGTAAAGCGGGCCATCAAACCAGCGGTGCCCCGCTGTGCCAAAGCGCTGACCCAATTGCACACCGCCATGCGGAGGCTCGGAACTTCTGCCCGATCCAGCGACGAATCTGCCGAAGCGTCAGATCCGTCGGTTGAACTCAATTTGTTTCCAACGAAAGCCGCAACCATCCGGAATGAAGCAGACGGGGTCAGCACCAGCCCCGAATTCCCGGATAGTTTAATCGAGCCACTCGAAACCGCTCTCGACGAGGCAGAGATCTGGCTGGTTAAAAATCAGCCGGCCGGGTTTCGCGAAGCCCTGCTTTCGCTCTATTTTCAACTGCACTCTTTCAGGCGCACTGCCGAGGTCTACGATGAGCGATTTGTGACCCTCATCGAAAGCACCCCGGCAATGAAGGTGCGTCTTTTTTGTTTGGATCCTTCCTTATTGCTTCGGAAGGCGCTGGCTCGCGGCCAATCCGCCATCTTCTTTTCCGCCACCCTCACGCCGATGGATTACTATCGAACTCTCCTGGGCGGTGCACCGGAAGACCCCGTGCTGCAATTATCGTCGCCATTCCCGCCTGAAAACCTGGCCGTGCTGGTTCAGGACCGGATTCAGACAAATTTTAAGGGCCGGGCAGATTCGCTCGGCGAAGTGGTGGAGGCGATTGGGACCTTGGTGCAAGGCCGGCGTGGAAACTACCTGGTTTATTTTCCGTCGTATCAATACCTCCACGACACGCTCCGGGCATTTCAGGTACGCCACCCGTCGGTGACGGTACTGATCCAGCGTCCCGGCATGGCTGAACTGGAACGCGATGCGTTCCTGGCTGCCTTTTCAAGCGAGCATGGTGAAACGCTCGTCGGCTTCGCCGTGCTGGGCGGGATTTTCGGCGAAGGGATTGACCTGGTCGGCGAGCGTCTGATCGGTGCCGTCATCGTCGGGGTGGGACTGCCGCAACTGTGTGTGGAACGTGATCTGATCCGTGATTATTTCCAGCAGCAGAATGCCGCCGGCTTTGATTACGCTTACACTTTTCCCGGCATGAACCGCGTGCTTCAAGCCGTGGGCCGGGTCATCCGGTCAGATACGGATCGCGGTGTGGTTTTACTGGTTGATTCCCGCTTCGGCGAAGCGCGTTATCGCCGTTTGTTTCCCCCCTGGTGGAGATTCCTACGCGTCCGCCATGCCGCCGCTCTAGGTGAAGCGGTGAGTATATTCTGGGACCAACATTTATGAGTTTGGGGCGGAGCATGATGTCAGGGCGGTGCGTTGGGTGAACTTGCACACGTTGATTCGCAGGCGCGCTCGCAAAGCCGCGCCCTGCCACGCAGCCAGTGGACCTCATTGCCACCAATGTTTTCAACACCAGTGGAAACGCCGTCAACACCATCACCTACTCCGTGAATCGCAGCGTCCGCCATACGTTTTACCTCATCCAAACGCCTTGAACTGAACCGCCGGGACCCCGACCGCCAACTTCCCCGAAATCGGGGATACCGCCTGCGTCTTCAAAGCGTTCCAATATTGTTCATGCTTGGTGGCAGGGCATGCTATTTTAGGCGGAGTGAGCCACGACCCCGTGGCCAGGCTCCGCCAAAGTAAAAGGGCCGACGAATCAAGCGTTGGGACCCCGCAGCCATGACGCTGCCGCGCGCCCGCAAAGATGCCCATGATCAAAATGCAATCCCCGTTTAAGGTGCTGGTCACCTTGGGCGCTCTTTTTTTGGTCATTCCGGCCATCCAAGTCCAAGCGGCGGTGGCCGCTCTTTGGAACCCAGACACGAATCCCGGCAACTGGAGCAACCCCACCAACTGGACCACGGGCCTCATCCCGGACACCAATACCTTCGCCAACGTGTCATCGATTAATGCCTGCGTCGTGGATGCTACCGCCGACACCGCGGTTTGTGAGCGCATGAATGTGGCCGACGCCGCGGGCAGCGCCGGTCATCTGATCGTCACGAATGGCGGCAAACTCGCGCCCGCTTTTGAGTACTGTGCCATCGGCTATGGCGGCAATGGCTCGCTGGATGTGGAAAACGGCGGCACCGCGACCTTTCCCAGTCATTTATGGATTGGACTTAATTCCGGTGCCACCGGCAATTTGACGTTGAATGGCGGCACGATCCTGGTCTCCGGCATGTTCGGCGAAGGCTGGAACGGCGGCGTTGGGCACGTTCATGTCAATGGCGGCGTTTTGAATCTGCGGCAATTTCAGCCGACTCAATCCCTCGGCGCGGGCTCCACGTTCGACGTGGCCGGCGGCACCGTCATCATTGCGGGAGATTTCGCAAGCGCCGTGAACAACTTCGTTGCCGGCGGCCAAATCACTGCTTACGGCGGCGCGGGCACGGTGCTGGTGGATTACAACAATCTCAATCCTGGTGCCACCACCATCACCGCCAGCCATATCCCGCCCGGCCCGTGGCCGAGAGTCTTCATCCCGTCGCTGAACCCCAATGAAATCGTCGTGGCCGCCACCACGCCGCAACAGTACGGCGCGGTGGGCGACGGCATCACCGACGATAGCGCCGCATTTCAAAACGCAATGAACGCGGTTTACCAGGCCGGCGGCTTTGGCGGCGGCGTGGTTTATGTGCCCGCTGGCAACTATGCCTTTTATACGAATCTGACGATTCCCGCCGGCGTGACCTTGCATGGCGATTGGCAGGATTGGACGAAAGGCAGCAACGGCTTGGTGGGCACCACCTTCAAAATCCATGGTGGCGCCGGCCAGTCCAACGCAACGCCGTTCATTTTCTTGAACGGCTCCACGGCCTTGCGCGACGTCAACCTGTGGTATCCCGATCAAAACCCAAACGAGCTCATCGCCTACCCGTTTACCATTGGGCTCTACGGCGATTGCGTCGTGCAAAACGTCGTGCTCGTCAATTCCTACCAAGGCATCCAAGTGGCCCCGCCCACGGCGGGAGCCAAGCATATTCTCTCCACAGTCATCGGCACACCGCTGCGCCTGGGAATTGATTTGGATATGATTGCCGACATCAGCCACTTGGAGGACATCCGCTTCTCGCCGGCTGTCTGGGCCGGGTCGGGACTGAGTAATGCGCCCACCGCTGGCGGCGCCTATGCCGCGTGGATGCGAACGAACGGCGAAGGCCTGCGCCTGCGCCGGGTCGATGGCGAGATTTGCATCGATGTCAATCTCAGCGGCTACCAAATCGGCATCGAAGCCAGCCAGAGCACCAATGGCGTGCCGGGCGCCACCTTTTACGGCGGTGCCGTCAGCAATTGTGCCACCGCATTGCTGGCGCAGGCAATGTCCGGGCAAAGCGGATTACAATTCACGCGCTTCACTTTGGACGGCGATATTGCGGTCACGCGAACGAATACGACCGGCGACGCCAACCTCCAACTTGACCACTGCGAGTTGATTGGACGGAGCGGCACGGCAGTTTATTCCACCGGGCTGGACTGGGTAAATTGGATGCAATTCCAGGACTGCACGATATCCAACACCCTGCGGTTGGCCGGCCCGGGAGTGTTCAATGTGGTGGATTCCACGCTGCTCGGCACCACGCAATGCGTGTTGAGCGCCAGTGCCACCCGCGCCGGTTTCACCGGTTGTGCCTTCCATCCCGCGCCGCTCCTCATCAACGCGGGCAGTTCGAACCAACTCCTGGTGGATGGCCGCCGGGCCATCGCCAATCCCTTGCCGATGGTTGAATGGATCAGCGTGATGGCCGACTATGGGTCGCGCCAGCCAGCCCGGACAAATTTGTTTCTGGTGACGAATTTTGGGGCCACGGGTAATGGCAGCAGCGACGACACCGTGGCCCTTCAAAACGCGCTCGCGGCCGCCGGCACGAACGGCGGCGGCATCGTCTACCTGCCCGGCGGAAAATACAAATTCACGAATACCTTGGACGTGCCGGCCGGCGTGGAATTGCGCGGGCCCTACGAAATGCGGCATCGCACCTGGCCCGGTCCGGACGGCGTGGCCAAAGGCGCAGTGCTGCAACCCTACGGCGGCCAGGGCGCCACCAACGGGCCGGTCGCCCTCGCCCTGGAAGCCAACAGCGGGTTGGTTGGCCTCACCATCAGCTACGAGGCGCAAAACAGCAATTGCATCCCCTACCCGCCCACCATTCAAGGCCGCGGCGGCAATGTCTACGCCATCGGGGTGGTTTGCCCGAACCCCTATTTTTACGTCGACCTGGATACTTACTCCTGCCCGAACCATTTGCTCTACATGGTGGATGGCTGGGCATTGAATCGTGGCTATGTCGTGGGCAATGGATCTTCCGGGTCGATTGTGGATTGCCAGGGCAACTGGACCTACTGGTGGGATAACTACGATTCCGCCAGCGATCTGGGGACTGGCGCCCGGCCCAACGTACTCGCTTTTGCGGAACACAATTTGCAAATGTATGTGCTCGGTAATTGCACGGAGCTGTTGGTAAAGGATTTTGTGATTCCTTCCCATACCTTCGTGCACAACGTTTCCGAAAATGGTCTGGGTCCAAACGTCACCGGCATCGGCACCATGTGCGACGAAACCCTGGAAGGTTTTCGCTTTGATGCCGCCAGCGCGGGCAATTTCAATACTGTCAATTCCACGCTCGCCATTTTCGCCGACTATCCCGACCTGCAAAGCAACGCCGTGGGCATCGTCACCAGCGGCGGATTTGAGGGCACGGCGCGCTGGTTCAACTCCGCCCTGTTCGGCTTTGGCGGACTGCCCGCCTTAGGGCCTTACGATTTCAACCTCGGCGGCGGGGACATCGGCCTCGATTCCGTCCACATGCTCGATCATGCCTACGCGGGCAGTTGTGTAAACGGCGGCGTGCTGCACCTCATTAATAACGGCGCGTACATTACTTACAATGGCGCCAGCAATTTCCCGCCGTACCACGTGGCGTTCGGCGTGGCCGCCGGCCTCCCGGGCAAGGCATCTGAGCTCATCGGCAACTACGCCTACCATGGATACAACTACGTCAATTCCGGAGCCAACAATCCGCTTTTCGCCTGGCTGGATTATAATCTGACCACGCCGTACACACCGGCGAACCCCTTTTCGGTGGTTCCGCCGCCGTTATCCATCAAGGCCTCAACCAACGAGCTTACCATATCCTGGCCGACCAACCTGGGAGCTTTCACCCCCTGCTTTACCTCCGATCTGACCTCCAATTGGACGTTCGTTACAAACGTTCCTTTGTTACTCGGGAATCGCTGGACCACCGCGGTACCGAACCATGCGGGCGGCGGTGGCTTCTTCCGCCTGCAACAATGAGTGAGGGGTCAGACGCCATGGTAAATTTGCCAATCTGGGGATTGGAAAATGAGCATTTAATCGATGGCGCAATCGAGCGCGGTGACGGAAAGAGGCGGCAGTTCCACCAAGCCGCCCCGCGCCGGCAGACTAGTGATCTTAACACGCTCCGGTTCCTGCCAATGATTCTCCACATCGGGCTGCCGGCGGTTCAAAATGTCGCTAACTGCTTCAGCTCGGACCAAGTGGAGGGGCGGAACAAAACCGATAAAATCCGGAACTAATTGCACTGCGTCACCCGTCGGATTGACGGCGAAAACGACGACTGATTTTTTGTCGTCCGAACCGCAGGCGAAAAGGTCCAGCCGGCTGTTATTCCCTTGCACCGATAGGGGAATGGGTTTGGCGTGGAGGGAGTAGAGTTTCATGACATAGTGACTGGGCTGGCGCAGCACGCCGGTGCCGGAGGCGGCGGTGAGAATGGTCGCGCCGCAATAACTATTGGCCAAGTTGGAGCGGTTGGCGATCTTGATTTTGTCCGAGTGGCGCATCAGGAGGTTCATATAGCGGGCATTTTCCAAACCCGCAAGCAGAGTGGATTGGCGTGCCCGTCCCAACCCCCACGCACCGGCGTCAATGTTCCATTCCGTCACGGCGATCTTGATATGGGAGCAGCCGGGAGTGCGGTCAATCATCTCCCCGATGCGAGCCAATTCCGAGCCACACGCCTCCAGATCGGTTGTGTAGTGGTGCGGGCAGACAAAATCAATGTCGCGTCCCACCCGGTCCAGCAGCTTTTGCGAGGGATAGGAGGTGAGGATGGACGCTCCCGGAGCGGCGGCGCGGATCGCCGCAATGAAGGCGGGAAACTGATCCAGATAATTGGAGTCATCACCATTGATTTCGTTGCCCACTTCCCAAAATCTGACATGATACGGTGCCGGATGACCATTGGCTGCTCGCCGGGCGCCCCAAGGGGTGTCCGCGCCGCCATTACAATACTCTACCAAGTCATGGGCGCTGGCTGCGCCGTCGGAAAAACTCACGCAGATCAGCGGTTCGGCAGCGATGAGTTCGCAGAATTGGCAGAACTCGCCTATGCCGACATCATTGGAATCGATTCGGCCCCAGTTTTGGTTAGGCCAGGGCGTGCGCCGGTCGCGGTCGCCAATGCCATTTTTCCAGCGGTAGCCGCCCGGGTCCACGGCTGAGCCGCCCCAACGGAGGATGCCCGGACGGATTTCTTTTATCGCCGCCACGACATCAGCCCGCCAGCCGTTTTGATTATCGGCGGGCATCAGAGAAAGTTTGTTGACCCAAATGTGTCCTTGGCCCTCGGCACGCAATTCAAAGACGGCGTGATCGGTCTGGCCGATGGCGGTCATTTTGACCGCGCATTTTCCCCATTGCGGTGGCGGCGACGGGAGTTCTGCCGAAGCCAATTTGAACCATCGTCCGTCCGGCAGGAGGCATTTTAACAAAGCAGTCACTTTCAAGTCTTTGTCTCCCCGGATATAGGTCGAAAAATTGTAATCCATGGCTTTGCGCACGGAGAGGCCTGACTGGGTCAGGCTGCCGGGGTCGACACCGGCGGTCAGTTTGGCACAACGTGTCCCATTGAAAGGGTTGTCCATGTCGTAGCTCCAAGTGGCATTGGTGTCCCATTGCCGATCGCAAATATCCAGGGAGCCATCGTAATACACCCAATCCGCTGCCGGGACGACCCCGGCAAAGGAGCGGTCGTTCAACAACTCGGCCCACGAACCCGGAGCAACGTCATCCAATAACTCCATGAAGTTGCCAAACAAGGTCGGCTCGATGCGTCCGGTCACCAGCGATTCGGCCCGGATGGTGATATGGGTGGTGGAGTCTTGGGCGCAGACGGCAATCGCGGCGGCGACCAGGGCTGACGCAACAATAGGTTTAAGGTGATTTTTCATACGACGAGAGGCGCAACCGATGGTTGCATTTCTGGAAAGCACAATTCAGGTTTTGCCTGGGACGAGTCTCGCGTTTGCAGTCTGGCACCGAAACCGCTCCTGGGAAATTGGTATTTCATTTTCGTGCAAGGGGCACTCCTCGACAAGTGATACTTTTCGTTTCTTCCCTCCCGGCCGCGGCTCCCATGTAGCCGGGGGCCGCTGAGGGCCGAGGCTGGCCCGACACCATGGCTATTTTAACTCAAAGGCGACCGGTTCGCCGGTGGCGGAATCCGGACTGAGCCAGACCTGATATTGACCGGACTCCACCAGCCAGTGGCCGGCCGAGTCGTAATATCCCAGGTCATGGGCGGACAGTTCAAAGCTGACTTTGCGCACTTCACCAGGCGCCAACTGAACCTTCTGAAACCCCTTCAATTCCCGCACCGGCCGCGGGCCGGCGTTGGCCGCCAAGGCGCGCACGTACAATTCCACCACCGCGGTGCCGGCGCGTTCGCCGGTGTTTTTAATGGTCGCCTGCGCCTGCAGTTTTCCCCGCAGGGAAACTACATTGGTCGCCAACTGCACCGGCCCGAAATCGAACGTGGTGTAGGCCAGGCCGAAACCGAACGGATACAGCGGCGTGGTGGCGATGTCCACGTAGTTGCCCTTGTAGGGACCAAAGCCGGGCCGGCCGGTGTTATAGTGATTGTAGTAGAAAGGCACCTGACCCACGCTACGCGGGAAGGTCACGGTCAAACGTCCCGCCGGCTCGGCCCGGCCCAACAGCACGTCGGCCACGCCGTTGGCGCCCTGCGTGCCGGGGAACCACGCTTCGAGGATAGCGGCGGCTTGCTCATTGATTTGGGGAATGGCCAGCGGCCGGCCGTTGAACAGCACCGCCACCACGGGTTTGCCGGTGGCCACCACGGCATCAAACAATTGCTGCTGCGCTCCCGGCAGGCCGAGTTCACTGCGGCTGCCGTCCTCACCACTCCAGTCCAGCGGTTCCCCCAAGGCGAGCACCACCACGTCGGCCGCCCGGGCTTGGGCCACCGCCGCGGCCAGCTCATTGGCGGTGGTGGCACTTTCGTTCAGCGGCGAAAAGTCCGTGATATTGAGCGGAACCTTGTTGACGCCGGGCTCGACCAGGGCGCAGCCGCGGGCCAGGGTAATGGCCGTATCCGCCCCGACCTCCAGGCGCAGGGCGGCCGCCAGCGACATGAGTTCGCTGGCATGCGCGCGCGAATGCCACGGCCCCACCATTTCCTGCGCCGCGTCCGCCAGCGGGCCGAGGAGCGCGATTTTCTTCACACCCGGCACCAGCGGCAACACATGGTTTTCATTCTTGAGCAGCACACAGCACTTGGCCGCCGCCGCCCGCGACAAAGCCAAGGCATCCGGCCGCAGGTAGGCATTGGCGAAAAGCGACTCGTCGGCGTAGGGATGGTCAAAAAGGCCTTTCTGGAATTTGACGGTGAGCACGCGCCGCACGGCCTCGTTGAGGACCGCCCGCGAGACTTTCCCCTGCTCCACCTGTTGTTTCAGGGTGTCATGGTAAGTGTGGGAAACCATCTCCATATCCACGCCCGCGGTCAGCGCCAGCCGGGCAGCGTCCGCCTCACTGGCCGCCACGCCATGATCCATCAACTCACCGACGGCCTCGAAGTCGCTCACCACGAAACCGGGAAATTTCCATTCATCGCGCAAAATATCCGAGAGCACATGCCGATGGGCGCTGGCGGGAAATCCGGAAAGGCAGTTGAAGGCGCTCATGAAGGTGAGTGCCCCGGCATTCGCCGCCGCCTGGAACTGCGGGAGATAGAAATTCCGCAGCGTGAATTCGGAGATCTCAGTGGTGTTGTAATCGCGCCCGCCTTCGGCCGCGCCGTAACCAACATAGTGTTTCACGCAAGCCAACACGCGATCCGCGGCCCGGACGTTCGTGCCCTGGAAGCCACGCACCGAGGCGGCGGCATCCAACTCGCCCAGCCAGGGATCCTCGCCGAACCCTTCGGCGATGCGGCCCCAGCGCGGGTCGCGGGCCAGATCCACCATGGGGGCAAAGGTCCAATCGATGCCCGCCGCCGCCGCCTCCCGGGCGGCGATGGTGCCGGTTTGCTCGAACAAGGCCGGTTCCCAAGCGCAGGCCTGCGCCAAGGGAATGGGAAACACCGTCCGAAAACCGTGAATGACATCGTGCCCGAGAATCAGCGGGATGCCGAGCCGGCTTTGCTCCACCGCCACGTGTTGGAGTTGATTGCGCAGCAGGGGCGATTCCAGGGTGGCGTCGCTGCCCAAATAGGAGCCCACCTCACCCCGGCGCAGACGCCCGAGCGCCGCGGCGTCCAGCGTGTGAGGCAAATCCACTTGCCAGAGTTGGCCAACCTCTTCCGCCACGGTCATGCGCCGCAACAAGTCATCGACCCGCCGGTTCACCGGTTGGGCGGGGTCTTCGTAGACATTTCGTTTGCCGTCCTTGTTGAAATCAATCCAGCCCGGATGGTAAAGGTCGGAAGAATCGGCCGCGACGGCAACCGCGGCCACGAAACAGCACGCGAAGGACAAGCTGACGTTCATGCGTCAACTTTGGCCGGAACCCGAGGGAAAGACAAAACCTATTTCAGACCAGTTTCCAAGGCGCGCGATATTCCCGGGTGAGGAAGGACGGGTCGCCCGTGCCATCGGCAAACTTCTCCTTAAGCGGATTCCATTTGAATCCGCGGCCGCTGAAATAGACAGCGTTGACCAGGTTGCAAACGGTCGCGGAGCGCTGGCCGATTTCCACGTCGCAGATGGGTTGCTGACGGGACGCCATGCACTTGATCCAGTCGCTAAGCTGGTTGGTGCTGTGGTAAAGCCGCACGGCGTTGGCAGGCAGCAATTCCTTGAGCAGCGGCGAGTAATCGTCCATGGCGTCCGATTTCAACTGGTCGCCCAGCCAGAGCTTGAATTGGCCGCGATTAACCTCAATCTTGCCCTTGTCGCCATAAAAGGTGATGCCGTTGCCAGGGTGATGAATCACCTCCGTACCGTTGGCATAATGCCAGCGCACCCCTGACTGCGCATTGGGTTTTTCCGCGGGGAAGAACTCCACCGGGCCGCTGTCGTCGTAGCCGAAGGCCCACTGTACGATGTCAAAATGGTGCGCACCCCAGTCGCAAACGCCGCCGCCGGCATATTCACGGTAGCGGCGCCAGTCGGGAAATCCCTGGGGCATGCCGCGCGGGCTGAGTACGGAGTTATAGGGCCGCATGGGGGCCGGCCCGAGCCAGAAACTCCAATCCAAGCCGGGCTCGTCTGCTTCCGCCGGCAGGTCGCAAAAGACCGGCGGGCCGCTGACGGAGACCTCCACCCGGCCGACTGTGCCCAGCACGCCGTTGCGGACGAGTTCGCAGGCGGCCCGGAATTCGCCCATGGAGCGCTGCATGCTGCCGGTTTGAAAGACCCGCTTGTGCTTGCGCACCGCTTGCACCATGGCCCGGCCTTCCAGCACCGTATGCGCCATGGGCTTCTCGCAATATATATCCTTGCCGGCTTGGGCGGCCGCAATGGCCACCAGCGCATGCCAGTGATCCGGCGTGGCAATCACCACCGCATCGATATCCGGCCGCGCGAGCAATTCGCGGAAGTCCGCGTAGGCGGCGCAGCCCTTGTACGCGCCGCTTTTGGCCTCGTCGGCATAATGCTCATCCACCGCCTTGCGGGCGGCTTCACGCCGGGTGGTATCCACATCGCTCACGGCCAGCACCTTCACATCGTTGCGGGGCAGGCAGCCATGCAGCAGACCATCGCCTTGTTTGCCCACGCCGATGAACCCCAGCGTAAATTGCCGCGAGGGCGCGCCGTCAGCCGCCCAGACGCCGGAACGCAAGACCAGCGGTGCAGTGCCGGCAACGGCGGCCAATTTGATGAAGTTTCGGCGCGAGAAGGAGTGGGTGGTTTTCATGGAGGTATTATAGAACAGACTGGCCGATTCCACTCGCGGTTACCAGCTTTTTTGAAATTCTTGATCATTCCGAAGAATTAGCCGCGGAAACTGTCGGCCGGCCGGCACGGCGGGTGGCCGCGACTTCGCATGAAAAAATTTGCCCGCGGCCGCCCGGCCCACTAACTTCGTGTCGTGTCCGTAAAGTTTACCATTCTCGGCAGCGGTTCGGCAGGCAATTGCGCCTACCTGGAAACCGACGAGGCGCGCATTCTCGTGGATGCCGGGTTTTCCACCCGGCAGATCCGCTTGCGCCTGGCCAGCCTGGGCAAGGCGCCGGAGAACCTTTCCGCCATCCTGTTGACCCACGAGCATTCCGATCACATTTCCGGTCTGCTGGGCCTGGCGGACAAATACCATATCCCCGTTTATTGCAACCGCGGCACCCAGGACGGCACCATCTGGGCGTTCAAGGAAAAGTGGAGCAAGAAGACCAACCAGGCGCTGGAAAACTCCGACACCTTCAAGTCCCGAATCGACTGGCGTCTTTTCGAAACCGGCGCCACGGTGGACGTGGGCGACGTGAGCATCGAGACGTTCTCGATCCCGCACGATGCCCAGGATCCGGTCGGCTACGTTCTGCACACGCCGTCCGGCAACGTCGGGGTGGCGACCGACTTGGGCCATCCCACCAAGCTGGTGCTGGAACGCATCCGCGCCGCCCAGGTACTGGTGCTGGAGTCCAACCACGATGTTAAGATGCTGCAGGAGAACAAACGTCGTTCCTGGGCGTTGAAACAGCGCATTCTGGGCCGGCACGGACATCTTTCCAACGTGACCGCCGCCGACACGGTGGCGCAAATCATGTCCGCCAACTTGCGGCAGCTTTTCCTGGCCCATTTGAGCCGCGAATGCAACACGCCCCAACTGGCGGAACACGTCATGGCCGAGCAGCTTTTTCAAATCGGCGCCACGCATGTGCAACTGCACATTGCGGCACAGGATGTACCCGGCCCAACCTCGGAGCTGACCTAATGCTCCGCGTGCAAACGATCGCCTCGCTGGACCAGCCGGATCTGGCGCCCTACCGCACCCTGCGACGCGCCACTGAACACGCCGCCCAGGGGATTTTTGTGGCCGAGGGCGACAAGGTGGTGCGCCGGCTCTTGGAAAGCTCATTTGGCGTCTGCTCGGTCCTGCTGCCGGCGAGCCGCCTGGCGGAATTCGAGCCGCTCCTGCAGGCACGCCCCGAGAGCGAGATTCCGGTTTTTGCCGTCACCGAAAAATCCGTGCTGGAGGCACTCGTAGGCTTCGAGATGTTCCAGGGCGTGCTGGCCATCGGTAAGATTCCCGCCGTGGTCACACTGGACCAGGTGCTGGCCGACCGCACCGGTCCCAAGCTATTGGCGGCGGTGGACGGCTTGACCAGCGCGGAAAACATCGGTCTGCTGGTGCGCAACTGCGCGGCGTTTGGCACCCAGGCGCTGATTGTAGGCGAAACCAGCAGCAGCCCCTATCTACGCCGGGCCGTGCGCAATTCCATGGGGGCCATCTTCAAGCTGCCCGTCGTGGAACTGAAAGGCCGGCCCCGGGAATCCGGGCCGACGCTGGCTGGCACGCTGGGCCGATTGCGCGCCGCCGGCGTGCGTTGCCTGGCCGCCCATCCACACACGGAAATGAAGTTTCTCCCGCAGGCAGATCTGCGGGGCGATTGCTGCCTGGTCTTTGGCAGCGAAGGCAACGGCATTTCGCCCGGAGTGCTCGCCGCCTGCGACGAAGCCGTGGCCGTACCCATGGCCAACGGCGTGGACTCCCTCAATGTGGCCGCCGCAGCCGCGGTGTTCCTTTACGAAGCGGCCCGCCAGCGCCAGACCGTTTAGGATTTCGGCTGACTTCGGGTTCCGCTCACGATCTGCTCCGCGAAATCAACGGCCTTGCGACACAGCGGCCGCCAGTCCAACTCGGCCCGCACCCGGGCCGACGACGCTTCCGCCCGGGGCAACCAACTGGCCACCGGCGCGTCCAGCCAGGCCAACAGTTTTTGGCCGAAATCGACGCCATCGAAACTGGAGAATTTGACCAGCGGATCATCTTTGAAATAGCCCTGGACGCTCTTGAGCGGCGTGCAAACCGTCGGCAGGCCGGTGGCCACATACTCGACGATCTTGGCCACGAAGGCACAATGGGTTCCCGCCGATTCCTCGTACGGCACGATCCCCACCGTGGCGCTGGCCAGTTGCTTCGAGACTTCCGCGTAAGGCGTGAAACCGGCGGCTTCGAATCTGAAATCGGGTATGGCTTGGGCGCGGCGCAGGAACTTCTCCAGGCCGGGCGTGCGACGGCCAACGAAGCGAAAGATCGTTCCCGGCCTTTTGGCGGTCACCAATTTTACGGCGTCAAAGGCGATGGCACCCAGATGATGGGCATCGAATGAACCGTGCATCACCACCACGGCCGGACCGGCCGCCGGCGGCCCTGCCCGCAGCGGAAACGTCTGGGCATCGTAACCGTAATAAATCGGGCAGATTTTATCGCGTGGATACCCCCGGGCGGCCAGCCGGGCGGCGAATTCATCCGAAATGGCACAAACGCCATCGGCCGCATGCCGGACCGGCAGCGAGATTTCGTAACGCATGAGAGCCTGAACCACCGGCGGCGGCACGACGTAGGCCGGCCAGGTTTCCATAAACCCCGTCAGCAGATCCGGAAAATTCATGAGCACCGGCACGCCGAGGCGTTTTTTTAACCGGCCGGCCGCCACGGCGGAAATGGCGTGCTGCGAAAAAATCAGGTCGAATTGCCCTGCCCCGGCGGCGGCGACCAATCTTTCCAGGAAAAAGGGATAGACCACGTATTTCAGGTTGCGCAGCTTCGCGTAGCGCCCCATTTCCCATTTTTCGAACGGCTGCAGCTTCACGCCAAATTTGCGTTCCACCGCCTCGGCATCGGGAATTTGGGGGCCAAAGACCCGGACGGCATGGCCGCGCCGTACCATTTCCTCCACCAGGTAAACCGCCTCGGCCGACCCGCCGCCAGAAGGCGGATAGAACGGTTCGTGGGTGAGGAATGCAATTCGAAATGGCGCTGACACACGAAAACGCTAGGGATTTTAGGCCGCCGGTTCAATTCATTTCACCGATGAAAGAAAATGGATTGACTTGCCCGGTAAAAAATTTAAATTAACGAACCGTTTCGTTGATGGGGTCATAGCTCAGTTGGTAGAGCGTCTGAATGGCATTCAGAAGGTCAGGAGTTCGAGCCTCCTTGGCTCCACCATCTTCAACGGTCTGAAAGCCCTGTTTTCCTTGTGAAGACAGGGCTTTTCGTTTGCCAGCC
>CAYTJG010000001.1:0-71728 GCA_964437865.1 uncultured Bifidobacteriaceae bacterium | reverse complement strand
CCTAACAAGATTCTGTTGAATTTCAACCCGGCTCTCAGTCCGGCGGATTGTGCAAATTCAGATAGCAGATTGCCGCCTCGGTGCGAGAGCTGACATGCATCTTTTCGAAGACGTGTTTCAGATGATGACAGACCGTGACCACGCTCAATTCCAAATGATCCGCGATCATTTTGTTGGAACAACCCTTCGACAACAGCAGCAGGATCTGCTCTTCTCGCGTGGACAAGTGCAGTGACTCGTCCCGGGTCCTGGCCTTGCTCCGAAACGATATGATGACGCGGCGGGCGATCTCGCTGGACATGGGCGCGCCGCCCTCCAGAACCTCGAGCAAAGCATCCCTCAAATCTGCCGGTTTGGTTCGTTTCAGCAAGTAGCCATCCGCGCCGGCTTCCAGCGCCATGAAAATCAATTCTTCATCGTCCATCGCGGTCAGAATGATGATTGGTGTTTGCGGTAGAATCGCTTTCAACCTCGCGGTGCATTCGATGCCCGACATGCGCGGCAAAAAAATGTCCATGAGAATCACGTCCGGCGGGACTTCGGGAATGGTCCGCAATGCCTCCTCGCCCGATTTGCAGGCGCAAATGCACGACAGATCTGGAAACGAGTTGATGAGCCGGCACCAGTTGTCGCGGGCCTTCGGCTGGTCTTCAACCAGCGCGATTTTCAAGAGGTTTTTGGCGGACACTTTGGCCGATTTGGTCATATTAGTTTGGGGTCCGCTTGGGAGCGGCCTGCGGAGGTTGATTGTCGTTTTTGTGCGGTCGCCTGAGCCTGCGCAACCAATCCATCCGCAGGAGATGTCGTCGGCTGCTCACCAGCGGCATGAAGAGTTCAATGGTACAGCCATTGCCCGGCTGGCTGGTGATGTGGCAACTCCCGCCAAGTTCCTTCATGCGCTGGGTCATGTTGGCCAAACCATTACGGTCCGGGCTGGCGAAGGCCGGGTCAAAGCCCCGCCCATTGTCTTGTACCACCACCATGAGTCCCTGACGCTGACCGTGAATCCGCAAAACCAGTTCGGTAGCCTGGGAATGCTTGGCGGCGTTGTTCAAGGCCTCTTTGACCGCCAGCAGCAGGTTGCGTCGAAGCGGCAGGTTGAAGGTGGTAGCGGAGACTTCTGGTTCCACATCCAATGTGCATCGGATTGCAGTTTCCTTCAAAAAAGTTTGGGCATAACGACAGACATAAGTGGTGAATTCGCGCAGGTTGTCACGGCGGGGATTGATCGCCCAGAGAATCTCATCCATCGCCAGCAGCGATCCTCGCGCATCGTCGCACATCTGGCTTAATTGCGAATGCAGCTCGGATTTCGGCGGCAATTCGCTCTGAGCCACCTCCCCTTGCAGCACCAATTGGGTCATTCTCATGCCGAGATCGTCGTGGATGTCCCGCGCAATCCTGGCACGCTCACGCTGGAGCAGCCGTTGCTCCTTCGTGCGCAAGGCCAATTGCGTTATGACCCAAAGCGTCACGATGAATAGAAGACCCAGGACCACCAGAACCGCGATTTGAAACCCGCCGGTCTGCCAGAATGGGACCACGTGGCGACTCAATGGCGGTACAATTTCAATGAACCAAGGTGAGACCGCCCAAGGGCCGCCGCCGCAGGGGGCGATAATGGTCGCGGGCGGCCACGAGGCCGGCGGAGCGGACGCCCTTTGCCAGTTTCGCACATTTTCCCATCCCGGCACACCATCGCAACCGACGACCCAGCTTTCGTCCGATTTCACGGAGATCACGCGCCCATCAGCCAGCCCGATCTGCAACCCGAGAATCATGCCCGCCTCGTTGAAGCTGTTGTAATCTTCCACGGCGAGAATGTGTCGGCCCGGTGACAACAAGGCCGTGATGTCATATTCATAAAGATGCCGCCACTCTGCGTCCCGGCCCAGTTCGCGTCCGTCGAGATACAGAATATATTCGTTGTCTCCCGTGATTCGCAGCCGTGCCAACGCCACTTTGGCCGCGCCGGGAATTTCAAATGACTTCCAAAATCGGCAGGTTTGCCGGTCCATCGTTCTGGCTCCCCAAATCCACGAACCCATGTCACTGAAATTATAGGAACCCCGTTCGGCCAGCGAATCTTGAAGATTCGTTTTAAGATTCAGTGGATGGTTTTCCACCACGATGGCATTGGCGTGTGCGTTTTCAAGTGGATTGTTGCTTCCCGGGGACTGCGCCAGAACTCCGGTGCTGAAAACAAACCAGATTAGTGCCAGGAACGCGCGTCTGCACTGCTTCAGAGGTTCGCCAATTTCCTTCGCTGGGGAATAATCTTGGTCTGAAAGGTTTTTCAATTGAACTGTTATTAAGTTTAACACGGCTCCCCATGTCTGCCAAGCAAGCTGTCAGTCTTTCAGTCTTTCGGCGTGATTTTGAAAACGATGCCGAGGTCGCTGCTCCAGTTCCAGAGCGTAATAATGTCCCACAGCTTGAAATCATTTTTGCTTCGCGGGTGGTCTTGCGCATACAAATCGTGGGGGTCCGGCCACACCCACCACAAACCCTTCCCTTCGGCCTTGGTCAGCCCGCCGCTGTTGTCGATGACCAGCGTTCCATTCGGCACAAAATAGCGATGCTGACGCAAATGCCCGCGCATCTTGCGAAAAGCGGTTGCCAGTCCGAACATGCTCAAAAAACAGGACAGTCCGCCCAGCGCCGTCGGCGCCGCCACCCGTTGGCAGGGATAGTTTGCTCGAGACGGTTTGGGAACAACTCGCGCCGGATACCAGGTCAGTGCCAGCGCTCCGAGCAAGGGGAAAAACCACCGACTCCAGCGGCAATTGCGATTGAGACCCACAATTTTGCCGGTCTTGCGGCAGACCATGAACGGACCTTTTTCAGCAGGCATGTGTCATCTTGCTTCTAATTTGTCCAGCCACATCATTTGTGAGCGCGCAACAACACGGGCCATTTCAGCCCGCATGCCGAATCCAGAACGCAACCAGACCCAATGTTTATTAGCCATCATTGTTGACTGACAGCAGAAAAGCAAAAGGTGTCATCTTTTCACAATCGGGGTCCGCTTTTTCCAGGGAAAACCGGGATTACCTTGGCCTGTTGGTGGCAAACCGCCGCGACTTGGCCGGCAAGTCTGCCCGGCGCCGGCAGCGCGGGACTTTGTTCATTTTTCAATTTCACTTTCCCCGGCAACTCAGCCATTCTGGGGCCGAAAAGCCCGATGAAAGCCAAATTGAGACGCATCGCGGTGATCGGGTTGCCGGTCGTGCAATCGGTCCAAAACTTCGGCAGCGTGGCCATCGCCAATTACGCCGAGCGCATGGGCAACTGGCGCTTTGTCTTCGCCGCGGAAGCCACGGTGGAGGCCTTTCAATTCCTCCGCAAGGTGAATTTCGACGGCGCGATTGTCCGCATTTTGTCCCCGGCGATGAGGCGTGCCGCGCTCAATACGCCTCTTCCGCTGATCAATGTTTCCTCGTGGCAGGACAACCCAGGCGTGCCAACCGTCCGGCACGATTACGAGACCTTCGGCCGGGTCGCCGCGGAATATCTGCTCAAAAAAGGCTTCCGCCGTTTCGGCTGCGTCATCGTGCCGGGCGGCTGCATTCCCAAGCGCGCCAAAATGTTTCTCAAAACCATTCAAGCGCGAGGCCTGAAGGCCAGTTTGTTCCACCTCCGTCATCCGAAGCCATTTTTGCGCCAGCCCATTTCCGCCGGGGAACGGAAACGTTTTGCCGAGTGGGTGCGCCGGCTGCAACCACCCGCGGCGTTGATTTTTATGGACGACTGGGATGCGCCGGTGCTGATGCACGTCTGCCGCGAGACCGGCCTGGAAATTCCGCGCGACTTGGTCGTGATGTCCATCGGCCTCCACAGCGAGATACTCGCGTTGTGTCCCGTGCCGTTGACGGCCGTGCAGGAGGACCATGAAACACAGATGCAATTGGTCGTGGAACACTTGGAGCAGATGATGTCCGGCCGATACCCGGTCAGGCGGTTCATTGAAGTGCCACCGCTGGGCGTAATCGAGCGGGCATCCACCGCGACCTTGGCGATTGAAGATCGCGTCGTCGCGCGCGCCGTGGAATATATCCGGGCGAATCAGGCCGCACCGATTTCCATCGCCACGGTGGCAGACCAAGTCGGGATTTCCCGCGCCACCCTGGACCGTCGATTTCGTGAGACAATCGGCAGCACACCGCATAATTACCTTGTGCAGCAGAGGATTCGTCTTGCGCAAGACCTGTTGCTGGCTGAACCGCGGCGAAGCCTCAAGGAAATCTCCCAGGACTGCGGCTTTAACAATCGCCGCCGACTGAATCTGGTTTTCAAGCAAATCACCGGCCGCTTGCCAGCGCACTGGCGGCAGGATGGGACACGCCAGGAGCTTGATTGAGTGGTTGAAAGGCACCCTTTGGATTCTAAGGCGAGCTTCCACTCCCCGATTCCGCCAGTCGTCCACAATTCCGGCTGACGAACAAAGAACCCGCGCTCGCGAAAAAACATCCCTTTTCATCCAACCCCATTTTCGGCTTAATCGTCTCGTACACCACCCGAGTTGCCGGTGGATCGCCAACCCAACCTGTAAAAATTTTATGCCCCTCAAATCAATATTATGAACAAATTCCACCTGTCAACGATTCTGCTGACCTCACTCTTGGCCGGCTCCGCGCTCGCGCAACCCCAGGCAGCCAATTTGCCGGCCACAAATCAACGGGCTGCCCCCACCGGCACCCCGTCGGCGCCGGCAGTCCTGCCCGGCAGTGGCCTGGCGCAACACGATTTCTTTTACGCGGGCGAGGCCAAGGAAGAACGAATGTTCATAGTGCGCGGCGGCAAGATCGTTTGGGACTATAAGCATCCCGCGCAAGGGGAGATCAGCGACGCGACGTTGCTGCCCAACGGCGATATTTTATTCGCGCACCAGCACGGCGTGACGGAAATCACAGCGGGCAAGGAAGTGGTCTGGAATCACGACGCGCCCCCGAACACGGAAATTCACACCGCGCAGCCGTTCGGCAACAATAGCGTGTGGTTCATCCAAAACGGCGATCCAGCCAAATTCATTGTTATTAACAAAGCCAACGGCCAGGTGGAGAATGAATTCATCCTGCCGGTGGGCAATCCCAAAGGCACGCACGGTCACTTCCGCCATGCGCGAATGACGAGCGCGGGCACCTTGCTGGTCGCCCACATGGACATGGGCAAAGTCGTTGAGTACGATTTGACGGGCAAGGCGCTTTGGTCCCAGCCCGTGCCCGGCATCTGGTCGGCCACGCCACTCAAGAACGGCAATATCCTCGTCGCCAGCAACCATGGGTTCGTGCGCGAGTTGAATCGCCAGGGCGAAACCGTCTGGGAATGGACACCGAAGGACACACCGGATTTCAAGACGTCGAGTCTGCAGCTGGCCACGCGCTTGCCGAACGGAAACACGCTCATCAACAATTGGTTCAACCAGTGGAATGGCCCGGTGGATCCCACCACTGCGGAAGTGCAGGCGATCGAAGTGACGCCGGACAAAAAAGTCGCCTGGGCCCTGCGTGCGTGGACGCCGCCCGCCGACCTCGGCCCGGCTACGACGATTCAGATCCTGGACAAACTGGCGACGAAGTGAGTTGCGCAAGCGGCGAGCCCCCCCCTCACTGTTGCATGGAACGATCATGGTGTCCTCATCGTCAAACCGCAATTGCACGATCGTCGACCGGAACACGCGTTCCTGGTCACCCGTATTGGTTGCGTCAACCAGCAATTCAAGCCGGGATACAGCAGCGGTTTTGATATCAGTCGTCTATTGGGACACAATTCGGTAGAAACGGGTCGTACCGATCATTTGGTTTACATTTGAGTCGGCATAGAATTTTTGGCTGCCCGCACTGGGCAGGGTGGCAATGGTTTGCCATGCCACACCAAGTTCCGGAGTCGATTGCACAAGAAAACTGTTCACCGCCGCTCCGTTCCACTGAAAATTGAACCCATTTGTCCCTACGGAAACGCAGCTGATCCGCGGATGGCTGTCCACGGCGGGCACCCGGCCAATTCGCCCGGTGTCCGACACCACCCCAGCAGTCAGTTGCACCTCGTCAATCAATCCCAGAAACGTCTCCGGATTCGCTGCCACCGGATAGGTGTTCCGGCCCACGAACAGATTTCCATTGTCCGTCGCCGGCAGCGGCACAAAACCCGCCGGCAGGTTGTTCGTTGCACTGGCTTGTGAACCGTCCGGATTTACCAACGTCAGCCGCAACTGCCCGTGGGTGCCGCCCAGCGGGTCATACACCGCCAGCATATAATGCCACTGCCCGTCCGCATAGTTGGCGGCTGTCACGTCCGCCACGTTGGTCTGACCCAGGCCGCTATTCGCGAGCTTAAACCGGATTCCACCCGGCCCAGCTTCGTTAACATTGAGGCCGTAGCGGAACGTTTGCCCGGTGTCCGTGCCCTGCGCAATCAATTGTTGGATGCCCGCCGCGCTCCGATTGCCGTCTGTCTTGAAAAACAACTCCACCGAAAAGGGCCCGGTGAAATCCAGCTCGTCCCCATATTGATCCTGCGGAAAGAACAGTGCGCCATCCACATTGGTCAGCGCTTCCGCATTGTACGAAAAGCCCCCACCACTATGACCGTTCACAAACATGCCGGCTGGCGCCACATTCGTGCTCAAACTCACCCCTCCGCCAGGCAGGCCATTAAACGTGATCAGATCATCAATCGCCGCCGGCAAGGTGCCCGCTGTGTAAATACCCTGGCCCCAATTGGTCGCCGAGTCCGCCACGCCGACAAATGAAGGCACGCCCGCGTTGTTCGGCGCGGTGATTTGTCCCTCCATCCGCCAATACGCCACCGTGTACGGTGCCCGCACGGTCAACGGGGCAACAGCGCTGGTCACCGAACCGACCGCGTTGCTCACCACGACGTGGTAACTCACATTCGTCGCCGGTACGGCCAGCACTGACAGGGTGCTGTTCGTCGCCCCCGCAATTGGCTGGTCATCGCTGAACCATTGATACGTCAAAGGCACGGTCGATCCCGTTGCCGTCACATTCAAGCTCGCGCCGCCCCCCAAGGGAACGGTGGCCGCTGGCCCCGGTTGTGAAATGATATACGGCGGCGCACCCGGCCACGCCGAGCCGAGCTGATAGAGTTTCATCGACTCCAAAACGCTCCCCGTGCTGCTGGCAACCAGGCTCAAAGGCTGCGGACCCGCCACCGGATTGACGCTCATAGGCATATAGAGCAATCCGGCATTACCATAAATTTCGAGAAAACCGCGATCCACCAGGAAGCGCAATTCGACCGCTCCATTGCTAGGGCGCAGCACATTTGTAATTCCTTCACAATCCACCTGCTGGCTTTGACTGTCATAAGTCACCAGCGTGCCACCTAAACCAAAGCTGATTTGGCCGGACGTTCCCGGATTCAACTTGGCATCCAATTCAAAAGCCTCACCAGTTAAGTTCGATAAGACGTTCACGCCACTTTGAAGCGTCTGCTGGTGCCAGGAATTTGTGCTCGTCCGCAACCATGCCACTTCATTCACCGGATTGACAAAAATCGACGGTGCCGAGCCGCTGGTCTGCAAGGTCAGTTGCACCGGAAAATCCATGCCGCCGTTGAATGGCATGTTGGGGAAGTTTCCCGTCGCGTTTGCGATCAGAATGCGTCGTCCGTCGGTAGCCGGAAGGTTGTTAAACGTCTGGCCGGCGGCAAAGCAATTGCCGCTACGAATGCTGAACGGGCCAAACCGGGCGCTAAAAGCATTGCCGTCAAACTGGCCCACATAATAATGTCCGGCGCCGGCGTAAAAAATCCAAGGTTGATTGTTAGTGTTTCCGTCCAACGAGAGTTGGAACAATTCCGGCACCTCAATGACATTGGGAAAAGTGAAAGTGGAGGTCTGGGTCCAATGGATCAGATCACGGGAGGAAAAAAAGCCGAAGTCGTTGTTCTGGAGCCAGAATACCATGACCCATTTGTGGCCCGGCGCATACCAGATTACCTTGGGGTCACGATTGTCCCCCACTACATTCGGGACCACCGGATTGTTCGGGTATTTTATCCACGTCCGACCTTCATCCAGACTGTAGGCCAGACTTTGACCGAACAACTGGCCTTCGGACATCAGGTTGTTATTGGAATGTCCGCCGGCACTCGTATAAAAGCTCACAATCGCATTGGAACCAAACCCGGCCGTGTTGTTCCAGTCCACCACCGCAGAACCGGACCAGGCCTGCCCCAACGCATCGCCGTAAATCGCTTCGGGCAATTCCACCCAATGCACCAAATCCGTGCTCACCGCTTGGCCCCAATTCTGGTTGCCCACCACGACGTCGTAAGGATTGTGCTGATAACACAAATGGTATTCCCCATTCAAATAGACCATCCCGTTCGGGTCGTTATTGAATCCGCGGCGGGGCGTGAAATGATAAATCGGCCGCAACAACTCCTGGTAAATCGGGACGGTCGCCACCGGCATCTTGGATTGGATAAAATCGGAAAGTTGGAGGCCATTGGTCGAATCCACCCGCACGATCATCTGCGTGTTTTGATAAGCCGACAAATCCAAGAAAGCGTAAAAATCAAAATTTGTGGATGTGCCGAGGGCGAGCTTAAACTCCTGCGCGGCCAGGCCATTCACCAACAAAGCCACCTCGCGGTACGGACTGCTCAACTTCACCGGGAAATTTATGAAGCGATTGGTTGGAATAATGACACCGTCAGCCAGC
Organism: uncultured Bifidobacteriaceae bacterium; assembly: GCA_964437865.1. GTDB lineage: Bacteria > Verrucomicrobiota > Verrucomicrobiia > Limisphaerales > UBA11358 > UBA11358. The sequence continues at coordinate 63,038 of CAYTJG010000001.1, read as the reverse complement.
GATGAATCTGACTGTACGATCTGATCCACGTTGAGATGTCCCCACCCACCGGTGGCTGTATCGACAACCCTAAGCTGAGCTGTTTGGCCCAGTAGCTGGCTCACGTCCCACTGCTCCCAATCCAGATGCTCCCATTCCCCCGGGCCAGCCGCATGTCGGACAACCTGACCATTCACCAAAAGGTCAATTCGCGTCTCACCACCGTATCCGCCCTCGCCGCGGTAACTGCCTCCGCCCACGAGAAACTTGATGTATCTTCGTTCAATGGCAAAGGGCGGTGAAGTCAGCATGCCTGTGCCAGCGTCACCGCCGAAGAAGGTGTTTACCAGACCAATTCCAAGATAGCCAGTGACGGGATTTTGATTGGTCAACGCGCCTGCCGCTGGACCGGTCCCAAAACAATTGCCGGTTGCCGACCAAATCCCGCCGGGCAGCCAGGCATAATTGGTTTCCTCAAAATCGGACAGCAGAAGGTCCTGGGCACAGAGGTTACTCCCGGCCAGCATTAAAGCCCCTAAACCGCCCAGGAGGCGGACGAGGAAACTGGACGACGTCCACTGGCAAAACTGGCTAGCGTTCATTAAAAACAACGGCTTGTGGACCGGTTGCTCCCAAACCCAGACTTCAACTTCTGGAGAAGTTCCTGGCGATCAATACCGCGGACAGCCGTCATTCCCAAACTGATTTCAACCGCCAAACCTCAACGGAACTGATTTTCGCGCCTTTTTCCGATTCGAAAAATTCCACGCCGCGACCGCCGGTTGTGGGATAAGCCAGAACGGTAAAGACTTTTTCACCGTCGTTCACGAACACTTCCACCGAACATGCATCCACAAACATGTGCAGTTTCACTTTGCCGTCACGAGCGGCGAACGGCGCCTCATACCGGCCGGAAAACTTCGGGTTAAAGCTCACGTTGCCCGAGTGGGCGCGGTCCACAAACACGGTTCCCTTGTCACGATCCACCCCGACAACCGTTTCCTCGCCAGCACCTTTCAAAACTTTTACGCCTTCCACTCCGGATGCATGCGGATCGAAGTCCGCTTCCATTTCAAGCTGGTCGCCTTGAATGTGATTTTTCGTCAGCCAAGCATTGGCCTCAGCCACGCCGCCGCCTTCGAATTGATAATGCTCTCCGCGCAAGGTCTTCATCTCCCGCGCCGCCTTCTGCACCAACCGGATGCCTTCGGTCGTATGACGCAAACCCACTTCTCGTGGAATGGACATCGCACTGCGCCACGGCGAAGTGGGCTCGTCCTGACCATATTCCCAATTGCTCATCCAGCCGATCCAAAGCCGGCGGCCGTCGGTCTGGGGAATATCGCTCCAGGAAACGGCGGCATAGTAGTCCGGGCCGTAATCAAACCACAACGCGGATTCGGAAGCAGGACGAGCGGGTGCATCGGCGAGCATGATTTGATCAACGTTGATGTGGCCCCAGCCGCCGGTCGCACTGTCCACAATCTGCAAAATCGCTTTCTTATTCTGAAATTCGCGCACGTCCCAGGAACTCCAGGCCAAGCGCTCCGCATCGGAACCGGAAGCGGTCCGCACAATTCTGCCACCAACCATGAGATCCATGCGTGTTTCCTTTTGGGAACCGCCGCCAATCAGGAAATTGAGAAACGGCTTCGTAATTTCAAACTCCGGCGAAGTGAGTGTCCCCGTGGTAGCGTCGCCGTGATAATAGCTGTTGACCAAGCCATGACCAAGATAACCGTCCACGGGGTTTTGGTCCGCCAAACGCCCCTGCGCCGGACCTGGGCCAAAGGCTTCACCCGTGGTTTTCCAATCGCCGTAATCCTGGCCCTCAAAGTTGGCAATAACTTTCCCGGGCGGAACATACTCCGGAGTGGGTTTCAGCAACGAGTCAGGGTCGGGCGTGAATTGTTTGCCGTCAAACTGGCCGATAAAGTATTGCCCGCCCGAACCGCCCGCGATACTGCCAGGATTGATATTCACCGCGAGCACCCAGCGTTTTTCATCCGTACCCGTAACCGGCAGTTGGAATAAATCGGGACATTCCCACACGCCGGAAGTGGCACCCGCCGGACCGAACTTGCTCAAGAGCGTCCAGTCCTTGAGATTCGGCGAACCATAGAAACAAACTTTGTGCTCGGCCGAAAGGCTGACCGTCATAATCCAGCTTTTCGTCGGTTCGTACCATTGAACCTTCGGATCGCGAAAATCCTTTGAATTCAGATTGATAACAGGATTACCCGGATATTTTGTCCAGGTGCGTCCTTTGTCGTTGCTGTATGCAATGCATTCAAATTGAACGCCATCGCTGTCCACCCGACAGCCCGTATATATGGCCACCAGCGGCGGCTTCCCGTCCTTGCCGAAGCCGCTGGAATTCTTCCAATCCACCACCGCGCTGCCTGAGAAGATCATAACGCCATCCGCCTCGGGCAAGGCCAGCGGCAGATGCTGCCAGTGAACCATGTCCGGACTTACCGCGTGGCCCCAACTCATGTGTCCCCACTTGTCGCCGAAAGGATTATACTGGTAGAAAAGGTGATATTCCCCCTCGTAGTATACCAGGCCGTTCGGATCATTCATCCAATTCTTCTCCGGCGTAAAATGGTATTGTGGCCGAAATGCTTCAGAATAATAGCCCGTGGAATTCGCCGCCCCACAAACGAATGTGACTCCCATCATCAGTACCGAGAGCAGTCTGGTTGCCGGTCGCTCACCCATGCCCCGGGACGAACGCGCAGAATGCCAAGATTGCATAGGGTTGCGAGACGGAGATTTCAGAAGCAGCCGGCCCATACCTGTGCACTTCACCCAACGTTTCGTGAATTCGAGTAGTTTCATTGTTTCTGATTAGGTGCTGACGGGGTGGTTTAAGTTAAACTCGGACCTTCGCCGGCAACAGCCGGAACCGAACCTCTGACGGATGGACTCGGGTAATGACGGTGTGGCCCCGGCGCAGGCGCAAACGTAGCGGGCGACTTCATCCGCGAGATGGTTAATTTCGTCCAGTTCCATTCGCTGCAACTGCCCCATGACCAATGCCGCCGTGAATGAATCGCCGGCACCGACCGTATCCACTACCTTGATCGGCAAGGATGGACAGTCGGACCATTTTCCCGCCCTGAACAAGAGGCTGCCTGCTGGACCACGCGTCAGGGCGACCAGTTGCAAGCCAAACCTCTGCGCCAGTCGTTCGATTTGCTGTTGCGTCGAACCGGGCAATTCAAACATACCCGCAAGAATCGGCAGTTCGCCATCATTTAGCTTGAGCACGTTGGCCAGACGTAATGACTCTTCAATAACCTCGCGGGAATAGTATTTCTGGCGCAAGTTGATATCGAAAACCCGGAGGGAATCTGCCGGCGCGGCGCTCACCAGGCGCTGGATGGCAGCCCGCGATTCGTCACTCCGCTGCGCGAGACTGCCAAAACAAATCGCATCGGCACGGCGAATCGCGTTGAGCGCAGCAGCGGTAACGGCCAACCGATCCCACGCGACATTCTCGTGGATAGTATACGTGGGAATGCCAGTCTCGGACAGCATGACGGTAACAGTGCCGGTCGCAACTTCGTCATCAACTTGCACGGTGCCGTCGGCGATCCCCTGCTCCTCAAACCGCCGCAATATGGCCCGGCCGAAATCATCCCTGCCCACGCGTGTAACCACGCAGGCATCCGCGCCGAGGGCGCGGGCATGATAGGCGAAATTCGCCGGTGCACCACCGAGTTGCGGGCCAGACGGCAGCAAATCCCACAGGACCTCGCCGATGCCAATAATCTTGAAATTCATGTTCAGTTTTACTCAATACCCAGGCGTTTTTGGATCTGCTCCAACGGTACACCTTTGGTTTCGTGCACCATGGTTTTCACCCAGATTAATTGCAGGACCATCATAAAAGTGAAGAATGCAAAGATATATCCCGGCGGGAACACCGAGACCATCTTGGGAAAGAAGGTCGTGAGTAGTGCGGCAAAAATCCAATGGGTAGAACTGCCGAGCGTCTGCCCTTCAGCGCGGTGGCGGTTGGGGAAAATTTCGGAAATGAACACCCAGATAACCGCCCCCTGACCGATGGCGTGGGCGGCAATAAATCCGAAAATGCAGGCCGGCACAATGCTGTAATGTTGGGTGAAAAAAGCCCAGGCCGTCAGCCCCAACGAAAGGATGTAGCCAAACGATCCGATGAACAACAAGGTTCGGCGGCCGAGCCGGTCAATCAGCCACAAGCCGATGAAAGTGAAGATCAAATTCGTGATTCCGATGCCGACGGATTGCAGCAATGCCGCCTTGGCGCCCAGGCCGGTCATCTCAAAAATGCGCGGCGCGAAGTAGAGGATGGCATTAATTCCGGATAGCTGGTTGAAGAAAGCGATGAAAAACGCCAGCATGATCGGCACCCGCAACCCCCAAGTCCAGAACCTGGCGGAAGTGACACGCTCGGAGGACGCAGCAAGAATCGCATTGGCATCCGCCTCAATCTCCGCCGACAACGCCTCCGGTTCGATGAGTTTCAGAACCTTCACACCGGCGGCGCGATCACCCTTGCGACCAATCAGCCAACGCGGACTTTCCGGAAGGCTGAAACACATGATGGTGTAAATCAGAGATGGAATGGCGGCCACCCCCAACATCCAACGCCAGGCATTCTCACCGATGCCGGCCAGCAACCAATTGGAAGCGAAAGCGATGACAATGCCAAAGACGATATTAAACTGAAACATGCCTGCGAGACGTCCGCGATGGCGGGGCGGCGCAATCTCTGAGATGTAGAGTGGCGCGGCCACCGTCGAAACACCAATCCCGATGCCGCCGATCACCCGCGCGGCAATGAACATGGCCACGCCGCTGGCGAGGCTGCAACCCACCGCCGAGATAATGTAAAGCAAACCGATGCACAGCAAAGTTTTCTTGCGTCCAAAAAAGTCCGTGGGCCAGCCGCCAAACAACGAACCCAACACAGTGCCATAGAGTGCCGACCCCATGGCAAGCCCGTGCAGCCCGGCGCTCAGTCCCCAGAGCGCCTGGATTTTCTGTTCCGCTCCCGAAATGACGACCGTGTCGAAACCGAAAAGGAACCCTGCCAGTGCGGAAGTGATGGACCAGAAAAAGATACGGCTATTGAAAGCCCGGACCCTGCCAGCCACTTCCACCGGCAAGGCATTTATGGAGGTAATATCATTCATGTACAATCTATTTTGCCCAGTTGTCCGACGGGCAACCACGCGTGTCCCACATCGCAAACAGTTCTTGCCTTTGACCGGGGCGGCACCTGAGCCGGCGGGCCGAAGCCGTGTCGTTCGGCCCGAAATGCAGTCGCCGGATCATACTTGGCTCGAAATAGTGGACCGTGCTCGATTATTGCTGCCCGGCCGCCTGCCTGGGGTCCCAGTATTGGGAATTAATCAAACCCTGAGTTGATCCACTCGTAGGATCAACCGGCGGGTTGATTCTCGCCTCCAATCTCGATTCAGCGTGACCATCAGAGAACCCGACATTGCCCACGCCCGGGAACCTCCCGCCATAATGACGCGTAGTGTCGATTCCTTCGTAGTCACCGGAGGCACTCGGCTGATGCATGCTGGCGTTGGGCCACCACAAGCTGCCGCTGGCTGTCAGATCGGGCTTGGGCTGCTTGTCGCCAAACACCAGGCAGTCCACCGGATGCAAAATAGCGCTGCGTTTGTAGTTCGCCGCGCTGTTAAACTTATACCCCGCCACCGAGACCGTGCCTGGAGCGTTGGGTGTGCAACTCAAAAAGAAGGAATTATAGCCATAACCAACCAGGTTAAAGTTGAACGCCCAGTTCCATGTAGCTCCACCGGGCAGCGTTATGGCCGATTTGACCGCAGGGTCGTGAAAAGAATTATAATTGTTGGTGCCGCCGCCGCAAATGGCCGTTCCCCACCAGTTGGTAAGTTCGTCGCCATTTCCCCAAGAGGCCGCCGCGGTTGGAAATTGATCATTGTTGTCATCCGTGTAGACTTGCGTAAACAAGGCCATTTGCTTGAGATTGTTCACGCAACTGATCCGGACAGCCTTGCTCTTCGCCGAGGCCAGCGCCGGCAGCAACATGGCCGCCAGGATGGCGATGATGGCAATAACCACAAGCAGCTCGATGAGAGTAAATGCGCGCCGGGGTGGAGATTGAAGCTCTGAATTGACTGGTTTCATAATCTGTGAATTGTATTATATTTTGCCAAGTTATGCCGGCCTGCGGTTTGCGGGCCGCAGGCCGGCTGTATTTTTCACTATCAATGCGCAACCCGATAAAACTCCGCGCTACCGCTCTTGTTGATCGTCGCCTGAAAACTGCCACCGCCAAGCGACGTAATGGCCGCTCCCGTGGCTGAGTAGGTTCCGTTAATTGTGGGCGAGCCCACCAATTTGTAGGACGACGCGGCGGCGGCGGCGTTGCCAGTGAAATTAATCGTGACCGTGTTGCCACTGATCATGATGCCTGTGATACTGGGCGGAACCGGGAGGTACCCCAACTGCCCAGTGGCGGGTGTCACCAAGCCGGAGGAGACTTGCACTTCATCAATGGCGCCCATAAAGGTGCGCGGATCCGATTGGGAGGCCGGGTTATCAACGAACGGATAGCGATACCGGCCGATAAACAAATTGCCTTCGTTGTTGGCCGACAATGGACTGTATCCAGCGGGCAAGGCCACGGTCGCATTGGTGCCGGAGCCGTCCACATTGGCAACCGACAGACTGATCGTGTTGGCGCTAGAATCATATTTTGCCACCAGATAGTGCCAGGCGCCATCGGCATAGTTTCGGTCGGACAGTACGACCGACTGAATCCCGGCGTTGGTGTCTTCAAACGACGGGCCGGTCGGGGCAATGGCGTCGTTGTTGACCTTGAAGCTCAGCGCACCGTTCGCTGTCTGGTTGATATTAACCCCATATTCGAAGGTGTTGCCGCCATCGGAGCCCTGGCAGATCAGTTCCATTGTACCGTTGGCACTCTGATCGCCATAGGTCTGGAAAAACAATTCCAGCGAAAACTGGGTTCGAAAATCAAAGGGATCGCCCGGATAGCTGCCATTCGGGTAAAACACCACGCCGTTCACACCATAGATGAATGAGGGGTCAAAGGCATTCGTTCCCGCGCCATTCCCATTGATAAACATTGAGGCCGGCGGCACCACGTTCGTCAGTGCGATTCCACCATTGGCCCCGGCCGGCTGGATGGGACCATTGTTAAAGGTGATCAATGGATAGTAAAAACTATCCACGCTGGCAATACCACATTGCGCGATTGGAACCGGCGGGGTGGCGTCGTTCAATGGATTAATAACGTTTTCAAAGCTCCAGCGGGCTAGATTGACGGGCACTTTGGGAGCCACGTTGACGACGATCGGTGCGCTGGTGGCGGAAATGCCGCCGCACGGGGTCGTGGCAACCAGCTGATAGGAGCCCGCATCAGCCGCCGTTACCGGGAACAGATTTGCGGCCAGATTGGTTTGCCCTGAAATATTTGCGCCGTTCAACTGCCACTGCAAATTCAGGGGGCCGCCTTGAGCGTAAACGGGCCAGGATGCCGCCGAAATGGCCAAAACATCGCCCACGAGGACGGAATTCGTCGCCGCCGGGTTGTTGAATACTGGTGTACTGCACGCGGTCGTGTTGGCTACCAATTGACCGGCCGGCAACGAAACCTTGGAATAACGTATCTGATTGATTTGACCGTCAAATATGTCATTCCCGTTCTCGTCACAGCCAAGGAACAATGGCCCCTGGCTGGTGGCACCACCCGGATTTAGCGGCACCGTTACATAGGTTGAGGTTTCCGCACTGGTACCATCTTCGTTCACCACCAGAAGGTCCATCGTCTCGGTGGCTTCGTTAAATCTGGCGGCGGCATAATGCCACCGGCCATCATCCAGACGATGCCCGTGGTTTTGGGCCGCCGTGATTCGGCAATCGATGCCGAAAACCGCCACGTTCCAGCTCCAAAACCGGATGCCGCCGATTTGATTCGTGTCGTTGCCAGCGTTGTCGTTCAAGTCAATAAACGCATAAGCCGATTGGTGATGATCGAAAATGAGGTACTGTTGCTGTGTACCGAGCGTCGGATCGTTTGTCGTATCGGATTTGAAATACACTTCAAAGGTGAAATCGGGGCCGTTGAAGGCGTTGCCATAGGTCGTGTTGTCGCAAGTAAGGGTGCCACCGGCACCGGAAAATTCATCGGCACCGCAATCCCAGGATCCCGAGCCGGCACTGAAGTAATCATTCGCGTTGAACATCGAGGAAGGCGGCACGGTACTCGTAATCGTCGGGCTCGAAGCCATGGGACCTTGGAACCAAAGGTCTTGCACTGTCGCTGGTGCGAGACCGGTCCCCGGCGGCGTGATACCCTGCCCCGCATTGGTGGCCAAGTCCAGAATGCCATTGCCACTGGGACTCAATGGAATGCTCTCAACTCCGCTGAATTTCCAATATGCCACGGTGGTTGCGTTAGTGTCTGATTCCACTGCGCGAGCCACGCCGATCCCGCCAATAATCAATCCAGCAGCGATGGCCACCGTCATTAAGGGTTTGTTCTTCGTTTTCATTTTCTGTTCTCTTTTTTTGTTCGGTTGACTTGGTTGTCAGGTTTTCGCCCACCCGATTTAACAAAGCCTGGAGAAACTCCGGCTTAGTTCCGAATGACCACCGGCCGCAATAATCGCGCGCCATCGGGCCACTTTGGTCCAGTCACTGGGTGTGCGTACTTTTTAATCTGCATCTGACCAGAATGCAAATGCAGAATAGGCAGGTTTGAAAATAGTTGTAATTACAACAAGCATGGTTGTCACTACATTGCGTATAATCGCTTCGCTTGGATAAACGGTAAGAATTCACGCCGGTGCTATTAGAAATGCGGCGAACGGACGAAGTCGGAGCGGGGCAGTCAATAAAAACTAGCGCCCCCCTGAAACGGCGTGCTTTCAACATCAGGCGGGCGCGGGCCCATCCCGGGGGGCGACGGCGGCTGAACGACCTGACACCTGGAGATCGCCGAACCTGCCGTCATGAGTCCGCTTGCAGTGGTCGTGTCCACTGCCCGGCTTTTGAAATGATGTGCCAGGAGCAGGGGCCGGTGAAAAATGTCCCGTGAGAATTACTTTCGCGTGCCTTGCCCCCCCCTGCGGAGCCTGGTAGTCCAGATAAGTCAAAAGTCGGCTGAGAAACGCGGCCTCCGGTTTGCTCGATCGGAGGCCATTGGCGCACAAAGACGCCAAGCGGAGGAGCCGAGGCCCGCAGTCGGCACAAATCGAACGTCAAGAAATCATCACTCTCGCGGAAAACTCGTCATCCCGGAGCACGTACGCGGCTTTGGCCCGAGGGCCACTGCAAGAGTCGGGCCGCGTTACCGACGGTTCCCGCCCCTCAAGCCGACGACAAAAAGTCAACCAGCGGTCCAGGCCCGCATACCGCCAGCCAAGCCTGATTAGAAATCAACTGAGGGGCCGGCGGCCGCCGTAAGCAACCTATTGCTGTTCGCCAAGCAGCCTCATGATTTTGGGCTCCGTGAGATTTTCGGCGGTTACCACCTCAACGCCCGTGTCAATCAGCCGAGGACTGGATTGCCCCCGGTTGTTCAAGGCCAATGCTTTCACCCCCTCATAGCCCATTTTGAAAGGATCTTGAACGATGATCGCCACCACCTGCCCGGAGCGCAAGCCGTCGATAAGTATTTTATCCGGATCAAAAGCCACCATTTTAACATCAGTGCGTTTGGATTCTTCCAACGCCTCGATGGCCCCCACCGACAGGTCAACATTGCAGGCGAAAAGCCCCTGCACATCCGGATGCCGTTGGAGCATTTCCTCAGTCACCTTTTTCGCAATTAACGCCGAGTCCTGACCAGATTGGGAATCCACAATCTTGATGCCGGGAAAATCATTGGAAATGGTGTCGACAAAACCCGCCACGCGCTTGACCGCCGCATGGGAACCAGCGATGTGTCGCACGACGAGAATGTTGCCCTTGCCGCCGAGCGCATGCCCCATGCGCTGTGCCGCCAGCACCCCACCCTGGTAATTGTCCGTGGAGGCGAACGAAACGAAGTGAACCGCATCCAAACCCGAATCAATGATGGCGCAAGGAATTTTCAGATCGGCGAGCTTGTCAACGGAAGGCACCAGCTCTTGGCGGTCCACCGGAGCGATGACAACGCCCTCCACGTGGCGGGCGATGGCGTCTTCTACAATCTGGATTTGGCGGGTGCTGTTGGTTTCCCGATCTGGCCCATCCCAGATAATTTCGTAGCCAAAGTCCTTGCCCGCCTCCTTCGCCCCGACCAGGACGGACTGCCAGAAAACCGTGTTGGTCAACTTGGGTATCACGGCAATCACGTGCCTGGGACCGTTCGGGGTCTCACTGATGGCCGTATTCTGGTCACATCCCGCCGCGGCGAAAAGTACTGCCAGCAACAGAATTATGTAATTTAACGATGTTTTCATAACGAATTGCCATCTAATTGTGCTCGGTCTGGTCACGACAAACCAAGCTGTGAATTGGGGTTAATTGATTGAACAGATTTTACCACGAATCATGCTTTAGACGATGGCAAACTTGACAGAATTAAAAATAGCTGATACATCTACTTATCAATGCTGTAATCACCGCCTTGTCAAAATCACCGTCTATCCACAGCCATGAAATCCAAGCCCAAGCACCATGAAATCAGTAGATACCTGCAAACTGAAATCGCCGCCGGCCGGTACGGAGAGGGGGCGCGCCTGCCCAGCGAAATCCAATTGGTCAAACAATTCACAGTTTCGCGCCCAACGGTCGCGCGGGCACTGCGAGACTTGGAAGCCCAAGGTTTGATCGACCGGCGTGCCGGTTCGGGCACTTATGTCCGCTCGAATGCCCAACGGAGCATCGGGTCTCGCATCCTGGGCTTGCTTGTCCCGGGTCTGGCCAGCACCGAAATCTTTCAGATTATTTGCGGCGAAATCGCCAGCCTCGCGCGGGTCAACGAATATGGCCTGCTCTGGGGCGGTTCCACCAACCCGCGGGTGGACACCGACGCCAGCCTCAAACATGCGGAGGAGCTTTGCAAACAGTTCATCGAACGGGAGGTCAGCGGCGTGTTCTTTGCCCCGGCGGAACTGCTGCCAGGCCAGGAACAGGCCAACAGTAAACTGGCCGAGTCCCTCCGGGAGGCTGGAATTCCAGTGGTCCTCATCGACCGCGACCTGCTGGATTTTCCCCGCCGCAGCGATTTTGACTTGGTGGGTATTGACAACGTGACCGGCGGCTACATGTTGGCGGAGCATCTGGTCAAGATGGGCTGCCATAAAATCTTGTTTGTGGCGCGCCCGTTCTCGGCCGCGACCGTGGACGCGCGCATCGCTGGAGTGCGCGAAGCGCTCGTGAGAAACCACCTTGATCCGACCGCCGACTGGGTTCGTAAAGGAGACCCAGCCGACCTGAAATTTGTCCGCTCACTCTTGGCCGGTGGGCATGCAGACGCAGTCATCTGCGCCAATGATGACACGGCGGCGGTATTGGTGCGCGCCTTGGAGTCGCAAGGCGTGCGCGCGCCACGTGATATCCGAGTTGCGGGTTTCGACGACGTGAAATACGCCACCCTCGTATCGGTCCCGCTGACCACGATCCACCAGCCCTGCCGGGACATCGCCGTGATCGCTTTTCGTACCATGATGGAACGACTCGCGGAGCCAACCCTGCCGGCACGGAGCATTGCCTTGACTCCCCGGTTGGTCGTGCGCGAATCCTGCGGGGCCTATTTGCCACGGCCCAAGCCCGCCAAAATGCCCACAAACGAGGCAAAAAGTTCAGGGAGCACCCATGCTGCTGAAACCCTTTAACGATTTTTTGACGTCCCCTTGGATGTCTAGAATGCGACCGTTGGCAGACTGCACGCCGGCCGAATCCGCATGAATTGAGACATCAATCGTAAAGCGACGCGTTTCGTTCGGTCCGAGCTTTGGCACCCGCCCCGCTTGGCGCTCCAGACGCCGCGTATACGGAAAGCCCGTGCCCGGTTCAATTCCAGTCACATAACCTTCGGTTCCCGACGCCAGGTTTTTCCATAGCGTCACACACGGAAGCTGCCGGATGGGAAAAGCAAGCGAGACACCGCGGTTCCCGCTCGCGTTTTGCAACAATAATTCGGTGCGGCCATCCGCGCCCGCCAACGGATGGAGACAATAAACCTGCTCGACGAAGCCAGTTTGCGGGGCTCCAAATTCACTAAACGTCTGCACACTCCTGGCCGCGTGGTCGTTGAATGACTCGACCCGGTCCAAGGCCGCGACCAGTCGGGCGCCCTGCTCCAGCAACGGGGGGCCGAAGTTGGCGTGGTAAATGATTTGAAATTCCTGCTCCTCCGCGCCGTAATTCGTGATCGCGTCATCAAACCGAAGGGAATTTGAGCCAAGCTCCGTGGAAATATCCGCCCAAAAGGACAGCTTCGGCCCGTGAAACATCCGCTCGTGCAACAGCCCGCGCACATGGATCCGGGGCGGTGGTCCGCCCTCAACCAACACCTCGACTTCCGACGCCGGCGTATTTCCAATCTTGCCATGCAAGGTCAGATCCATTTCAACCTCGTCTCCGGCATTGTTAAGAAATTTGTCGCGCCCCGGATGTCCCGCCCACTCCAACCCACAACGGACCAGCCATTCGTTGAAACCTGCCAGCCAGCCAAGTCCGCCTCGGCTTTCCAAATTGATGAACTTTGGATGGACAACCTCCGTCACCGGAGAATCCCAGCCCAGCCGCACATCACCGGTCTCAACTCTTAGCACACTCATGCCGCGGGTCGGCGAGACCAAAAAGCGCAGCCGCCCGTTATCCACTTCAACAACATCCACCCCTTCCTGTCGCCCGCCATGCAGCGTATATTTCCTGACAAACCAGCAGTCGTTTGCCGGCAGAGCAAGTTTGCGTTGATCAATTTCCCACGCCTCAACCTGAATTCCTTGCAGAACGCTCGTTAAATGCTCGCGCAATAAAGGAGGCTTTGCGCCCAAAATGGTTGAGTCAGGAATTTTCATGTCTTTAACGGTTCATCGTCAATGTGAACTTCGGGCCAGCGGGTTAAACAACCAACCTGAATTATGCTTGTCAATTCATTTTATGCGTAGATTGCGGTGGAGCTGCAGTCGTTACGCAACCAATCCACGAAGGATGCCGACCAATGCCAATTCAGCTCTCGTTCCGCTGCTTAACTACGAACCGTTCTCTGCGAAGGAACTTGATGACCTCGTACCGTTGCCCCCGGCAACCCGGCACATGATCAGGGGCTTCTTCACTCTGCAAGCACCGTTCGCATTCAGCCATGGCGGCGATCGTTCCAACAGCGTCAGGATTCAGGGTAACCTTCTGCACGAGTTCGTCAACCAATACGCCAAGCGACGCAGGGGCGGCGTCCCCGTTTCCGCAATACGAGCCTATTAAATTCCAGTGCCTGCCTGGAATTATTTCCGAGTTGTCCCACTTTGGAGGCAAACACCACATTAGGAAGCGACGCCATGATTCTCATTAGTTCCAAATGGACTTCAATGTCCACACGTCCACGGAGAGGATCTTTGTCGCCGGGTCCGTTCCGAACACTTCCACGCCTCGACTATCCGGACTCGGGAATACGAGCCCGGTGAGAACGCATTCGCCATGGTTGGCAAAAACTTCCACGGAGCCGGTGTCGACGAAAATCTGGAGGCTTACCGGTTGGTTCCCGGTAACGAACGGCGCGCGATAAATGCCTGGAAATTTGGGATGGAAGTCCACGTTCCCAGAACGCGATCGATCCAGAAAAATCTGCGCGTGCGTGTGATCCACCCCAATCGCCGTACCCTCGCTGGTGTTCTTCAAGACCTTCACCCCTTCAACGCCATGCGGCCTTGGCGCGAAGGCAATGATCAGTTCAAGTGGCTTTCCGGCAATCTGATTGCCGGCGATCCACGCGTTGGCCTCCGCAATATTGCCTCCTTTGAATTCATAGTGTTTATCCCGCAAGGATTTCATTTCTCTGGCCGGCGTTTGAGCCAATCGGGCGCCTTCGCTGGTTTTGCGCAGGTGAAGTTCACGCGGGATTGACATGGTGCCGCGCCACGGTGAGGTGGGCGCGTTGTAGCTGTAGGCCCAGTTGCCCATCCAACCAAGCCAGAGCCGACGCCCGTCCGTCTTTGGAACATCACTCCAAGAGACAGTGTCGTAGCAATCAGGCCCGTAGTCGTAGAGTAGTGCCGGCGCCGGATTTGGCGTGAAACGAGTACCGTCGAATGTACCCACGAAGTATTGTCCCACCGAGCCCCCAGCCAATCCAGCGTCCACACTGATGGTCAACGTCCATAGCTTTTCTTTGCCTTCTTGCACTGGCAATTCGAAGAGGTCCGGGCATTCCCAAGCCCCGGAAATTGCTCCCGCAGGGCCAAATTTGCTCAATAAGGTCCAATCCTCCAAGTTTTTGGAACCATAAAAGCAGATTTTGTGCTCGACCGAGAGCGCCACCGTCATGATCCAGCGTCCGGTGCCTTGATGCCATTGCACTTTTGGATCGCGAAAATCCTTTGAGTTCAGATTAATGACGGGATTGCCAGCGTACTTTGTCCACGTGAGACCTCTGTCGTTGCTGTAGGCGATGCACTCAAACTGCACGTTGTCCGACCGACGATAAGCCGCGTAAATGGCAACCAAGGGGGATTACCATCCAGGCCAAAGCCGCTGGTTTTATTCCAATCCACCACCGCACTGCCTGTAAAGATCATGAGGCCATCAGCCTCCCGCAACGCCACTGGCAGATGTTTCCAGTGGATCAGATCCGTGCTTACGGCGTGGCCCCAACTCATGTGGTCCCAGATGTTTCCGAGTGGGTTGTATTGGTAAAAGAGGTGGTATTCGCCGGCGTAAAACACCAGGCCATCAGGATCATTCATCCAGTTCTTTTCCGGGGTGAAGTGGTATTGTGGCCGTAATGGTTCGGAATACGAGGCCGGGTGTGCCGGAATGTCCGGTGATTTGAAAATGTTTTTGCCACTGGTTTGGCCATCCGCCGCAATCAATGGGCCGCCAGCGAATAAGGTTGCCGCGATTAGGTAAACCGTTAACCTTAGATTGGTGTGGGTCATAATCTTGGTGTCCGAAGACGGCAAAAGCGGCTTGGATAACTCGCCCACTGAGGAGCATCGAAACGAAACGCGCCAGTCGCCAGCGCGCGGGATTGCATGGGCTGCCAGACAACCTTGAACATGATTCGCGCAACCTTCCACCACGATGACCAGGTGGCGGCTACCGGTGAGGGTGAAACGAAACTCATTTGTTGATTTCGACAGCAATAGAGCATCGTGTAGTCCTCATGTGTGAAAAGGATCGTGATCAAAATTGGCTGATTCAGAACCTGTGTGGAACAGCGCTACTTTGATTGCGCCGGCGGCGAAATTAAAGCGCAATTACTTCAATTTAAGATAATGTTGTAATGACATCTTCTGGAGTTGTAATGTCGTCCTTTTAACCCTTTATGACAATGCAAGTTGCCCGGAGCGATGCAAAGCGCTGCGACAAAACCATCCAGGCGCTTCGCTTCAAGTCCTGCGGGACTAGTCCTTCAACAAGCGTGATTCAAGAGAGTTAGTAAAGCAAAAAAGCTCATTCCGCCCGTGCACCCGGATTGAATCAGGCTTGTTCAAGCACTCACACCTGACCCGAACACCGCAGTGAATTTCACCCGGGGGTTCAAAGTTCGAGACATCGCGACCTTGCGGAAATACATCAACCAGACGAGGCAGTCGGTGAGGCACCAGCAGCGCCGGGGACTGTTGGCCGTGGCGTTCCGATCAAAACAAAACGGCGGCTTTCATGTGTCCAGCTTTGCCTCAAAATGCCGCCGCAGTCTCTAAACTGCGGCGGCCGTCCCCGTCATCCCATGATTACGGATAGCGCAATTCGAAGAACACGTTGGATTTGGTAGGATCCAGCGTGATCGTCTGGCTGGTTCCGTTGGCCGAACCTGAAACTGGATACCAGCTATTGGTTGCGGCCACTCCCACCGCATTGGTATAGAGTTGCCACCCTTGGTGGTCGGCGGACCACGTGAATTTCAACGCCTGCCCCGACAGTGTGGCCTTGAAGTTTACCGTCAATGGGTTGGTGTTAACCAGGCTCTGAATTGCCGTTCCAACTATCACGGCATTCAAACTGCCAACCGGAAACAGATTTTGTTGAATGTCCACGTCAGTGTTGGGAGCGGTAAAGGTGCCCACGACATAGTTGTTTGCCGACATTGCCCAGGCGGCTGAAACATCGGCATTGTCCGTGGGATTTTGAAACGACGTGAATTGCCCCGCGCCAGCCAGGCGGTCATCCAACGCAAAAATTTGGACATAGTAGTTCGTTCCCAAAAGCAAATTATGAATGGACATCAACTGAGTGCCTGTACTGATGTTGTAAGCGAACTGGTTGAGGATGGTATCGAGATTTGTATCTCCAGTGGTAATGCCACCCGTCAGCCAAGTTCCCTGATTTTCGCCATCTTGGCCGCTGATTGAAATAGTTGACCCATCACCGTAAAAAGTGTTGGTAACGCCGTTCAGCACAACCGGAATGGGTTCGGTGGCAGTGCCAAAATAGGCGCCTTCGAAAAATGTTCCCGGTATATTGTTTGTCAATATTTGGCCGGCCGTGAGGCCGTTGAACACCACCGGCGCCTGCCAATGAACCAGCATGTCTGCGGCCGGGAACACCGTCAGTTGCGTCCAACTGCTGTTGAGGCTGTAGGGATATACGTTATTGGTCGCCTGCAAGCTATAATAACCACTGTTAGCAAGTTGCAGGTTGTTCAGCACCAGCGTTGCATTGGTTCCGCCAGCTACCGGGGTTGATCCGGACCCGCTAACGTTGGAGGCAACATACCATTGGTAACCAAATGGCAAGGTTCCGGAGAACGAGGCTGAGTAGATTTGACTTAATCCCACGTAGTTGCTTGCAGCATTGGGCGACGCCGTCGTATCCGTCACAAGGAAAGGCGCGCTCGCAGCAATGATCGTCAGCGGCGCCACGGCGCTGGTGGAGGAGATGCCGCCCCCGGCCATCGTTTTGACAACCACGTCGTAATTGAATGTTCCCGCAGCCAAGCCGGCTGTACTTACCAGCAAATTGGAGCTGGATGCACCTGGAATATTTGTCAATGTGCCGCCGGATCCGCCATCGGTCTGCCATTGAAAAGACATCGTCCCGGTGCCCACTGGAGCTTCACTCAGAGTCACGGGCGTGCCGGCGTATATGGGATTAACTTCGGGTGTATAGGTTGGAATTTGCGCATAAACCGATTCGGCCGCGAGACCCACGTCAAATGCCGCATCCGAGGAACTATTCCCGCTTTGACTACCATATTCAATTGTGCCGCCGGCGGGTGGAATCAGGCAAATCATGCCGCCTGAATAAGGATGGTGGTCGTAATCAGCCATTTGTTCCCAACTTCCGCTGTTGCCGCGATAAAAGGTGTAGGCATATTGTTGATTGGGATTCAACCTGAGATTCATTCCGCTGCACTGCATCCAATCCAAATCTGCATTGAGTGAAGTGTTGTAGGAATTCGAATAAATCAATATGGCGGTCGCGCCGTTGTTCGTAACAGAGTAAATTCTCAGGACAAAAGCCTGGGCGGCAGTCTGGCCACCGCCACCATTGCCACCGGTTCCGATTACAAGATTGGTCAACAACCACGGAACAGTGCTGCTCGGCGTTTGGAAGGTCTCGCCCGCACCACTGTCCCAATAATAATTCAAGCCATAGTTGTTTTGCATGGGAACAACCGTGGGCAGCAACTGCGAGATATCGTTGGCTCCCGGTGTCGGTGCGTTCGCGCCAATATCCGCAATCGTCACCGTACCGCCGGGCGCAGTTCCCAGCGCCAGACCAATATCAAACACCGCATCCGAAATGCCGCTGTTGCCGAATTCCACCGCGCCGCCACCGACGGGAATGCTGCAAATCTGCCCATTGGTATACGGATTATTGCCGTTGTTGGCCAACTGTTCCCAATTCCCACCTGAATCGGTATCGCCGTCTTTGAAGGTATAAGCATAATTCATATTGGGCAACAGCGGCACACCAAGTCCGCTCCATTGCATCCAATCACCCTGGGTAATCAACGCTCCAACGGTCGAATTGGTCGCCACCGGGGTGGCATTCCCGCTTTCATCAATGGAGTAGATCGTCAAGGTGAAGTTCTGTGACGCCAATACCGAGGCGGCCGCCCCACTTCCCCAACTGCCTCCGTTGCCAGCGGTCATAAGTGCCAAGCTCATCAACGTGTAACCGGTGGAGTTCGATCCCGTGACAAAGGTCTGGCCAACCGGATTACCGTTATCCCAATAATAATTCAGGCCATCATTATCTTGGATGCTTGGGATGATACAATATACGTCATTCGGCCCCGGCGTGGGAGCGGTGGTTCCCACGTCCGCTATGGCAAACTGAGCCTTTGACGATAGCGCCAAGGACGCAGCGGCGAGCGTACAGCATAATTTTAATGTCAGTCTTTTCATTTTTTAATTTGTTATGTATTGATTAGTAGTAGCTTGCGTTGTCGAAAACAATTCCTTACCCGATGCGGACGATGCCGCATCAAACCTCACCCCGGGCAATGTCCCTGTTGGGGATTGTCACCGCAGGCTTCGCCGTCTTGGTCACGGAAGCACCGTCGGCCTTTGCACGACCGAAAGTTTGAAACGGAAGCGAAAGAGCGTGCAAAACGTGCGGAGATTTTATGGTGATCCTCGATGTTTTCCTTCTATGACCGCCGCTTTTCCGGCGTCAAAAGAATTTGTTTGATGGCGATATTTTTCCAGCCATTCGCCACGGGCACGATGGAAAGCTGCTGCTCGCCCACTTGGGAAAGCGAAATCGTTCCGCAATTCATGTTTTGGTAATTTCCACCACTCCAACCGCCAGTGTCACCGGAAACAAAATCGATTTTCTGATTGTTAAAGTTTAAAATGACTGCGGAGCCTGCGCTGTTTTTGTCGCTACAATAGGTTACACTGACTTGATAGCGCCCCGGTTGGTTAACCACGAATCTGCAGGACGCCGTTTCGGACGGATCTGTCCAGTCTGTGATATGCGCGATTTTTTCAAAACCGTCGAACCGCATTTTTGCCTTGGAGCCGTTAATCGTTAATGACCATGCGGATATCAGAATCCTGCCGCTTTCGTATTGGTGCGGTCGTTTGTCGGCTTTGAGTTTGCCATGGATTTTCACCGCGATCACGGTGTCGTCGCTGTCAGGCTTCACGGGAGTTAGGTCGAGGTGCAGTTCGTCTTTGCGCGTGGCGAACTTCAGGTCCGCGCCGGTGGCGAGATACTTGCAGCCTTCCACGTCGGCGGAAAACCCCTTGATATCCAAACTCTTTGTGGATTGATCAAAAAGATGCAGGAACACCGTGTCACCCTTCGCGGTGCACACGCCCCACTCAAATTTGCGGGGCCAGAACGGGCTGGCACCACTCCCGTAGATGGCCGCGCCATTTTTGCTGAGCCAGTCGCCGATTTGTAACAGACGTTCCTCCATAATGGGCGGAATGCGGCCGTCGGCCGTCGGCCCAATATCGAGCAGGAGATTGCCGCCGTTGCCGCAAACAGTGGAAAGCAAACGCACCAGCGTTTGTCGTGTATTATAATCCCATGCATCCTCGTTGCGATTGTATCCGTAGCTGTTGCCGATGCCGCGATCTTCCTGCCACGGGTGCGTCGGCGGATAGTCGCCGCCGCCGTATTCGCTGGACAAGTAATCGCCATACTTTCCACGCACCCAGCCCCAGCGGTCATTCACGACCACCTCGTCCTTCACCGGCGATTCAGTGTAAAGCCAATTCGCCAGCTCATCCGAATGCCATGTTTGATAAGGATGCTCCCATTCGCCGTCGAGAAAGATCACCGGAGGATGGTACCGGGTGACGACTTCCTTGAACTTAGGTCCCAGATGGTCGCGCGCATATTTTTCAAGCTGTCCGCTCATATATAGCGGATTCCACCATTCGTAGAGGGAGTAATAAATACCCATCTTCAAACCCTTGGCGTTGCCGCAGGCTTCGAGTTCGCCCAGCACATCGCGATGAGGTCCCCGATCAAATGCGTTCCAGTGATCACCGAATTTCGAGACGGCATACGTGGTCGGATACATCGCGAAGCCATCGTGGTAATTGGCGGCGGTGACGACATATTTTGCGCCGGCTTTCTGGATCAACGAAGTCCATTCGTTGGCGTCAAAACCTTCGCCGCTAAGCAGCGGCACAAACTGGTCGTAGGTAAAGTGCTTGCCCCAGACGCGCTCGTGATATTGTTGCGAAGGGCTGCCCTGATCCAGGATGTTATGGCCGTACCATTCGGCATATTGGCCCTTCTGCGCCCAACCAGGAACCGAATAAACGCCCCAGACGATGAACACTCCGAACTTGGCCTCGTTGAACCAAGCCGGAATTTTCCGTTGATAAATGGCTTCAAAGGTCGGCGTGCGGTTGGTTTGCGCCCAGCCGGTAACGCACAATAAAAGCGCCGCGGAGAAGAGCGCATTCAGCCTTTTCATTCTGGTTATCATGTTTGATTTCATAGTGGTTTTCCGTGACTTGCGCCGGATTGGCCGACCATTCCTGCATTGCCCGGCCAGCGCCGGCGACCGGCATCCTCCGGAGAGGTCCGGTTCCTATTTTGAATTCCAGTGTTTCATTTTTGAAATTAGTGAGTGCGCCCGGGCGCTCTATCTGATTCCGGCTCCATATCGCGAGCGAACAAGCTGCTCCACGCAAAGCCATAGCAGGCGATGAAGCTGAAGCATGCCAGGGGCAACAAAAAGCCGTCCGCCATACCGTAGTGATCCGCAATCCAACCCATGCTAATCGGGCCCAGACCGCTGCCGAGAATGGCCGTAACCATGCCAGCCGCACCAAATTTTGTGCGACCGCCGAGGCCGCGAATCGCGAGCGCAAAGTGCGTGGGATACATGATCGACATGAAGAAAAAACTTAGCACTAACGAGGCCACCGAAAGCCACCCGAGGTTCAAGAACAGCAGCACCATCAACACAACATTGATCAGTGCGTAAAAGCCCAATGTGCGGTGGGGCGAAAAATAACGCAGAATCGCGCTTCCAGAGAAACGCCCAACCGTGAAAAATATGAACGCCCCGGAGAGCATCACGCCGGCGGCATATTCAGTGATGTGCCAACTTCCCCCCTCAAGGTATTTCATTGTGTCGGGCAGCTGTTTGGTGAGCCAGAGCGGCAATGGCGGCATGTGCCTGTCGTCTCGCACATAGTTGATAAAAATGCTAAAGATACCGGTCTGCGCAGCGCAGTAGAAAAACTGTGAGACTACCCCCCATACGTAGTGTCTTTCGTGCCCAAGCGGGCGCACATGCTCGGCGGGAGTCCGGGGATTCTTCGCCTCTTCGGGCGCGTTGAGCTCGGGAATCGGGGCGAAGGCAAAGATAATCATCATCACGGCCACGACGCCGGCGATCACGAGATATGGCAGGTAGAGACTCGCGTTGCTGGTGTTCACTGCGGCGGTCTGCGACAGAATGAACGTCGCACCGATGAACGGACCAATAATGGAGCCGACGCCGTTGCACGACTGCGCAAGATTAATTCGGCTGACCGAAGTTTCCGTCGGTCCCAGCACGGTTGTATAGGGATTCGCGATGGTTTCGAGAAAGACCAAGCCCGTCGCGAGGACGAATAGAACCGTGAGAAAAATCGCAAAGTGCACCGACTGCGGGGCGTCAACCCTGCCGGCTGGAATGAAGAGCAACGAGCCGACAATCACGATTCCCAGCCCGGCGAGAATACCTCCGCGATAGCCGGTTCGCTTTGCGACCCAACCCGCTGGAAATGCCATCACAAAATAGGCAAGGTACCAAATGCCCTGTACGAGTCCCGACTGAGCCTTGGTGACATGGAGCGAATTCTGAAAGTGCTTGTTGAGGTCGTCCAGCAAGGTGTTGCACAGGCCCCAGAGCAAAAACAGTGAACAAACGAGCACAAACGTCACCGCGTAGCTCCCGCCACCGGGTGCGCGGAACATGCCGCCGCGGGGCTTGGCATTGGTCAGCACCGACGTTTTTTCTGCCACTGTCATGGTCATGATTTTTTCAATTATGCACGGCCGGTTTCAAGCAAGTTTGTTTGTTTGTCGTCGGGCTGCGGCGAATTCCTTGCAGATGAACGAGCGCTTCATCTCCAAACGCCTTCTGCGCAACCGCCAGAAAGCAGGCGGCGCTGGCCTCGTCCAGCAGTCCTTCGTTTTCATATGGCCAGATCAGACCCAGCCGGTGATACTTTGCGCGGCACGAAGGATTAAAAGCACACAGCTCCCACCGTTCGATGGCGCCGGCAAATTCGTTGCGCAAAAGATTTCCGAGGTCCTTCAGCACCGCCGCCGCCGCCGCTGCGCCAGGAATCAGCGGCGTCCGAATCCAGAGCTTCAGTTGTTTCACACGCGCGCGCCTGGCCGCTTCCCGCAGATTGGCGTGAATAGTCGACAGCCCGGCATGCGTGAGTTCCCGGTGGACGGCTTCGTTCGGATGTTTCAAATCAAACAAAACCAGATCAACGCCATCGAGCACCCGAGCAAAAGTTCCCGTTGCCGCCTGGCCGCACGTGTCCAGTGCCGTGTGTAACCCGCGCTCGCGGCAGCCCGCCAAAAATGCCATCGCGAAATCCGGTTGCGCACACGGTTCACCGCCGGACAAGGTCACCCCGCCGCCGGTGGCTTCATACCAGACGCGATCCGACTCTGCTTCCGCCACCAACTCCGAAAGTGTTCTCCACTCACCAACCGGTCGCAGCGCGCGCGCCGGACACGCGCGGACGCAGTCCTGACAGCCTTCGCACTTGGCACGGTCAATCAGTATGCCAGCTTCCGTTGAAGTCAAGGCCTTCCGGCTGCAAGCCTCGACGCAGCGGAAACAACTGATGCAGTTCTGGCCGAACCACCAGACTTCCGGGGTTCCCCCCCGGCTCTCCGGATTGTGGCACCACTGGCAGCGCAGCGGGCAGCCTTTGAGAAAGATAGTTGTGCGGATGCCCGGCCCGTCGTGGGTCGAGTTGCGATGCACGTCAAAGACCAGCGCGGTGGGTGAGTCCATTGATGACCTGCGTCAATTTTCAGAGCGTTGGGTAATTCACGCGCTGAACAAACTCCTCTTGGAATTTCCGGTCCATGATGAGGAAGTGCGACGAGTAGCCCGTTACCTTCACGATGATGGCCTGATGTTCTGGCAGTTCCGGCCGCTCCATCGCCAGTTTCAACTTTTCCAGGGACAGGATGTTCAAGTTTATTTGCACGCCGCCGAGCTTGAAAAAGGTGCGCGCAAACACTTCAATCATGTCGCTACGGCGGGCGCTTTCGGGAAAATAAGTCGGCTCCAGTTCAATCTGAAACGAGCCGCCCTGGAATTTTCGGAAGTTCACCTTGCAAAAGGAATTGGCCGTGGCGGTCATACCCTTCGTGTTCCGCCCGTGCATGGGGTTCATGCCATGTGCCAGCGGCTCAGCGGCATGGCGTCCGTCCGGCGTGGCCCCCAGCATCGGCCCGGCATAGGTGTGCCCCATGTATTGAAAGAGCGACGCGCGAAAATGCCCGCCTTTGTTATGACGCAGTGATTCCAGGCACTCCTGCACCATTTCAGACAGGCGCACGATCATCGCGTCTGGCCCCGCCAGGTCGTTCCCGAATTTTTCCGCGTTGAGAAATTCACGGCGCATTGGCTCTTGCCCGGCCCAGTCGGATTTGACGGCCGATTCCACCTCGGCAAGAGTGTAGCGACACTCGTCGAAAACCAGTTGCTTGATGGCCTGAAGCGAGTCCGACACGTTCGGCACGCCGAGAATATTCACCGAAGTCAGATTGTAATCCACTGCGCCAGCAGCGGTACAATCGCGTCCGCGCTCAATACAGTGGTGCATGCAGAGCGAAGTAACCATCTCCGGCCAGACGCGGCACTGCCACATATACGTGGCGTTCTTTAAATCGCGCAACGCCATCGCGGTAGCCATGGTCTCCTCGCTCAAAAGGCGGAACAACTCGTCAAAACGTTTCACGTCCGCCTCAACCGCCCGGCGGATGGCACGCCCCATGGGCTGCAACAACACGAGCGAATTCAAATCCTGGTCGTTGTATTCACGGCCGACCACGCAATACCACTGGCAGCCGGAATACGCAACGTTCCAGGCGTGCTCATCGCTGACACCGCTGCGCAGTTCGCTGTCGCGTAATACGTCATAATTAATGAGCACCGGCGTACCCGTCCCGTGGCGGCCCAGCACTTCGCAGGCGTAGTTAAAGAATGACTTGTCCATGTCCACGTGCCACATCACGCCGAGGTTGTTGTCACCGCCGTTCAAGTCGTAGGCCTCAAGAACGACGCGGCTCAATTCGTTGGTGGCATCGCGGCCCAGCCGGTCGCGCCCGCCCACGGAAAAATAATTGCCGCCATATTTGCAGAATAATTCGGCGAGCCATTCGCGTGCCTCCTCGCGCGCCATCCGCCCGGCAGCCAGGTCGCGCCGGTAAAAATCCAGCAGCAACTGGTCCAGCCGGCCATAGCCATTGCCATGCGCGATAATGCGCTCGGCCAGTTGAAAAAACTGAAGCCATTGGATGGCCTGCAAAAATGTCTGCGGTGGCTTGCTGATGATGGCTTCGCACGTTGTCGCCACGACGAGATAATGTCGGGCCAATTCGGGCGGCGCTTCATGAGCGAGTTTGGCGGCCTTCTCCGCATGGCGTTTTACCCAGCGTTGGATGCTGGTCACGACCAATTCCTGGCCGGCCAGATAACGCGCTGCCGGCTCGTTGCCGTTGGCCTCATGCCTGGCCTTCCATTGGCGGACTTTCGTGAGCAATCCGCCCCAGCCCAATTCCAGACCGATTGACAGATCGGGGCAGGTGTGCGCGTAGCTAATGCCGCCCGCGCCCAATTTTCGCGCATTGAAACCCGCTTCCCGCACGTCGTCGGGATACCGGAAACGCCGCGCCTCGTCCAACTGCCAGTGAAATTCGCCGACCACCTCCTCCTCGGGATGGATTTCACAGGGATTGTGGTCCAGAAAGAATGCGTAATCCCGCGCCCAGTTGAGCACATCGTTCACGTGGCCGTGCTGGCGTGATGGCATTTCTGCCGCGTGCGGGAAAGGCATGCCCAGGGCAACACGGCAATTGTTGTCGCCGATGTTGAGGCGCCGGCTGACCGCCTGCTCGCCGGTGGGCGGGGCAAAGCCTTCGCCCACGCCCGACCAGTGATAAACCAGGAATTCCGGGTTGTCCACAAAGTTGCTGCGCCGGCCTTCTCGCCCCAATCGATCGCGACGCTCGGCCAACACTTTCAGGCGGTTTCCGTAAACTAGTTTCAAAGCAGGGATCTCTTCGCGGGCATCAGGCATATTTGAGTTTCTACAAAGTATGATTCGAATTGCACGAAATAGCTGATGATGTCGTTGGATATGTTGTTTGCTTGCATGGTTTCGGCGGAGACGCCGCAAAGCGCCTCCGCCGACGGGCGGAACTCATTTTAATGCTGTTGCAGCCGGAAGAACTGATTCGAACTGTTCAGGGGCAACGTGACGCTATAGCTGCCTCCCACAACCGTCAGGCTCGCGCTCACCGGCGTCCAGACCGCGTCGGCACCCAAGGTCGGGCTGCTGAGCACGCCGAAGGTGGCCGCCGATACTGGCCAAGTCAGATTCAGGCTGTCGCCCGAGGTGGTGGCCTCCAATGAAACGGCGGTGTTGCTGCCAAGGGTCAGATCTGGTCCGAGCGCTTGAGTAGCTGCCACGTCCGCTGCCGTGAGGATGCCATTATAGATGCGCACTTCGTTGACGCCGCCGTTGAGATACGGGCAGTTGATTTTGCTGCCGCCATTTTGCGTCAACGTGTAACTCTGTGACTGGCTATAGACGGAAAGCCCGATGGTCCCGACGTTCGTCCCCAAGGAACTCAACGGGACGCTGGCGCCCGACTGCGACCCGGCCAGCACGCCATTGGTGTAGAGTGTAATCGTGTGAGTGATCGTCGGATCATAGACATAAACGTAGTGCGACGGGATGCCGCTGGCCACTCCGTTGTCGTTCACGCGGGTGCCGAGCGCCTCGAGGCCGGAGTCACCTGAGGTCGTGGCAATCTCAAAGGCGGAAATGCTGCTGTACATCCGCGCATAAAAGTTGATGTAGTTGGTGCCAAAGTCGTTTTCGTCAATCGGGCCGCTAAAGCCGACGAAGGTGTTGCCATTGTTCCAACCGTTGTTGGTCACCCAGCATTCCACAGTCACCGCACTCAAATTGTTGAGCAGGCCGCCGGGAATGGTTACATAACTGTTGCCGGTCTGCGGGTTGCTGCCTGGGTTCGGCAGGTTGACATAACCGGACCCCGTAAAGGCCGCACTTCCTTGCAGCGTGCCGTCCGCTCCCCCCACCAGGTCGTGGGCGATCGTGCCGCTGGATTCGTTGAAGTTCCAGCGGTGGAGCAACACGGCAGGCGTGCGGAGAACATAGACTGTCAGTGAGGCCGTTTTGCCCTCATAAAAAGCGCTCACCGTCGCGCTGCCGCCGACCCCGGTATGCAGTTGATTTCCGACAACGTTGACGACGTTCGTGTTGGATGAGGTCAGCGCCAGCGCGCTGTCAGTCGCAATCGGAACGTTGGTTGCGAACTCGTAGTTGGCGAAGGTGGTGGGCGTATAATTGAGGCCGGACGGCAGGTTGGTTTCCATTGTGGAAAAGGTGACGCTGACCAAATTACCAGGATTGTAATTCGTGTTGTTCGGCCCGGCCTGGTAACTAGCCGTCACCTCCGCCTGATTCAAACAGCCGTTGTAAATACGGAACTCGTCAATGGTACCATTGAGGGTTGGGTCGCCGTCATACAACGAATGACCAATATAGTTGAGATTGTCCTGACCGATGGTATAAGCCAGGATGCTCTGGCCGTTGTAAGTCGGTCCCGCATAAGCCACCGGATCAATCTGATTGTTAAACATGGAAATCGTCGCGACTTGCAAGCCATTGATATACAGCGCCTCGTATCCGGCGAGCGGATGATAGACCGCGGTTACCTGCACGTTGCTTTGGCCATCCAAGGTGCTATTGAAAACGGCATCGCGCTCCGCTGCGTTGCCCGGGTCTCCCTGGCCAAAAGTGGCACTGGTGCCGCTGGCGGTCCTTTGCAGACCAATATAATTTTCCCCTTCTCCATTACCATCAGTGTCGCCGAAGGCAAATACATTTGCCCACGTACTGATGGGTGAGCCAAAGCTGGCCCAGGCCTGAATCGTCACTTCATCCAAGCCATTCAATATTCCGGCTGGCAATTGCACATAACCACTGGAACCATCCAAGGTCACCTGTCCGCCGCCCAGCGTGGCTCCGCCGTTTAACGTGGCATCCCAAGTCGGGCTGTTTCCGGGAATCATATCAGCGCTGGTAGCACCCGAGCTTTCGCTGAAGCTGTAACGATGAATCAGGTTGCCACCCAGCGGCGTGACGGTAACCAGCAGGGAATTGGTGGTATTCAACGCGCCGACCTTGGCCGTCAAGGTGGCATTGCCGGGGCTGACGGCCGAGATCATGCCGTTGCTGTCCACCGCCACCACCTTGGGATTACTGGAGGTGTAAATGGGCTGGCTAAACGAAGCCGGCGACAAGCCGGGTTCCGGAGAGCTCAAAAGCACGCCGATGACGGCGGGATAATCTCCAACCAAAACGGACTGTTGAAAAGAACCCACCCCCATGTTGGTTTCGAGCAAGGTCTGAAAATAAACCTGTTGGAGCGCCCCCCCGAGCGGAACCGTGCTGACGACGACATTCGTGCCATTATCCGTGATAACGAGGTCATTGGCATCCAAACCCTTGCCGTACGCGCGGAGAATTCCCCGAGCAATCCAGTTACCAACGTTGGCGGTCGCGAAACCAGGCGGCAAGATCAGCGTGCCGCCGCCCATATTGATGGAACGAGTGCCGTCGGACATCGGCCCGGCGGTATCCATGTTTACGTAGCCACCCCCCCCCGTCCCGATGGTCACCGTGGCCACGTCATAGATGTTCAAATGGCCGCCCAGCCACAGCCCGGCACCACCCAGGCTGCTATGTTGAGCGTTGCCATAAAGATTCACCGTTACATAGGGAGCGCCGGTATTCCACCAACTATCGCCCACTCCCAGCGCGGCACCAGCGGTGCTGGTGACCCCATTGGTAAAGATGTTAATCAAGCTGCGTTTTCCCGGCGTGGGATCGTTCTGCACCGGGAACAAAAACCAGTCGTAGTTCAAGGTGCCGTAAATATTGAGCGTGGCTCCCCATTCCGGGCCGAAAATGGTGTTATAAACTTCGTTCGTATTGCCGACCCCGGGACTTTCCACATCGCCGGCGCCAATCGTGATCGTCGAGTCGCCATTGGCAGGATCCAGCCAAACATTGCCTTGAAAAGTCGTCGTCGGATTTCCCGGCGGTGGCACGCCCACCGGACTCCAATTGTTGGGATTAGACCACAGATTGTTTGTAATCGTGCCATTCCACGTGGAATCAGCGCAAATAATTTGCGCCAGCCCAATTGCCAGACCAATCGCCGCCAGGCACTTGTTTGTTTTTTTCATAGTTTTGGGGTTTTTTCTGTTCGAATTGTTTGAAAGTGAAGCTCTTTTCACGAACTTCGTTAGGCGTAACAAATACCTTTCTTGAGCAATTTCCGGCAGTCCTGCGCCTCATCAGTGATACTGATTGTCCCGGTTCCAAAGTTTGTCGGGTTCCGGCGCGGTGGTGGGGGTGTTCAGTTGTGAAACTACAAATGCGCGCTTCACGGCCTGCGCATGACTGTCACAGAACAGGATGGTTGTCCGTCGATTGTGCAAATCCAATGGCCATTGGCGCTCCGCATACATGCCTATGAAACCGCTCCAATCCGGATCGCCGTTCCTTTGCAAATCCCAATTGCTGTCGCCGATTGCAATCATGTCTGTCGGCTTTACAATCGAGCTTTCCTTTGCAGAGCCCCAGACATGATCATCCTTGTAAACTCCCAATCCCAGATTCGGATTATGCTCGACGATCACTCCCCACACATTATAGCCATAACTCATAAAATTGGTGCTGCCGGGGATCAAATGCACTTCGTTTTGAAGGTAGCCGTCAATGGCTGGTAGTCCGCTGCCAAACGAGAGTACCCACTGCGATTGCGGAGGCGCGGATGGACACTGAAAAACCGCCGTGTTTTTGTTGCCGGTATATTGCCGCAACAGCGGCGGCCAAATCCATGCGGAACCGATGGCAGGATCAATTCCGCACGGATAGTAGTCGTTGTTGTCAGATCGATACAGCGGCAGGGCAATTCCCATTTGTTTCAAATTGTTGATGCACGTAATAGCTTTGGCCTTGTCCTTGGCCTTGGCCAAGGCGGGCAATAGCAACGCCGCCAAGATGGCAATGATGGCAATGACGACCAGCAGTTCAATCAAAGTGAACGCGCAACTTGATTTTTTGCGCAGTAGATTATTACCGGGAGTCATGTTTTCATATTAACAGCGCTTTTTCTTGTGAAAATGACTATGGTTGACAAAAAGATGGATATCCTTGACATTTGCTCATGCGCGCAAAAGCCATTCCACCCGTTTCCCTCCAAGTTAGCCAGTCGCGCTACTGCCACCTGGAAAAGCGCATAGAGCAGTCTCGGCCACGGCTGCATGTTGCGTGCGCCGGGCATGAAAACTGCCGCCCTGATTACTCTGTCCAGCGTTCGACCTTCCCCTGTTACGGTCTTGAGTATGTCGAACGCGGTAGCGGCACGGTTCACCTGGATCAAAAAACTTTCTCTCTCCGGGCCGGCGTCCTTTTCATTTATGGCCCCACCACGAGGCATCACATCATCAGCGACCCCAAGAATCCCTTGCGCAAATACTTCGTGGATTTCTTTGGCCGGGAAGCGGCTCAGTTGTTGAGATCCGGCTCTGTCGCGCCCGGGACCGCAAGGCAGCTTCCCGACTTGGAAGACTGCCGGGCACTTCTCGAAATGCTGCTGTCAGAAGGTGGCCGTGGTCTGCGAAATACGTCACAAATCTGCGTCAGCCTGCTGCGCATCCTAATTTTGAAAACGGCGGGTGCCCAGATACCCAGCGCCGAGATGGATGGCGGCCCGACCCAGACCTTTGAGACTTGTCGAGATATGATTGACACTCGCCATTTGGAATTTCGAGACCTGGACGAAATCGCACACGCAGCGGGCATGAATAAATGCTACATTTGTCGTCTGTTCCAGTCCCATGGGTACCCCTCCCCGTATAGCTACCTGATTCGAAAAAAAATCAACCACGCCGCCGAATGGCTAATAACCGGCCGTTTGCAAGTAAAGGAAATTGCCCTAAACGCCGGTTTTAGTGATCCCTATCATTTCTCACGCGTTTTCAAAAGGATAATGGGCCAGTCGCCGCGCGGATTTACCCAGCGCAGACAATAGCCTTTCAATGCTCAGCTTCCGCCAGGTCGTTGGTGGCTCCGCTAATAGTGGCTCCATTATAGTCTTATTCGTGGTAGCGGGTTGATTCTTTGGTTGCGGTTGCTTTGAGGGTTACCGCACTGGCTGCGTCGGTGGTTTGAATAGTGGAATGACTAGCCACCTTGCCGCTTTGCGCCATCCGATAGGCTGTCCGATAGGCTAGCATTGCGTCACCTTGCGCTAACACTTCCCACAGGAACCCGCCCGGAACCGCCATGCCCAAGCCCGCCCGGACGCAATAGCCTACCGGCAACCGTCCCAACTCTGCCACGTGGCAATTATCGTGCACAGAGTCATTAACCCAATGTCAGTTTGCCTTCGCCCGTCGCAAAGCGGCACACAGTTTCCTATCCCTGCTGGATTGGTCGGGTAAAACATGGGCTAGCTCGGCGTTATCTGGCGTGTTTGTTTTGGCGTCCACATCATTTCAAAGAGGGTTGATCCAGTTTTTTAATCCGGCGACGGAGCTTAAGCAGCGCGAGGTTCTGGATCTGCCGAACGCGTTCGTCCGTGAGCTTCAGCTCAATCCCGGTTTTTTCGAGATTCTTGGGTTCGTGCCCGTCCAGGCCGTAACGCCACTGCAAAACTGACCGTTCCTGCCAGGTCAGCGTTTCCATCAGGTTTTGCGTCATTGTCCAAAATGTCTTGTCCGCAAATTTCTTGTCGGGCAACTCCACCTTTTCGTCCGGAATGGTTTCGGCGTAGGTGCGGGAGTCCGAATCATCTACAGAGGCATCGAGTGGGACGGGCCGCATGGCCGTGCTACGCCATTGCGCAACCCGGGTCGCAGTGGTGGCGAGTTCAGCGGCCAATTCCTCGTCCGTGGGTTCCCGGTTCAAATCGGCCTCCAGTTGCGCGGCGACGCGACGCAGTTTGGCGAGCTTGTCCACCATATGCATGGGCAGGCGGGTAACCCGGGATTGCGACGCCAGGGCTTGGATGATCGCCTGCTTGATCCATGGGGCGCCATAAGTGGAGAGCTTGGCCCCTTTGCGGGGATCGAACCGTTCAACGGCCCGCACGAGACCGATGTTTCCCTCGCTGATGAGGTCCAGCAAAGGAACGCCGAGGCCTTGATAGTGCCGGGCAATCGTGACCACCAATCGCAGGTTGGCTTTTATCATCTGGTCGCGGGCTTCCGCGTCGCCGGCTTTGACGCGGGCGGCCAGTTCGACTTCTTCCTGTGGTGTGAGGAGTTTGATTCGGCCAATGTCCCGCAGATAAAGGGTCATGCAGGTGTCGTAACGGGCCTCGGAAGGATCGCTTTCGCCAACCGCCAGCGCGGGAATTTGGGGACAGACATTTGGTTGTCTCAGACTTGCTTGTGGAGGGGCCTGAACTTCAGGTCGCGGTCCCGATTCCGTCCGAATCATTAACGGCCTGACGGAACAGGCGAGCTCGGCCGATCGGCCGGGATTCGCTTGATGCCGTTCGTGGAGCAGGTATGTTTCATCGCCTTGACATCGATTTGCCTGTCCGCGGGTTTTCCAAGCTGTCGTTACGTTCATAATGAGCAAGAGCATTTATCGAAGATTGGCGTGGCGGCCGTTTGGCACCAAAGCCAAGGGGGGCTGGTGAGGGGCGTGATCAGTAGCTGGTTTTGAGGCCGCCGGGAGAAGACAAAGGTAATCCGCCAGGATTCTTTCGGTTTCCAACAGCACGAAATCGTTGTCCTCGATGTTGCCCCCCATCTGGATTTCTTTGGCCGGTGGCTCCGCAGCGCCGACCACATTGGTGAGAGTGACGTTCCAGGTGCGCGGCGAACGAGCGAGGCAATCCTGCCATACCCGTTTTTCCTCTTCAATCAGGTGGTCCGCCTTGGCGCGTTCATCCCAGCGACGGGATTCGTTCAAAGAAACGCCGTTGGTCTGCGCCATTTCCGCGCCCACGATTTCATGCACCAGCCGGAATCCTGCGTTGCGATTTACGCGAGCCTGCGACAAGCGGCGCAATTCCGGGAGTATTTTGTGGAGGCAATCGACATGGGAGGAAATCTCAGGAGACACACTATCCCAAGGCAGGGCGTTGGGTGATTGCGCTTCTCCAATATCCGGTCGATCCGTTTCTGAAGGCAGGATAATGTCCGGAACGACACCTCGCAGCTGGGTGGCCGCACCGCCCGGTCGATAGAGCTTGGCGATGGTCACTTTTACTGTGCCGCCGCCGGGGCCGTGGAGCAATTGGCTCACTGGCACGAGAGTTTGAACGGTTCCTTTGCCATAGGTGGAGGAATCGCCGACAATCAACGCTTTCCCGTAATCTTGCAGCGCGCCCGCCACGATTTCCGCCGATGAAGCGCTGGCGCGGCTGGTTAGCACCACCAGCGGCCCGTCGTATAAGGCACGGATGCTCGGCGATCGCTGAATTTCCACCAGACCGGTTCCAGCACAGGTCTCTAAGACGGTGCTGGACGGGATAAACAATCCAATCACGCTAATGGCTTCAGCCACCGATCCGCCGGGATTCCCCCTCAGATCCAATATCAACCCTTTGATGTTCTCAGTTTTTAGCACCTCAATCAGCCGCGCTACGTCGGCTGATGTGCCAGTGACGGCATTGGGACCGCTTTGCTGGTAAAACAGGGGCAGGCGGACGATTCCTATTGTGTCCCTTTCACGGCTGGTCCGTGACAGTTCGGCTATGACAGCACTGGGCTGACCTGCGGACCACTCCAAGTTGTCACGCACCAGCGACACCGTGCTAACGGCCCGGATGTCCTGGCCGGCGGGGAGAACCGTTAGCTTCACGGTCGTGCCCTTGGGGCCCCGGATGAGGTCGACCAAACGCCAGGATGGCATCTCGTTCACATCCTCCGCCTCACCGTTGCCTTCGGCAACAGCTAGAATGCGGTCGCCGGGATGAAGTAACCCGCTGCATGCGGCCGGACCGCCTGGCTGGAGATCGCCAATGGCCCAATAGCCGCCTTTTGAAACCAGCGAACCACCGATGCCGGCCACAGTCAAGGCCAAGGTGTTCCTAAACTCGTCAGCTTTCTTGGTGGTCAAATAGGATGAATCTGGATCGTACGCCCGGGCCAAGGCGTCAAGGTAGAGGGACAACAATTCTTCCGAACCAAGCTGCCGCATACCCTCCAACTTATATCGGTAACGCGCTGTTAACAGCGTAACGATTTGCGGAGGCGGCAATCCGATCAGCTTCTGTTGCAGGTAATCCGCTCGTGTCTCCTGTTGCCAGAGCGCGCTGGAGGCTCGTAAATCGGACGGATACGGCGTCCGGTGGCGTTGGGTTTGCCATAATTCCGGCCCCGCGAAATCGAATTGTGTGGTTTGCAAATAGTTGGTTTGAAAATGGAATTTCTCAACGAGCCTCAACATGCCAACCCGATAGATCAACTGGGCGGGCCAGGTGTAGCCCTTCGACCGAACCTCACGAGCCATCGTAGGCCGGAACCAAGCGAATTCGTCAATGTCGGACTGAAGGAATAGCAGATGCGAACCGTCGAGCGCTTCGAGATAATTATCGAAAAACTGACGGGACAATAATTCTTCGGGCGGGCGGGAGGGAAAATGCACCTGATCCAGAATCGTTGCGCTGGCGGCGGCAATTTGTGTTTCCGACGGCATTCCATAATCCTGGGCGGACAGTTGCTGCCCGATCCGGAAGACCAGCGCCACCCAGATGATGGATATTGTGATGCTGATCATGCTTCGGCGCCAACCAACGCACACCCTGTCCACGTAGCGACGAGTTTTGCGTGATCTAGGGGGCCTCATAGGCGACGGGGCGGGGCGGAGGAGAATGCCCAAGGGGTTCGTGTGAGCGCGGCTGGGATTCCGATTTGGACTGCACGGCGGGTTGATCGTGCCACAACCAGGCGAAGATGAGGATGCCGGCGGTCAGCATTGTTGTAAGCAAACTGGTCATTCTTTCAGGTACCATGTCCGCACTTTTCCCAAGGGCGCGGGAGTCGGCGACCGGCAAACGCAGGTTGAGTCCCGATGGTCACCTCATCGTCGGATGAACGTTTGTCTGGTCAGATCGTGGCGGTGGGATTAACGGCGGTTTTGAGTTCCTGTTCAGCTTGGAGCCAGTCATCCAATTCCCGGCCGGGTGAGCCTCCGCGAGCGATCCATATTTCGTGAGCCCGCCGCTCGATTTGTTGGCGCGTGACCAGGTGGGGAGTGGAGTGTTCTTGGGTGTCTGCCGGCACGGCATTGCCTTTTCGTGTTCGAGTTTTCATGGTGGTGTCTTTTTCTATCCGCCCTCGCGGGGCGGAAAACAAACAGGAAGCGCACGGTGGACACGGTTGGGGCGAGCAACACAACCGGCGGCGGGGAAAACCGGCCCCACGGCGCGGAAGTGCGCGAATGTTAAGCGTCCGGGGATCCGTGCGCTCCCAAAAGGGATGGATGGCTCTTGACCGAGCCGCTCTCTGAATTGCCCAACGTGCCAATGGCTGACCGCGATTTGGAACGTTGCTTTCATTTCAAACCTTGGAGGTGTTTGTCTGGAGCCAACGAGTGGCATTTGAAGCATCTTTGAAAATGGCAATCGCCACCCCCTTTTCTTGGGGTGGGGTCTCAAGGATGCGGGCGCGCCGCACCTCTTCCGGTTGAACGACGATGGCGATGCGCGTGTTATGCGGAACCCCCGCGAACGCGCCGCCAGCCAGATCAAACAACACCAACGCGGTTTGGGTGGCTGACAGCGACGTCACATCCATCATCAAGCGATTCCAGTGTTTGGTCTCCAACATTTCAGTGATCGCGTAACGGGCGGCGACGACTTCAAGCGGTGCCAATTCCCCGGTATAGGTGAGGGCCAGGCATTGTCCCTCATTAATAGGATTTATGAAATGTGCCATGGTATGACTCCATTTTGCATGCAGTGTTTCATCAAAAGCGCCCGGAAATGGAACGACTGCGCCGTTGCTGTCTATGGCGTGGGGCCGGACTGGTTGAACCGCCTGAAGCCACTGGCGACGAGGCGATCACACCCGGTGTGACCAGCGGAAAATCAATCGGCGTCGCGATTCCAATGTTGAAATAATTTTCGAAGATGTTCTGCGCCATGTTGGCGATAATCTCCACAATGTGTGCGTCGGAAAAGCCGGCGGTTCTTAATGATTCAAATGCTTGGGCGCCAACCGCGCCCCGCTCCAGAACAAAGTGCAACACGAAACGAAGCAGGACGGCGGTTGACGGGTCGGCGGCCCGTGCCTTGCGGGCTGATTCGATTTCTTCGTCGGTCAGGCCCATCTCTCGACTGCGATCACAATGCATGGAGAGGCTGTAACGGCAGCGGTTGACTTCGGCCATCAACAGGGCGATCTGCTCTCGTTTTTTGGGCGTGAGCAATCCGTGCTCGAGGGTTTTATTGAAATCCAGACAAGCCTTCAGCGTGACCGGCGATTGGGCGAGAACCCTAACCAAATTGGTGATCTTGCCGTTGTCCCTTCCGTCGGCGCCGGACTCTAATTTGCGAAAAAACGCATCCTCCCGAGGGGGGATTAATGGTGGTGCTGTTTTCATTGTTGTCATTACTCGTTCGGCCAACTGTCGGTATGTGTGAAAGTAACTAAGCATGGAGTGTGCCACACCGGAGCAAATGCCGTAACAAGCGTTACAATAATGAGATAGAAAAAATCAGCGGCCCCAGTGGACATCGCAAAATATCGTGCTTCACGAAAAATCGTCAACCAACGTTAAGTTGTTGGAATCCGCGTTGTGGCCAAGTCAAACGCTTCAACTAGAAGCTGCCTGACGCGTGCGGTTTCCTGATCCGGTACTTTTTTATTCGAGTGGCCAAGATGGTGGCGCGCTCAATGACGCTTTGAAGTTCGCGCACATTGCCCGGCCAAGCACAACTTTGCAGGTGGACACTGTGAGCCCGCTTCAATCGCGGCAAACGCAGCTTCAGGCGTTTGGCGGATTGCTCCAGGAAGTACGACGCCAGCAGGGGAATATCGTCCTTGCGTTCGCGTAGCGGAGCCACGGTCACGGAAAAGATGTTCCTGTATCCCGCTTGGCACATTCCGGCTGCAGGACGCACAGCTTGTGTTGGTCGCATTGGTCGATCAGCCAAAGCCGGGCGGCCGCCACGTGAGGCCGTTCCTCTAG
The DNA here is from genome assembly GCA_964437865.1 of uncultured Bifidobacteriaceae bacterium. GTDB lineage: Bacteria > Verrucomicrobiota > Verrucomicrobiia > Limisphaerales > UBA11358 > UBA11358. Next base: position 26,478 of record CAYTJG010000001.1, on the reverse strand, counting down.
GCCGGCCATCATGCGCCGCAAGAGCGCATCTACCGAACCGATATGCGCGACCTCCACCAGCGCATCGATGATGGAACCGAATTCAGGATGGTAATCCGGCGGCAGATTCATTCCTGCGAGCCATGATTTTGTCAAAAAATACCCGGCCGACGCCTTAAGTCACTTCACGAATTCTCGTGACAGTCGAGATTTCGACGTTCTGAACAGACCGTAAGAAGTTTTGCAATTCGTTGATGAATAGCTAAATGCGTACTTTTCGCTGGCTGGCATGAAATCTGTAATGCATCGGATTGACAGAAGCTGCCATGAGAACAAAAAAGATAGCAACTGGGATCGCAAATTGGGTGACAGGTTCTGGCCGGGGAATTGCCACCCATTTTCTTCGAAACTTGATCCGCCTCATGGACGGTCCAAATAACGAGCCGTTGGCCACGGGAATGACCTTTATCGCGGGCGATGAATTGCCTCGTTGCCAACGCCATTGGAAGAATCTGCTGGGTTGGTTCAGCAATCAACGAGGGATGTTTCAGATGCGGCATCGGATATCTCCTGAGGCCTTGGGTTCGGAATTCGACACCGAACAAATCTCGTTGAGCTTTTTATCGGTTTGCCGGCCCGCCTGGACTGCTCACGGAGGGAAACTAGTCTTGCGCGACGGGGACATGGCCCGCAAGAGGTTCGAGGTGGGGCAAGCCTCGGAAACCGAGGACCTGTAAAAAACATGTGAGGCCGGGAAACGAGGACAAGCCTGACTGCCAAGAATTTAAACACCTTTCACCTCTTTCAATTGCCAGAGGATCGGGCCTTGTTCAGATCCTGCTTGCGTTGGGACAGACTTGTGAAGAATTCCATGGCTTCGCGGCAGCGACGCATAAAGACCTGCTTGTCTTCCAGCATGGTTTTGAAGATGCGCCAAGCCGGGCCTGGCCGGAAATAGTAAGAACGGTAAAACCGGTCCACCGCTTCAAAAATTTCTTCCTTGGTGGCATCCGGATATTCCAAGGTGCTTTGTTGCAGGCCACTGGCTTCCACCAAGTCGGTCTTGTCTTTTTTAACGAACCAGCCATTGAGTTTGGCCTGCTCATACAGCTCGGTGCCGGGGTACGGTGCCGCCAAGGAAACCTGCAAGGAAAAGACGTCCAGTGCCTTGGCGAAGTTGATGGTCTGCTCGATGGTCTGCTTGGTTTCCACCGGAAGCCCCAGAATAAAGGTGCCGTGAATCACCACGCCGGCTCGGTGGCAGGCCTTGGTAAAAGCCCGCATTTCGTCGGTGGTCACCCCCTTCTTGATGCGCTTGAGAATCTCATCGTTGCCGCTCTCATAACCCACCAGAAAGAGGCGCAGACCGTTATCCTTGAACAGTTTGATGGTGCCGTAATCAAGGTTGGCGCGGCTGTTGCAACTCCAGGTCACGCCCAATTTACCCAATGCCTTTGCAATCTCGCGGGCACGCGGCAGATTGGCGGTAAAAGTGTCGTCGTCAAAGAAGAACTCCCGCACCTGCGGAAACAGGCGCTTCATGTGAGCCATTTCGTCGACGACATTTTGCGGCGAACGCACGCGGTACTTGTGACCGCCAATGGTTTGTGGCCAGAGGCAGAAACTGCATTGCGCGGGACAACCGCGACCCGTGTACATGGAAATATACGGGTGCTGCAAATAGCCGATGAAATATTTATCAATCTGGAGGTCTCGCTTGTAAACATCCGCCACCCACGGCAGCGCATCCATGTCTTGGACGATTTCGCGTTCGGGATTGTGGATGATTTTACCCTCCCGGTTCTTGTAGGACAGGCCGGCGATACTCGAATACTCGCGGCCCTCGGCCACCTCCTTGCAGGTGAAATCAAATTCTTTGCGACCCACCCAGTCAATGGCGGGCGATGCCTTGAGCGTCTCCGTGGGCAGCACCATGGTGTGGGCGCCGACAAAACCGATCTGGGTATCCGGCTTCTGCGCCTTGATGGCTTCCGCCACCTTGCAGTCGTTCTTCAATGACGGCGTGGAAGTATTGAGGATGACGAGATCAAAATCTTTGGCGATGGCCAGGCACTGGGCAAGGTGGATGTTGTGCGGGGGGCAGTCGAGCAACCGGGAATGGGGCGTCATGGCCGCCGGCTGTGCCAGCCAGGTGGGATACCAATAGCTGGTCACTTCCCGCCGCGCCTGGTAACGGGCACCGGCACCACCGTCAAAACCATCAAAACTGGGCGGGGAAAGGTAAAGGGTCTGCTTCATATTAAAGTTATTCAAATCGTTTAACTGATTTTCCGATTGGGTTTCCGTTATTTTATGGCCGCACATAGCCGTTGGCACGGAACCAAGCCACGGCATCGGCGAAGGCCTGCTCCGGCGGGGTTTGGGGCAAGCCAAGTTCCCGGACTGCTTTGTTGGGATCAAACCACATTTTATGCCTGGCCATGCGCACGCCTGCCAGCATGGCTTGCGGCGCCTTGCCGGTGAAGCGGGCAAAGGCTTCGCTGATTCCCGCCCACATTAACGCCAGCCAATAAGGCACCTGGTGACGCGGAGCCGGCACCCCCGTGATTTTTTCCAGCGCGGCGAACGTTTCCTGCAAGGTCCAATTGGGAGCATAATGTCGCATCCACAACCGGTAACTGGCCGCCACGTGGAAACACCAGTCGCAGCCGATGAGTTCGCGTTTCATCAACTGGGGATCCAGGATGTCGCCGGTTACGCGTTCAAATTCCAGGCCCACCAAACCGCGCACGTCCGCGCCGGGGCGGACAAGTCCCTTAACCTGATGCCCTCGAGCCAACCATTCCCGCACAATATGAGAGCCGATGAATCCGGATGCGCCGGTGACAAAACATCTCATGCTGTCCTCCGTTTATCTGACCGGACAACGTTTGACACCCCAAATTGCTTTTGCATATTCGGCGATGGTCCGGTCGCTCGAAAACTTGCCCGACGCGGCCACGTTCAAGATGGCCTTGTGCGCCCATTCATCTTGATTGGCGCAGGTGGCGGCAAACAACGCAAAAGCTGCAGTGGACCGGGAAAGGGTGTCTTTAAAAATTTGCATATTTGTAGATGTCACGCGGGTTTCCCTATTATGTTTGGCTTTAGCGCCGGAGTGTTGGACGATTCAAAGCGCGGGCTTGAAGACGCTAATATTTTCCCGCTCAGCAGGTTTGTTTTCCTGCAGGCCGTTCAACATGGCTGTGAGTTCACGATCTGCCTGAAGCCAGTCAAGGAGGGGGTGTCCCTTGCCGCCTCGCGCCTGATGCAGTTCAAGGGTGCGTTGTTGGATTTGCCTTTCTGTGGGGCGAATTTTTATCTTAACCACGACCGTCAGGTCATCGCCGCTGTGTGAAGTTGAGATCTCGAAGAGTGGATTTTGCTGATTCATGTTCTTATCTGGTTTGATCTTCAACGGCAGAAACGCGAACGACCAGCACCGGACAGGGTGCTTGGCGAATTACACTTTCCGCATCGCTGCCAAGAAGGGCATGGGCGAGGCCGGTTCGACCGTGCGTGGCGAGTACAATTAAATCACTTCTCTGATCTGCGGCGGTTTCCTTGATGACTTCGGAAGGTACGCCGATCCGCACAATAGTTGGTCCCGAAGCCGGCGGCCTCAGTTTCTCCCGCTTACAGATTCGAGCAACGGCCTGTTCGGCGGCCAGGACAATTTGGCTCACCGATTCAACGTCCAGGCACCAAACGCCCCCTTCAGGCATCCCTAACGCCGGTTTAACGACATGCAACAAGGTGATTCTGGCCCCAACCTGCTCCGCCAATTGGATCGCATATTTCAACGCGGCATAGGAATGCTCGGAAAAATCCAACGGCGCAAGAATCTCCCGAATGAGCAAGTTAGACGCGTCGGGTGCGGCACCGCCGGTATGTTGTCCAGACGATTTCTCGTCCGGACGGCGAACCGCGCACGTCAACGCTTTGGTTTCAACTTTCATACTTCGTATCGTGCTGGAGAAGTTTGCCGTGATGATGGCTTGGCCGTGTCGAGCAAAAGCGAGAAGTCCCGGTTGAATTGAGGTTACGGATTATGGGGATCATTTCCTTCCTTTTCACCGGGTTGGGGGGGTGGCGCGGCCGCTGTGATCGACTGACTGTAGTTTGGCAAGAATTGCTTCCTTGCTGGCAGTCCCGATTACTTTGGCCTGGAGACTTCCACCGACGAAATAAAGCAAAGTAGGGACGGAATGAATATCGTACCAGACCCCGAGATCGGGATTATCATCCGCATTGACTGTGAACACATTCAGCGTGCCTGTACAACCGGAGGCAACTTCGTCCAACACCAGCCTGGCTGTCTGGCAAGGTTGGCTCCATGGAGCTAAAAACGCCACTAGAACTGGCTCCGTTGACTGTAGCACTTTAGACTGGAAGTCCAGTCCACTGATTTCGGGAATCGAGCTCATTTTCGTGATTTTTTCATGCTCATTACTCCTGAAACAGTTCTCATGCCAAGCGAATGGAATTGTCTTAACCTATTTATTTCACGCCACATAAGCATTTCTCTTTGGTTTTTTACGTGCACGAAAGTTTGAACGTGCGAAGATTCGAACTTGGTTGGAGGAAACCGCAGCTCTGTTTTTGGCATCTCATCGAATTAGCATTCACCCGGTTTTCATGGCAGGGCTCGTGCAAAATACACAGGCGGGACAGTCTGAACTGGCTTGCTCCATAAGGGCCGTTGATCATGGCCATTTTATCCTGCTTGCAAACGGACCAGCTTCAGCGTAATGGGAAGTGTTTCTTGGTAGAGCGCGAGGCGGGCGCGAATTTGGGCGGCGACGTTGGCATCGGTCACAGTTTTGATTTGTGTGGCGACGTTTTTTTCAAGCTCCGCCAGCGCGAACGGAAGGTCGGGCATGGGGCGGTTGGGCTTGCCATCCACGCGTGCGGCAAGATTTTGGAGCACACCAGCCAGTGTTGCTCTGAATCGCACCGACATCGCGCGCAACGGCTCCGGCACGGCCGACGGTCGCAAATCAGGCCGATGTTGAATGATTGCGAGCAGATGCAGAAAAAGCATCTGCACCGTGTTGTCGATGACCATCAGACGCTCACGGCGAACCCCGTCTGACTCAAACTTCGAGCTTTCGTGCAACTGCCGGACTGCTCCAAAGTCCTGATACGCCTGCAAGCGCAAACCATAGGCCTCGGTCAATTGTGGCGCGTGGTCTTCATCCGCATCGGGCAACCCAGCAAGTTTTGCGAGCGTGCGCAGGACGGACACCAGTTTCGCGCGAGTGGTTGCCAGCGCCGTCACCGGCCAGAGTTGGCTGTTGATGATTCCAAATACTGCCAGTCCCAGCGCGATCCCAACCAACCGGTCGCGTACCACGCGCAGTTCAGTGTAAGTTCCGTAGGTTTGCAGGACGCATTTGTAAAAAGCCAGGCCGATCTGAAAACCACAATAAGAAATGCGTGGGCTCCCAAAGTTGACGTAAGCGGCCAGGGCCGTGACTGCGCCGAACGGAATCCAGAAGCCGGCGAGCGAGTCAAGGTGCGGGAAGATATACATCAGAGATATGTATCCCAGAATGCCGCCAACGGCAGCGCCAGCAAAACGCAGGATGCCTTTTTGCAAACTCGCTCCCACCGTTGAGAGCGAACAAACGATGCAGCTGATGACCGCCGTGTAAATTCCCGGATAAGCCGCCAGGGTAAAAATGAGGTAGCAAATGAAGGCCGCGAGAGCTCCTTTGATGGCAAAGCGCAGATATTCTCGATTGGTGAAGGCGTCTGGTGTGAGGATACCGCCTTGATCCTGGTTGGGGGCCGACTTCAGTTCTTCCGGCAAATCCCAGCCCGGAAAGGTGAACGGCATCAGCTCGGCGGCACGCTCCATCTCCGCCAGCGAAGGCAGGGCGTACCGATCCGAAACGGTCGCCGCGCTGGCGGACGACGTGTCGAAAACTTCTGGCGGCTGGTGAATTTTTATGGCGGTGCGCCAGCGGGCGCAGGCGTCGGCTAGGTTTCGCAACCGCTGTTGCACCGCTGCATTAACAGACGGAATCCCCTGCACTTCGAGCACGGCTGCCGCCGTCACCAGTCGGTCAACGACGATGAATTGGGCGCGCAGTTCATCGTCATACTTTTTGAGCCAGGGTTCGATCCCCCTGGCCAGCTTCAACAGGCGGATTTGTTCCACCACGCCCGCCAGCGCTAACGGAGCCAAGGATGAGTGCTGCGAATCGGCCGCTTCGCCGGCGGCCAGCCGCCGCAGTAGTTTTTCAACCGCATCGAGCCGCGTGGTCAGTCCGCGCAGGAGCACCGACTGGGAGTTTTCCGGGTTCAATAGAAATTGCACCGCCAGATTGACGCTGAGTCCAAGTGTCCACGACCACCAAATGTAAAACGGAAACCGATTGAGCGTTTCGTTGGCGGAAACCGTATCGGGAATCGTCATGCCAAAGCCGAGTACGACGCCGATGCTTAGTCCGATTGGACCGAGCGTCACGACCCGTGTCAGCAGCAAGCCAAACGCGATGAACACTGGAACACACAGCACGCGCAGCCACGTCAGGTCAAGCGCGCACATATAGAAGAGCAAAAGCAGGCCGCAAGCGACGGTTACGGCAAAAATGGACAAAACTGTGCCCAGCACCGTGGACGAGAGATCCTCTCGCGCAATCAGAAACATGCCAATCATCATCATGACCGGCTGTTGCAGGTGAAAGACCATCACCGGAACAGTGCAGGCGATACAGGCCAGCGTAATGCGCAGCGTGGCCTGCCAGCGACCGGGTGCCGGGGCGAATTCGTGGCGTAGAAACTTGGCGAACCGGGAAATCATCGGACTTGGAATGGTGGGTGTCGCGGTCGCAGACGCACTATGGAATCGCCCCATGACTTCGTCGCGGAGCACGCATGATTTGGCTTGCGAAAATTATGCCGGGCGCATCTGGTGTGGCCGCTCTCATCCGGCTTGCAAGCGGACCAGCTTCATCGCCAACGGGACGGCGTCCTGATAGAGTGCGAGGCGGGCGCGGATTTGGGCGGCGACGTTGGCGTTGGTCACAGTTGTGATTTGGGCGGCGACGGTTTCCTCAAGCTCCGTCAGAGCGGACGGCAGGTCGGGCATGGGGCGTTCAGCCTTGCCTTCCACACGGTCGGAAACATTCAGGAGCACGCCGGCCAAGGCGGCCCGGAATTTGGCCGACGCCGCGTACAGCGGTTCGGAGACGGCGGATGGCCGGAGGTCGGAGCGGTGCTGGATGATGGCGAGTTGCTGCAGGAACAGCGCCTGCGCCGCATCGCGAATGGCTTCCAGCCGCTGCCGCCGCTCCGCGCCCGACTCGAACTTCGAGCTTTCAATCAGTTCGCGCACCGCGCCGAAATCCTGATACACCTGCAGTCGCAGGACATAGGCCTCGGTCAAATGCGGCGCCTCATCTTTTTCGTCCGGCAGGTTGGTGAGTTGTGCGAGCGTGCGCAGGACGGACGCCAGTTTCGACCGCATGGTGCCCAGCGCCGTGACCGGCCAGAGCCGGGTGTTAATCATGCCAAACACCAACAATCCCAATGCGATCCCAATGAGGCGGTCGCGCGCCACACGCAGTTCGGTGTAAGTGCCGTAGGTTTGCATGGCACATTTGCAAAAGGCCAGGCAAATCTGGATGCCGCAGTAGGAAATCCGCGGACTGCCGAAGTTAACGTAGGCCGCCAGCGCCATGGCCGCGCCAAACGGAAACCAATAGCCGCCCAGCGAGTCGAGGTTCGGAAAAATATACATGAGCGAGATGAATCCCAAAGCGCCGCCCACGGCTGAACCGGCGAAACGCAGGATGCCTTTCTGCACACTTGCGCCCACAGTTGAGAGCGAACAAAGGATACAAGTAATGACGCAGGTGTAAATGGCCGGATAAGCTGACATCGTATAAACGAGATAACAAATAAAACCAGCCAGCGCTCCTTTGATGGCAAAGTGCAGGTGTTCCGGATTGGTGAAGGCATCGGGAGCCAGGAAGCTGCTTTTGGCCTGACTGGGCGCCGGCTTCAACTCGGCTGGCAATTCCCGGCCCGGAAACGTGAACGGCATCAGCTCGGCGGCGCGTTCCATTTCCGCCAGCGAAGGCAAGGCGCCCTGGTCCGAAACGGCTGCCGCCCCGGCCGCCAGCGGGCTGAATATTTCCGGCGGCTGGTGGTTTTTAATCGCGGTGCGCCAGCGGGCACAGGCGTCCGCCAGGTTTCCCAGCCGCTGTTGCACCGCCGCATTGGCGGACGGAACGCCCCGCGCCTCGAGCGCGGCCGCGGCCGTCACCAATCGGTCAGCGACGATGAACTGCGCGCGCACCTCGGCGTGGTGTTGCTTAAGCCACGGCTCGACGGCGCCGACCACCTTGAGCAGACGGAGGGGTTCCGCCACCCCGGCGAGCGCCAGGGGAACCAGTGAGGAGGGCTGCGCAGCGGCCGGTTGGCCGGCGGCCAGCCGCCGCAACAACTTCTCGACCGCGTCGATACGGGAGTCCAATCCGCGCCGGAGCACCGATTGCGAGGTTTCCGGATTCAGGAGAAATTGCACCGCGAAGTTGACACTCAGCCCCAGTATCCACGCCCAACAATATTGGAACGGCATGCGATTCAGGGCTTCGATATTGGAAACGGTGTCGGGAATTGTAATGCCAAAGCCGGTCACCACAGCGACACCTAATCCGAGAATGGGGGGATTCACGACCCGGATCATCAGCAAGCCCAACCCGATGACGACCGGAACACTCAGCACGCGGAGCCACGTCAGGTCGAGCACAACCATGAAGTAAAGGAGCAGTAATCCGCAAGTGGCAATGGCGGCAACGATTGCCAGAATCGTCCCCATCAATGTGGTCGAGATGTCCTCCCGGGTGAGCATGAACATGCCAATCATCACCATGGCCGGCTGTTTCAAATGAAAGGCCATGATTGGAATGGTGCAGGCCAGACAGGCCAGCGTGATGCGCAGCGTGGCCTGCCAGCGGCCGGGCGTCGGCGCCAATTCGCGGCGCAGGAACTCCCCGATTGGGATGGTCATCCATCGTGAAATGGCCGGCGTCGCGGTCACAAACTTTCAAAGTTTATGGGTTGGCCGCCCGGCTTGTTTGCGGAGCCTTGCCGGTGATCGTCACGACGGCCGAGGCGCCCACGCGGAAGCTGTCGTCAGGGTCTTCCACCTGAACCCGCACCGGAAAGCGTTGCGCCAGACGCACCCAGTCCAGGTTGCGGGGCACATTGGGCAAACCCATCGCGCTGCTGCCGTCTTCGGGAACGACGGCCCACGCCAGGCCGACGACTTTGCCCTTGAATCTCCTCCCGCCTTTGAATTGCAGATAAATTTCCGCCGGTGATCCTTCCTCGATATGCTTAAGCTGCGTTTCACGGAAATTGGCAACGACAAACCATGTGCGCGTATCCACCAAAGTGAATAAATCCACCCCAGCCCGCGCAAATGCCCCTTGGGAGATGTTGAAATTCACGACCTTGCCGCTGAATGGGGCTGTGACCCGACAGTATTCGAGGTTCAATTCGGCTTCGTGGAGTTGCGCTTCGGCGGCGGCGATACGCGCGTTCACGTCGCCATCCTGGCCAATGGCATCGTCGGCGCGGAGACGTTCGACTTTTGCCTGTTCCACGGCCGCGACGGCCGCCGCCAAAAGTTTCTGCGCCTCTCGAACCCCGGTGTCCGCCACGAGACGGCGGGTACGCGCTGCTTCCAGTTGATCGGCGGTGGCAAATTCTTTGGTCAGCAACGGTTCCAGGCGTTTGACGTGGTCGTCCGCCTCCTTGAGTTCCGCCTGGGCGCGTTCCACCGTGGCCTCGGCCGCCAGTTCCTGCGCCTCGTAACGCGTGATCGAGGCATCCGCCACTTGCAGGGCCTTCTGCAACGCTGACACTTCCTTGCGCGTGAGGCTCAAGCCGGCTTTGGCGCTGGCGACCGCGTGTTCGTATGGGCGCGGGTCAATCAAAAACAACAGGTCGCCCTCCTTGACATATTGATTGTCCTTTACACGCAGCTCAACGATGTGGCCGCTGGCATGAGGAGCCACGCCGATGAAATTCGCCCGGAGTGTGGCATCGTCCGTTTGCGGGCGGTTGTCATGCGACCACGCCGCGATGATGGCGACGACCACAAAGGCGATGATGATGGCCAGACTGATGCTTCGACCAACGCCTTTCAAATTGGGTTTGGCGGGAACGGGATTAATGGGAATAGAATTCTCTTCGGACATAATTTAACTCCTAAAAAAGAGCAGCCAGACGAGCAATGTGATCAGCCCCCAGAGACAAAAATAGACAGGCACGCGCGGCTGCAAATACGGCTCTATGTTTGTTCGGATGCACACCTCGCGCACAATGAAGGCCCCGACCACGCCCAAGGCCACGCACAGCATCCACCCGGGGAAAAACGAACCCAACAGGTTGATGGACGGCGCGCCCTGGCAGCCCGTAAGCAAAACCAGGCTCAGGCTGGCGGCCACCCGGCATAGCCGCCTGCCTCCCGGCCAGCCGGATGCGTTGCGGAGTTCGTTGAGTTTGATTGAGTTCATGGTTCAATGCGTGTTTCCAGATTGTCCTTGCAACAGTTGCGGGCCGAGGTCGCCGGAAGCGAACGCGAGCGCGGCAGTGGATTCGAGGAGGGTCGCCCGCGTGTCGAGCTGCATGTAGCGCGCCTCGCTCAATTCGCGTCGCGCCGTTAATACGTCCACCAGACTGCTCAATCCATTTTGGTAGGACTCGAAGGTTTGCTGATAGGATTTTTCGGAGGCGTCAACCAATGCCACGGCCACGTCCAGCCGGCGGATCGCCATCTTGGTGTCCGTGTAGGATTGCCACACTTGCGAAATGGCCTTGTCGCGGGAATCAATCAGTTCATGTTGCGCCGCCTCGCGTTCGGCCCTGGCCATTTCCAGTTTGCGCTTGCGCGCGCCGCCATCGAACAATTCCCAGGTCAAGGAAAGCCCCACGCCCCAGACCGGTTGTTGGGTGGACGACCACGGCAGCGTGTTGCCCGCAAATTTCATCTGGGAACGATCAGCCGCCCCACCCGCGTCGCCTTCAAATGCAAGTTTTGGGTAGTAAGCCGCGCGGGCGCGGCGAATGTCCGCCTCCTTCTCGCGCAAGATGGCCACTTGCGCCAGCAGGTCGGGTCGCTGTTCCAGAGTTCGATCAATCAACTGCTCGACGGTGTCCTCCAAGTTGGTGGGCACGGCCAAGCGTGAAAAATCAACCACGTGCAGGGGAGCAGTTGGCGTAATGCCAATGCTTTCGGCGAGCACCACCTGGGCGTCGCGTTCCTTGGCCTGGACATCTTCCAGTTCAAAGGCGGCATGAACCGCCTGTTGCCGCGCCTGGGACACATCGGGCATGGTGGCCAGACCATTCTTGAAACGCTCTTCCGCCGCCTGCTGAACTTTCAAGGCCGAATCCAAAGACGATTGCGCCACATCAATGCGCCCGCGCACCTTCGACAATTCGTAGAAGGCGCTCTGCACCTTGAAAACGATAGCCTGATGCCGCGCGTTGAAGCCGAAGTTGGCCGCAAGCAATTGTTCTTTCGCGGCGTTCACGCCGGCCTTGCGCCGGCCAAAATCGAGCAGCACCCATTCGACCGTTGCGACCGACTGGGCTTCTTGAGCTTCAAGATCCAGATAACCCGAGGTGGAGGCCGTTTGCGGCACGGGGACCGGCTCGCGCGCATAATCGCCTGAAGCCCGCAGGGCGAGCAGCGGAAAATACTCGCTCTGCGCGAGTCCGACCGCAGAAGCGGACTGTTTGGCATGCTCCCAGGCAATTCTAGTTTCCGGGTTGGCTCGCTCGGCCAGATCAATAAGTTCGGCCAGTTCGTAGTCTTTTTGCGGATCGGCTTCTGATTCGGCTTTAACCTTGAGCACATTCGCAAATTCCCCCAAATCCGGCGGCTGCCACGGACGTTCCGGTGAGGCGGGGGCTTTGATACCCCGCAGGAGTTCAGATGAAGAATTGGAGCCCGCCCCCGGCCCGTCTGTGCCCCGGGCGTTCAATCCTGTGACCAACAAGGACGTAATGAAAACAAAATGCAAATACTTAATCCACAATTGTTTATCATATTTGTCCGACGGAAAACTCGAGCACGAGTCCCTCGTCCAGTTAAATGGGCAATGCTTCATTTGCAGCAAACCTCCTAGTTGTGCTTTGCGTTGTCGGGCGAAGCGGTTCGGGCAGTCACCAAGGTTGGCCAGTTCCACTCTAGAATTCCCGATTCTAAATGTGGATGGCTAACGTCGACGTCCTGGGCTTTATCAGTGTTCATGTTTTCGACCGCGTCCCGACTTTCAACATGTTTAAACAAGATGCGTGCCAACTTGCGCTCGCAATTCGCATCTATCTGATGCTGGCCATCTTGTGTAAGTACACGCCATTTTTTGCCAAGTCGAAATATTGGACGTGCAGAAAATCGTCTGTTCCACTCCGAAACCATGGATTGGCGATGGGAAATATTCGGCGGCCACGTCATCGAGTCATGGAGTCCGCGAGCAAGGTTCCGTCGCGCAACAATTTCATCCGGCGCCCGCGCCATTCCACCGTGTCGCCCGCAAATGCGCCGAGCCAGATTGCCGCGCACAATAAATCCTTTACTGGCACCAGCCACCAGGGCGAGACCAGGTTGCGCTCCGGCGTCAGGCGGCGCTGCAAATCTTGCGCAAGGCCGATCCGAATAACGATGCAGGCAATGATGACCAGCGGCAGGTGACAATTCGAAGTGGTCAGGAACGACACAACGAGCCACAGCGACGGCCAAAGTGTGGCGTTCGACAGGATGCTAAAAAAATAGGGCGTGGGCTGAGAGACGCGAATGGTTCGTGCCCAGCGGAGTTGATGTTTCCATACCTCAGCCCAACCCTGCCGTGCGTCCCAGCACTCCACGACCACCGGACAAAGCGCGATGCGATGGCCGTTCCTGGCAATGCGCTGGCCAAGCTGATAATCATCCGCCAAGCAATTGGCGAGCGACGCAAACCCGCCAATCTCAGCCAGCGAACGCCGCCGGACCAGAATCGCCGCGCCGAGTGCGAAATCGAGCGGTTTCAAAGTCTGCGACTGCAACACCTGGCTCCAGAAATCGGCATTGATGGCCACCGCTTCCCACTGCATTGCCGTCGTCACGGGATTTGCCAGACGGTAAAAGCAATTCACGAGCGCAGTTTTCTCATCGCGGAGCGGCACCACAAAATTACCAAGGAAATCCGGCGGCACGCGCACATCGGCGTCGCAGATGAGGATCAAATCGTGCTGCGCGAGCCTTTCAAGCTGGACAAGTTGCGCGACCTTGGCGTTCATGCCACCCAACTGCTTGCAGAAGACGATTTGCGCGGCGCAACCAGGATTTTCGGCGATGAGCCCGCGGACAATTTCGCAGACAGGATCGTTCGCGCTCGCGACGCCAAAAATGATCTCAACCTCGCCAGTGTAAATTTGTTTAAACCAAGCTTCGAGTGACTCCCGGGTGGTTTCGTCGCAGCCTTTGAGCGGCTTGAGGATTGAAACCGCTGGGGCGAAGTCCGCCCGGGCATTTTTCTCATGCAACGGGAATCTTCGCGCGGCGATCCATTGCCACAGGGCAAGGGCAAGGCTCAAGATCGCAAGCAAGGCAAAAATTAAATTAATGGAATGCAATCGCTCGTTCCCTGTTGGTTATTCCATACGCCTTTGGGCGAAGAAATTGTGGCGTTCACGGAGGGTTCGTCCGACATGAAGACATCCCGATCGAACAATGCTTCGCGAGTCTTAATGATTCGTTTACAGTCTTTATTCACGTTTACATTATTGAATCCGTCGAGCATTGGAAACTTAGAAGCAGCAATCACGCCACCGACCTCATTGGTTTATAATATGCTGATGCACAGTACCTAACGAGATTACAGGCACCTAGATGGACGAGTCGAAATATTGAACGTTCGATCAACCGTTCGTTTTGTTCCTTCCAGCTTGAAACTATGTGATGGCCTCTGGCAGTATCGGTGTTCATGGCACCCGACATTGACAGCCGATTCGATCCAAATCTCGCGACCCGATTGCTCTTGGATATCGCCCACGAGCATTCCGTGGAGCAGCTGCTGAAGAAGTTTGTTCATAATGCCATGACTCTAAATCAGTTGGATATGGCATGCTTCCAGATTTGGCTGATTGACAAGGGGGATCTCTGCCCGGTTTGTCCACAAAGATCAAAGTGCTCCGACCAGAGCCGCTGTTTGCATTTGGTCGCGGGCGAGGGCAATCCAATCGGCAAGTCTGGACCGGATATTTCACGCTTCGACGATCCCAATGGACGGATACCGTTGGGAGTCGGTTTGATAGGCAGGGTAGCGGCGACCGGTGAGCAGTTCTCCCTGAACGGCTTGGGGGAGCGGTCGGAGAAGCTGGCCGAATTGGACTTGGTACAAGAGCGAATTCGAGACTTCGCTCTCAATGCAGACGAGCAAATTAGAGCATTCAGCGGCGCGCCGATTACTTTCAAAGGCGAGGTTTTGGGGGTCTTCGCCTCTTTCGCGCGTAAGGACATACCGGACGGCGCACGGCCCTGGGGCCAAATCTTTGCCGACCATTTCGGCGCTGCCATCGCCAGTGCGCGGGCCTTCGAAGAGATTCATCGGCTTAAGTCGCAACTCGAACAGCAAAACGCCTATCTTCAGGAGGAAGTTGTGGAAGCCAAGGCCTTCGGCGACTTGGTCGGTCAAAGCGCGGCCTTGCGGCAAATCGTCAGTCAGATCGACTTGGTTGCGCCAACCGATGCCTCGGTGCTCATCCTGGGCGGGACTGGCACGGGCAAGGAACTGGTCGCGCATGAAATCCACAAGCGCAGCCAGCGGAAAGACAAATCGCTGGTCCGCGTCAATTGCGCGTCCATTCCCAAAGATCTATATGAAAGCGAATTTTTCGGCCATGCCAGGGGCGCTTTCACCGGGGCCATCAAGGACCGAGCCGGGCGCTTTGAAACCGCCGAAGGGGGGACTTTGTTTCTGGATGAAATCGGTGAGGTTCCTCTTGAATTGCAGGGCAAACTCCTGCGCGTATTGCAGGAGAAAAGCTTCGAACGCGTGGGGGAAGACCGCACCCGGCACGCCGACGTGCGGATCGTCGCGGCCACTAACCGGGATTTGAAAAAAGAAGTCGCGGCCGGCCATTTCCGTGAGGATCTCTATTACCGGCTCCACGTGTTTCCCATCCACGTTACCGACCTAAAGGAGCGAAAAGATGATATCCCGCTGCTGGCGAAACATTTCGTGGAACAATCGGCCAAGGAGCTCAAGTGCCCCAAACCTCGTTTGACGCGGGCTGGCGTGGTTCGCCTCCAGGATTACGACTGGCCAGGCAACATCCGCGAATTGCGCAACGTGATTGAACGCGCCGTCATCCTGGCGCGCGGCGGCGCCCTGGAATTTGATTTGCCCACCAGCAAAGCGTCGGCACCTGTGCGCCCGACCAAACCGGGTGACGATTCCCATGCGGAACCCGGGTTTTTCACGGAAACAGAAATGCAGCAGCGCGAGCGTGAGAACCTAATTGCAGTTCTTGAAAAGACCGGGTGGAAAATCAGAGGTGAGGATGGCGCAGCGGAACTTCTTGGTGTAAAACCAACCACCTTGATTTCGCGCATGAATAAAATGGGACTCAAGCGACCCGCCTGACACCAGGTAAGAACCCATCGCGTTTCAATTTCAGAAAGCCAGCGTCCTTCGCGTTTGACTGAATATGTCAACTGATAATGCGTCCGCCTTCATTGAGGAAAATGCCTTTAAAATTCATTTCCAGAGCTTGGGGATTAGTAGCCTTGGCCAGCGCTTCCTTTTCCGAAACCTTCCCGGCTTTCACCAGATTATAGAGGCACTGGTTGAAGGTGAGCATGCCGTCGTCGCTGCCGGTTTCGATGGCCACGGAAAGTTTATCGAGCCGGTTTTCCTCGATGAGTTTGCGGACCATCGGGGAGTTGATCATGATTTCCAAGGCCGGGACCATTTTTCCATCGAGCGAGGGAACCATCCGCTGGCAGACCACGCCACGCAGGGTGTCGGCCAATTGGCGGCGGACTTGGTCGCGCTCCTCCGCCTTGAAGAAATCCAGGATGCGGGTGACCGACTGGCTGGCGTTGGTGGTGTGGATGGTGGAGAACACCAAGTGCCCGGTGTCGGCCGCGCTCATGGCGGCGGCGAGACTAATGTCATCGCGCATTTCGCCAATCATGATGATGTCGGGATCCTGCCGTAACATGTGTTTCAGTGCGTGGTGAAAGGACTGCGTGTCCAGCCCGACCTCCCGCTGTTCAATGACGGATTGGTTGTCCTCGAAAACATATTCAATGGGATCCTCCAGCGTCACTACGTGCTTCTTGAAGTTGGTGTTGATATGTTCGATCATTGCCGCGAGTGTAGTGGATTTGCCGGAACCTGTGGTTCCGGCCACGAGCACAAACCCGCGGGGTTCTTCGGCCAGAGTTTTAATCTGTGTCAGCAAGCCGAGTTTATCAAAGCTTGGCACTTGGTTCCTCACATAGCGCATCGCCAGACACCATTGCCCGCGTTGTTGAAACAAATTTGTGCGAAACCGCCCGATTTCGGGTTGATAATAGGAAAAGTCCACCTCACGCTCCTCCTCCAAACGTTTTTTCAGGTGCCGGGGTGTGATCATGTCCACCACGAGGTTCATCCATTCCAGCGTGGGGTGCGGGCTTTCCAGCGCCACCAGTTCGCGACTAATGCGGAGTACCACCGGCGCGTTGACTTTAATGTGAATATCCGACGCATTCCCATCGACGGCCACCTTCAGCGCGCGATGAAAAAGCTCCATGGCTAATTTTTCCTCAATCATAATATCGTATTGGTTTGTTATTGTAATCTTGCCGGTTACGCCGCGTTTTCTCCCGCTGGCGCAAATCAGCTATCTGAATTCGGCAACACGCGCCCAGGGCACCTTGGACCGATGCCAAACTGCCGGGATAGAACTTCCCTTAAAGTTAAAAATGCAGAATATTAACTCCTTAAAACCTCATCCATTATCATTCACTGTCGACGGACGGAAATGAGGGGAATGACGGAACAAAATCCGACCGACAAAATTTTCTGTTCACCACAATATTGGTGTGAATCTCGATTGAAGTGAAGCCATGCACATCCAGCATCAAACTCGGAGTCCATTTTGAGGACATGGCCTTTATGGCTTCAGCACTCAATATAATTCGCACTTGATGGATCAGAAAGTCCTGCTTGCCAATCCAAAGCGTCTTCGTCCGACCTTGTGATTCTCCGGTAAAAACGTAACAATCCTTGCCTTCCACCTTCTCGTCGGTTTGTTGATTCTCGCCCAACACTAGATCAGCAAGCTGGTCTTCCCATTGCATATTGAAAAATATCCGCGGAATGTCTACGGCCGCGCCATCGGAATAGATGGACGCCTCGGCCAAAGCAATCTCCCGGCTACATTGGTATTGCTGTCCAAATCCTATCTCCAGATGATCGCCAGCACCGGACGACCAGACTGCTTGAGGACCGGCATTTTTGGTGGACGAAGATGCGCTGTTTTGTTGCCATTCGATTCGGTAAAGATTCATCCGGGCCAGCCGGATGGTAAAATCGGAAGAGTTGGTGGTGCCGCCCATGATCACGACGACTTTTCCCTCATCACTGTAACTTGCCAGGGAGGCATAATTCTCCAGCACCTTTTGCAAGATTTGGCTCGACGAAAGACCGTCGCCGGCGGCGTCGCTCGAAAAAACCACAGACGTTGCGCCGGTCGCCAGCAGGATTGCCAGGCTGAGTCCGCGGGGCCACTTGAATTTTGCGTACATCATATTTTTGAATAGATCGGGAATTTCCATCATTTCACCTAAGCCGCTTTGGCCGCGACGTGTTCCTTTAATTTCGCCCGGCCGACTTTTGGATATTCGAGACCAAGCGATGCCAGGGTTTCAATGACCGTTGCCGCGACCACACCGCAGCCAAACCATTTATTGTTGGCGGGCACGACATACCAAGGGGCTGCTGGGCTGGCCGTGTGCCGAATCATGTCTTCATAAACTTCCATATAGTCGTCCCAATATCCATGTTCGGCAGTGTCGTCAGCGGAAAACTTCCAGTTTTTTTCCGGGTTGTTGAGGCGTTCCAGGAACCGCCGCTTCGGTTCCCCTTTTGAAACGTGGAGGAAAAACTGGCGCACCACCACACCGTTCCGCGAGAGATAACGCTCGAAGCTGCAAATGCCTTTATCAACACGGAAAGGTTCAGCGAGTTGTCGCGCTATTTTAATGATTTGCTCGTTCTTCACGGGATTCTTGGATTAAATTATGTATTGTATTCCAACCTTCAAAATGATCTGGTGCGTGGTGGACATGTTGTCGCCTGGGTTGAAAACAGTCGCACCAAGTCCTCTTGTACAGTGGGCAGGTGCAGGTTGCCTAGGTGCCCGCCGACCGGGTAATCAGTGAGATGCTCGCCAAACGTCGAGCGGAACCACCGCACGTCCGCCGGTGTCAGCAGAAAATCGTCTTCACAGATCTGCACGCGGATTTTGGGATTGTCGCGGAGCAACTCCGTGCATCGTGTCAAGTCAGTAGCGGCAACCAGTTCCACACGGTTTGTCGAATAGCCGCGCTTGATCAAATAGGGCAGGACGAAGCGGTCAGTATATTCAACGTAGTTGATCTGTCGGATTTCACGAATTGAATCCTGACGAACGAATTTGGCCGGATTCACTTTCAAGACCCCTAAGTTCGTCCGCCGCTGGCTGTCCACAATAGCGTTCATCAGCGTGTAACGGAAGGAAAGTCCAATAAGAAAGTCGGATTCAGTGCGGGTAAGCGGAATATTACCCGACACATCCAATCCATTATCGTCAAAATATAATGCTTTGTAAACTGACTCTTCCATCCGCTTACGCCGTTCGCCCACCGGCCAGATTAGCGGAGCGTCAAACATTTCGTCCAGACGCTGTTCCGCCTGGGCCAGTTGCCGAGGCGGATTGACCGCGACGTAGCGGTCGAACGTCAGCCCGCCGAGCTGGCCGGCGGATTCGCGCGCAGCAATCATCAAAGTAAAATAGCCTCCGTGGGAAATGCCGGTCAGACTGGTTCCCGTAATTTTGTCACCCTGCCATTTGCGCACGTCGGTCAGCATCAATTTGAGTGCGTTCACCACATCGTCGCAGTCTGCCGGACCATACCCCGGCAGCGCCATCGTTGCGGCTGACTCCATGAACTCCTTATGGAACGGATTGGCGAAGGTCACCACAGAATATCCATGACGATACAGCATGTCCGCATAAGCCAGCGTGGAACGATCTGTCCGGCAGGCACCGAGCCCGGGGATATAACAGACTAACGGAGCTGGCTGTTTTTGCATCCAGCAGGAGTATGTCAGCTTTCTCCCCGTGGCCGGCACCAGGACTTTACGAGTGACGGCCTTGTCCGCGAAATTAGCGATGGCGGGTTTGAAGAGAACTGCGCGAATCGTGGGATTGGGATTGTCACTCTTGTCGTATAATGGAAGGTAGTCCATGACCAGCCGCTGCCGGTTCAACGAATAAAGCATGCGAAATGTCTGGTAGGGATCCACCAGCCCATCAAGCTGGCGCTTGTAATCCCGCGCATTGTCATTCACGTCATTGACCTCGATGCCAGGCCGGATTACATCGGGCCAGAATTCATCCGGATACGCGCAGCCAATCCAAAAGCAAATGTCCAGCGGCATGTCAACCAGTTTGCCAACCGCGTCACGGCCATTGCTCGGTCCGAGGATCGGCAGCACCAGGTAGAATCCCGGACCATAACCATAACAGCCCATGGTTTCGCCAAAATCCCGGTCGGCACGCCCGATCTTCCAATGCGTCGCAGGATCAAACAGGCCGCCCAGCCCGACAGTGGAATTTGCGCTGAAACGCTCGGTTTCCTCCCAAGCTCCACGCCATTTTCCCTGACAACAATTGTTGAACAGCCTCGCCGGATAGGTCAGGTTATGGCCAGCGTTGTTGATCCCCGACCGGATCGGCTTGGGCACTGCAAAGTTATACCCAAAACTCAGCGGATAGATAACCTCGCGGAAAAGCCATTCGTTTAACGCCCAGGAACCACGGTTAAACCCTTCGATCGGATCAGGCACGGCGTCAAAATACGGCATCTGACCAGCTTGTGACTTTTCGGCTTTTTCATCTGGGGTGGTCCCCTGCGCGACAAGTCGGGGGGAGCATAGGATCACGCATAGCGCCAGCGCAGATATTTGAATGCCCAGGCGAACATATTTTCGCTTTGGCCCGGTTGGGAAGCGCACGCCGGTGCAGCCGGCGCGTGACTGCCGGTAAGTCCGTTGAGCGGGCCAGGATGCTCGGGACGGGTGAGCCTCGCACGTGAATGAACACGTGCGCTTCCCTAAAGCATTTTTGTTGATTTTAGAAAAAGGAGACTTAACAGGACAAACTCTGATGGCCGGACTGAAACTAATGTTATGCCAATGTTGAATTCGGACCGTAAAGGAATTTGGTTTCAGCGACGGTAGCGTTCGGATTCCTGGTGGTTTTTTCCTCATGCACTTTTCCGGTGGTTTTCCGCTAGAAGGGAGTTAGCTGCTGAGCCGAACCATTCTTTGAGTTTTGATCTCAATTCCGCGCAAAGGTCCCCCGCTTTTACGATGAAAGCGTCGGCACCAGCGGCTTTGCACATCATTCTAGAACTGGAGTAGTCGTCCGAGGTCACTATGAAGACGATCGGCGGGTTGGCAAACTGCTTTATGCGCTGAGTGGCTTCTGCCCCGTTCAGATGAGGCAAGTTAAAGTCCATCAGGATCAAATTCGGCCTCAAAGTTAAGGCATATTCGAGTGCCTGCCGGCCATTGACCGCGGCTCCCACGACGGTAAAGTCGCCCTCTCTGGCCAGAATTTTGGCAAAGATTTTCAGCATTATCGGGGAATTGTCCACCAGCAGTGTCCGGTAGGCTTTAGGCTTCAACTCATCCATGGATAATTTGTGTGGGCCTGTTTTCATAGCCCGTTTATCTCTTTACTTCCAATATCCATAGCGCCTATTTGTTGCCAAGTGCCGGGAAATACCCGCCTTTCACCATGGTTGTGTTGCTCTCAAACGCATACAACAAAGGTGGCACGTGATGGGAAGTGCCCGCCTGGGCGATCGGCCTGGAGGAAAAGCCGATTGGCCTGATGGACCAGCCACATGCCCTGATCGAGTCGAGCATCTCACCCATGGGATGGAGACGGGCACTTTCCAAAAATAATTTGCCTGACGAGGGCGCGTAAAAAGCGATTGGATTCATTGCATTCACAGGCGCTTCTCAACTGAGCGAGTTTGGGTTTGTTCACGGGGCTTCATACCTTTCACCCAGGTGGTCGCTTCATCTGCGTCGAAAAAGCAGCTCATAAAAGCACCGTCGTTTCGAGCAACATTTTCGACTATTCTGGCCTCTTTCGTCTGTTCTGGACGAACCACGAGCGCAATCCGGGCGCTCGGTGGCAGGTCAGCGGAGAGCCCTTTGGCAAACACAAACAATTCCATTGCCGTCACGGGGCGCAACTCGGTTATGTCCACCACCATTCGGTTCCAGTGCTTTTCCGCCAGCAGTCCGGCCGCTTCGTATCGGACGGCCACGACCTCAATGGGCGGCATCTCACCCTCGTAGGTCAAGAACAGGCACTGATCTTCTTTGACCGGATTTATGAAGTATGACATTGTGTGTTTATTCCTCTCTACAATTGCGAGACGCGTTCGCGGTCTAGGAGGCCCCTGGATTGCCAACCATTAAAGTAGTTTCGTTGCCTCTTTGGACCGATGCCGGCGATGAAGAAACAGCCTTTGGGCCTGAAGAATGGGTCAGGCGCGGCAAATAAAAGCGGAAGGTCGTTCCTTTGCCGACTTCGCTATAGACGTCGATCCAGCCCTTATGTTGCTGGACCATGCCGAAAACGGCGGCCAGGCCAAGACCGGGACCTTTGCCGACGTCCTTGGTTGTGAAAAATGGTTCAAAGATTCGAGGGAGAATCTCTGGCGGAATGCCGCAACCGGTGTCGCTTACACTCAAACATGCGAACGAGCCGGGCCGACCATAGGAAGTTTGCATGACCGTGATGGCGTCAAACTCCGCAGAAGACGTTTCGATGGTGAGTTGACCGCCGTTTTGCATGGCGTCGCGGGCATTGACCGTCAGATTCAAAAGTAGTTGCTCAAGCATGCTCCTGTCCGCATGAGCCAATAATGTCAGCGGCGCAAAGTTCAGTTTCATTTGGATCTCCTCGCCGAGGACTTGCTGTAGCGTCGGAGCAGTGCGGGCCACGACTTCCTTCAGATCAAGATCGCGCATTTGCATCGGCTGCCGGCGGCTGAACAATAGGAGTTGGCGGGTGAAATCGGTTGCGCGCCGGGCGGCCTCTTCAATCTCATTGGCAATTCTCAGTTGTTCGAGCGAAAGGTCTGGCTCCATTTTCAGAAGGCTTGTCTGCATACGTATCACGGCCAGGATGTTATTGAAATCATGCGCCACCCCGCCGGCTAACTGGCCGATGCCTTCCATCTTCTGCGCCTGGCGCAATTGTTCCTCTAAATTTCGATGTTCCGTGATGTCCCGGCAGGTCCAGATGCGTCCGTAATTTTTCCCGGTCGTGTTCTGGACTGGCGACGAGTAGCAATCCAGAATCGTGCCATCTGTCAATTTGATTTCCTCGCGGCTCACTTCGGCCGGATAGGCACGAAGATGCTGAACCGTTTCCAAAAAGCGATCCGGGGTTTTCAATCGGCCGGCAACTAGCTGTAGCAGTTTACCATGATCATTGTCTTCAATGATCTGTTTGGAAAGTTGAAACAAATCGACAAACCGCCGGTTGAGGAGACATATGTTGCCCTGGCAATCCATCACTAAGACGCCGTCCAGTGCCGAATTCGCGAGCGCTTCCACGAAACCAGGTTGAAGGTGCAATTCCTCATTCACCCATTCTGGCCTTGTTGTTTTCATATCGCTTTTGCCCTCATTACGAGCGAAGCCTTTCACATTGCTCAAATATGGGGGGTGAAGGTCAGCACTCTCGGGCAACTCTGTTTGCGAAACTTTTAGGCCGGGCCGGGCCGTAGGAATACGTTCCGGCTGGTTAGCGAGCTTGTTTTTCATAACAATCATCTTGGAGAAAGCTGCTCCGCAATTTGCTTTTAATCGCCGACGAGCTAATCACAGCATCAGACCGGGTGTTCCTGTTCAGCCAGGAACTCTCGCTCTGCCTGGAGCCAGTCGTCTAGCGCCTTACCTGGGCCACCGCCTCGAGTCTTGTGAATGGCAAAGGCTCGTTGCCGGATTTGTTCGGGCGCGTGTGAATACCTCTTTTGCCTCAAGAGCGAGGTCTCCTCACCCCGTTGATTAGAATCACCGGCTGCTACAGCTTCATCGGTTCCGGTTCTTGGTTCACTTTTCATAACGAGTTTCTCCACCGCTCCCTTTTGGTCAACTAACAGCGATGAGTGATAATCTTTCATTGCGCTCGTTCCGAACGATTCCGTTTGCTCGCGGGTCAAGCATCGGGCAGCCATCCACAAGGAATAGATAGCGGTGGTGGCCGTGGGTAAGTTCCACGCTAGCCATCCAGCAACCATCCGGCATCCTGTGCATTGGATTTGCGTTGGGTTGCCATTCATTGAAATCCCCAACGAGACATGCTTGCTTCGCGTCTGGCTTATTACAGAAAAAGTCAACGTGATGGCGGGTTCGCTTCGCCGAGTATGTTGATGCATTTGCTCTCGGGTTTGTGTCGCATATTGGGTCATTCATATTTTCCTCCATATAACAAGTCCTTGGGACTTTTGAAATTTCGACTCAAAGGTTGTTTCGGCAACCTCAATGATTCGTTCAGTATTTTTGCTTGTGTTCACATTTGCGGATTCATTGCAAGTTCCAAATCCTTATTGCAGTAATGATGCCAACCACGATGTTGTTTTATAAGTGGCTTATGGAAAGGGTTTAACAAAATCCGAGGCGCTAAACTGGCCAGTCGAAATGTTGGACGTTCATAATTTCGTACGATCCGGGTTCGATTTCTGGCATTGCCGCTGGCTGTGCTGGCCGAGAGAATCGCCCCATGAAGGTTGGTTTGCTGTCAACCACCCGGCCCAGACCCTGCCACGTAGCATCGTTTTTGTTTTGATGGTCACCCATTTGCGATTGGATTATGGTTCGGTTCACGGCCCTGCGTTAAGACCTTCGCCTGACCGTTATCTCACAGGCTCGCGTGAGCCCGCATCAACAACGTAGCGCAGCCACCACCCAAAAACGAAGAAATGCCCGGCACTTAAAGGCCGTATTGGCAGAAGTTGTCCGCCATGCAACGCACATCAATCCCCAAACGAAACGTCCAGTGTGCGTGCGGTCATCACACCGTAGTCGTCCGGGGCAACGAGCTTGAGTTTTGCCGTCGCCACCCGCAGCGGAACGTACTCAATTCGCGGCGGGTTGACCGCGACCATCACACCGTCCTGGCCTTCAACCAAGGCGCGCACCGCTGCCGCGCCGAAGATCAATCCAAGCGACCGGTCGAGGGAAGTTGGCTGGCCGCCGCGCAATAGATGACCAAGCACGACCGTGCGCGTTTCCTTGCCGGTCAATTCCCGCAACTGACCAGCCACGATTTCGCCCACGCCACCAAGCCGTTCGACGTGCCCGGCACTCGCCGTTTCTTTCAATGTCACTCCGCCACCAAGCGGCTTCGCGCCCTCGGCGACGACCACGATGGAGTACTGCCGGTCGCGACCCGCTGTCTTACGTCTGATGTGCTCGGCGACTTTGGTGATGTCATACGGGATTTCCGGAATGAGAATCGCATCCGCCCGGCCGGCGATACCGGCATGCAGCGCAAGCCACCCCGCGTACCGGCCCATCACTTCAACCACCAGCACCCGCCGGTGCGATTCCGCCGTGAAATGCAGGCGATCTATGCACTCGGTCGCAAACGACACCGCGCTGTCGAAGCCGAACGTCGTCATCGTGGCATCCAGATCGTTGTCAATCGTCTTCGGCACGCCGATGACACGCAGTCCCTTCTTATTCAACTCGCGCGCGATGTTGAGCGACCCGTCGCCGCCGACGGCAATGAGCGCGTCAAGCCGGCGTTCCCGGAAACGGCGCACGACTTCGTCGCTGCGGTCAATTTCGGTGAACGTACCATCCGGCTGCGGCACGCGCAGCTTGAAGGGATTGCCGTGATTGCTGGTGCCTAGGATGGTGCCACCGAGGTGCGCGATATTGCGAACGAGCGGGCGCGTCAGTTTTATCACCCCGCCATCGGCATAGTTTTCGGGATGCAGCAAGCCATCGAGCCCATCGCGGATGCCGTGGATTTCCCAACCGTGATTGTGAGCGGCATGGACGACCGCATGGATGACGGCGTTCAGTCCCGGGGCGTCACCGCCGCCGGTGTTGATGGCGATTCGTTGAAAGGTGTTCATGGTCGCTTTTGGTTATTCGTTCGTGAATGGTTCGGTGTTCCAAATCTCTTTGGCATACTGGGCAATGGTGTGGTCGCTGGAGAACTGACCGGACGCGGCGAGGTTCAGGATCACCTTGCGCGTCCACTTCTGTCGGTCGGCATACAATTCCCCCAACTGTTGATGGGCCTGGGCGTAACTGGCGAGGTCGGCCAGATGCCGGTAGTGGTCGCCGTGTTGCAGCAGCGCAGCGAGGATGGGCGTGAAGATGCCGGGTTCGTTTCGGCTGAAATGATTGTGGGCAATCAAGTCGAGCGCGGCGCGCGTTTCCGGCTCATTCTCATAGTGCCACCGCGGATTATACCAACCGCGACTGCCCGCGACCTGTTCTGCGGTCAGGCCAAACAGGAAGAAGTTTTCCGCGCCGGCCGCTTCGGCCATTTCAATGGTGGCGCCATCGCGGGTGCCCACGGTCAGCGCGCCGTTCATCATGAATTTCATGTTGCTGGTGCCGCTGGCTTCATAGCCGGCCGTGGAGATTTGCTCGGAAACGTCGCTCGCCGGAATCAGATATTCCGCCACCGAGACACGGTAGTCCGGCACGAAGACGACCTTCAACCGGCCTTGGGTGACCGGATCGCCGTCGAGCGTGCCGGCGAGGTTGTTGATGAACTTGATGACGAGCTTGGCGAAGTGGTAGGCGGGCGCGGCCTTGCCGGCGAAGAAGAAGGTGCGCGGCGGAACGTCGAGCCGCGGGTTCTCGCGCAGGCGGTGGTAGAGCACGACGATGTGCAAGGCGTTCAAAAGTTGCCGCTTGTATTCGTGGATGCGCTTGATTTGTGTGTCGAAAATCGTGTCTGGATCAATCCCGGGACTTCCCAGCCATGTTAGGAATCGTATTTTGGCCTGCCGTTTCGCGGCGGCGACTGCGAGGCGAAATGCGCTGTCGTCGGCGAGCGGTTTCAATTTCTCCAACTGCGCGAGGTCGGTGATCCAGCCATCGCCGATCGCGTCGGTGATGACCGCCGCCAGCGACGGATTGGCCAGCCACAGCCAGCGGCGCGGTGTGACGCCGTTGG